>NZ_LVYZ01000041.1:0-101804 GCF_001909095.1 Paenibacillus sp. P46E
ATATAAGCGTTACTCTTTGGATATTAAATAGAAACAAAAAAAATCGAACCATTGAGCAAAACGGAAAGCTTAAAAAATATCGTAATCGTATCGATGAAATTTTGTTTATGGATTTGAGAGAACTGGGTATTCCGTTTGAGAAAAAGTTTGTTCAATTTTCCGAAGATGATATTAAAAAAATTGGTGATACTTATCATATATGGCAACAAATTGATTATGAAAAAAATTATCAAAATATCGCAGAGTTTTGTTACAGTGCGACGCTTGAAGAGGTTGAGAAAAAAGATTTTTCGTTAGTTCCAAGCAAATATATTGAGTTTATAAATCGTGATGAGAATATTGACTTTGATGAGAAAATGGCATCATTACAAACCGAATTTTCCAATTTGTTGAAAGAAGAGGAGATTTCTAAAAAAGATTTACTTTCTGTGTTTAAGGAGTTAGGTTATGAAATTAAAATATAAACGACTTGGGGATTATATTAAAGAAATTAATGTTCGAAATACTGAACTTAATGTAAATAATTTGTTGGGTATAAACATTGATAAATATTTCATGTCGTCAGTAGCTAATATTGTAGGAACTGATATGACTACATATAAAATTGTCAAGAACGGACAATTCGCTTGTAACAGAATGCACGTAGGTAGAGATAAACGACTGCCAGTTGCTCTCTCAAAACAGGTTGAGGATGTAATTGTTTCTCCAGCCTATAATGTATTTGAAATTATTGATAAAGAAGCACTTGACCCAGAGTATTTGATGATGTGGTTTTTACGTAGAGAATTTGACAGAAATGCGTGGTTTTATACAGATGCCGATGTTCGAGGGGGGTTGAATTGGAAAGATTTTTGCAATATGCAACTCCCTGTTCCATCTATCAGTAAACAAAAAGAAACTGTAAAAGAATACAATGTTCTGATAAAAAGAATAAATCTAAATAAACAGCTTATTCAAAAATCAGAAGAAACCGCACGGGCTATATACAAACAATGGTTTATTGATTTTGAATTTCCTGACGAAAACGGCAAACCATACAAATCAAAGGGTGGAGTGATGGAATTTAATAATGAATTGGATAAGGAGATTCCAAAGGGGTGGAACTTGGAGAAGTTAGGTAATCTTATTAATTATAAAAAAGGATTTGCCTTTCAATCCAATGATTATACTATATCAGGTGTACCTATAGTCCGTGTATCGGATTTTAAAGATAAAACTATTGATACTAGAAATTGTAATTATTTGGATGTAGATCAAGCGCAAGAATATTCTCAATATAGATTAAAAACAAACGACATTATAATCTCAACAGTTGGCTCTTGGCCAAATAATCCATTATCAATTGTTGGGAAAATAGTTATTGTACCAGAACTGGCGAATAATTCATTGCTAAATCAAAATGCTGTCAGATTAAGAGCGACAAAAACAGAAAGACAATTATTCCTTTACTATCGTTTAATTGAAAAAGATTTCTCGGATTTTATTCTATCAGGAGCACAAGGAAGTGCAAATCAAGCAAGCGTAACTTTAGAACATTTGTTTAATTTCAACGTTCTCATCCCTTCTAGTGAAATTGGTGCTCAATTATATTCTAGTTTCAATATGTTGAATAAAAATATAATGATTAAAGAAAAAGAAAATTATTTTTTGGAGTCCCTAAAAAATATCTTGCTTTCCAAAATTGCAACACTGGAGGATAATCTATGAAATTCACAGAAGAATCTCTAGAACGTGCAGTAATAGAGCTATTTGAAACTGAAGACTATAAGCACAAAAATGGTATGTACATTCATAAGGAAATGAGTGACGTTCTCCTTCGTGATGATACCAAAGCATATCTATTCGATCGTTATTCTGATGATGATATTACGAATAACGAAATAGAAGGGATTATCCGCCAAATGGAGGTACTACCTTCTTCCGCATTATATGATAGCAACAAAGCCATTATTAAAATGATCTCAGATGGTTTTCTTTTCAAACGAGAAGACCGTAGTAAGAAAGATTTATTTATTCAATTGTTAGACTTTGAAACTTTAGAAAACAATCTATTTAAAATAGTCAACCAATTAGAAATCCAGGGTTATGAAAAACGTATTCCTGATGCTATTATTTACGTGAATGGCTTACCTTTAGTAGTGTTAGAATTTAAGAGCGCTATTAAAGAAAACACTACAATTAAGAATGCCTATACTCAACTTACAGTTCGATACCGAAGAGATATTCCAGAGCTATTTAAGTACAACGCTCTTTGTGTTATCAGTGATGGCATTAATAATAAATCCGGCTCATTATTTGCTCCGTATGATTTTTTCTATGCTTGGCGAAAAATAGAAGGGAACGAACCCTTGGATAAGGACGGTATTGATTCACTTTTTACAATGGTAAAAGGTTTATTTAATCAAAAACGTTTACTCGATGTAGTTCGTAATTTTATGTATTTTCCCGATACGAGCACTAAAGAAGAGAAGATTGTTCCTCGCTATCCACAATACTATGCTGCCAATAAATTGTTTAATAGCATTAAGCGAAATATGAAACCAGAAGGAACGGGTAAAGGTGGTACGTATTTTGGAGCGACAGGGTGTGGTAAGAGTTTTACCATGTTGTACCTTACAAGATTATTGATGCGAAGTGTACACTTTAATAGTCCCACTATTGTTCTTATAACAGACAGAACTGATTTGGATGACCAGCTTTCAGGACAATTCACTAACGCAAAGGGCTTTATTGGTGATGATCAAATAATAAGTGTAGAGAGTCGTGCTGAATTAAAAACTTATTTACAAAGCAGAAAAAGTGGTGGGGTCTTCTTAACTACCATTCATAAGTTTAATGAAGACATCGACTTGCTTACCGAAAGATCAAATGTGATTTGCATTTCAGACGAAGCACACCGTTCGCAGGTTAATCTTGACCAAAAAATAAAAATTACTAAAGATGGTGTGGAAAAGAAGTATGGATTCGCAAAACATTTACACAATTCTTTACCCAATGCAACTTATGTAGGCTTCACAGGAACTCCAATTGATGCCACAATGGATGTTTTTGGAGATGTAGAAGACTCCTATACAATGAGGGAATCGGTTTATGACGAAATAACCGTAAGGATTGTGTATGAAGGTAGAGCCGCCAAGGTGAATTTAAACGAGGCCAAACTAAAAGAAATTGAAGACTATTATAAAAAGTGTGAAGCGGATGGGGCTAACGAACATCAAATAGAAGAAAGTAAAAAAGCGGTAACACAAATGGATGTAATTCTTGGAGACCCTAAACGTTTGAAATTAGTAGCTGAAGATTTTGTGGAGCATTACGAGAGGCGTATTGAAGAAGCTGCAACCGTAAAAGGTAAAGTAATGTTCGTGGCCACCAGCAGAATGATTGCTTACGATTTGTATAAACAGATAGTTGCCTTGCGTCCACAATGGGCAGAGATTAAAGAAAGTGATGAGGGCGTAGTACTTACTGAAAAAGAGAGACAAGAAATAAAACCCATTGAGAAGATTAAAATGGTGATGACACGAGATAAGGATGATGAAGAAAAGCTTTATAAATTATTGGGCACAAAAGATTACCGCAAAGAACTAGATAGACAGTATAAATCCGAAAAGTCAAACTTCAAAATCGCCATTGTTGTTGATATGTGGCTTACTGGTTTTGACGTGCCATTTTTGGACACCATTTATATAGATAAACCTATTCAACAACATTCCTTAATTCAAACAATATCCCGAGTGAATCGTGTTTATGAAGGTAAAGAAATGGGTTTGGTAGTTGATTATTTTGGAATTAAGAGCAATATGAATTTGGCATTGAAAAAATATGGTGTGGTAGATGGTGATAATTTTGACGGGACTGACAAAGCGGTAGTAATTGTAAAAGACCAGTTAGACTTACTTACGAGGATCTTCCACAGATTCGATAGTACTGCCTATTTTAAGGGAACACCTTTACAACAACTTCAATGTTTAAACCGAGCGGCAGAATTCGCCCAGCAGACTAATGAACTGGAAAGACGGTTCATAGCGATTGTGAAAAAACTTCGTTCTGCATACAATTTATGTTGTTCCAGCGAAGAGATCACCCAAATTGAAAGAGATTACATACATTATTATTTTGCAATTAAATCTATCATTCATAAACTAACTGTTGGAGGAGCACCTGACACTTCTCAGATGAATGAAAAGGTAAGACAGATGATACAGGAAGCTTTGATAAGTGAAGGTATCGAAGAAATATTTACTCTGGATAAAAATGATCCTAGTAATAATGTGGATTTATTCAGCGATGAGTATATGGCGAAGATTGATAAAATTAAATTGCCAAATACTAAAATTAAGTTGTTACAAAAATTATTAGCTAAGGCAATAGAAGAGTTCAAGAAAACTAATAGAGTGCAAGGTGTGGATTTTTCAAAGCGATTAAAGAAATTAATTGATCTATATAATGAAAGAAAAGACTTTCAAGCAATGCAAAGCGATGTATTGGACGATGTTGCAGACCAATTCGCAAATTTGTTTGCAGAACTTGTGAAGGAGCGGAATTCTTTTAAAGATCTAGGAATTGATTTCGAAGAAAAAGCGTTCTACGATATTCTGAAAGCAATTGCGGAGAAATATAAATTTGATTACGCACACGATAAACTTATAAAGCTCTCGCAGGAGATTAAGAAGATCATTGACGACAAAGCTAGATATACAGATTGGGCGCACCGTGATGACATCAAAGCAGAGTTGAAGGTTGACTTGATTTTAACACTTGCCGAAAATGGATACCCCCCTGTTCCAAAAGATGAGATATTTAAGGAGATTTTTGAGCAGGCGGAGAATTTTAAAAAGTATAGAGTTGATTAAGTGGGAACAAAAGTTCGCTGACAACCTCCTGTCAGCGAACTTTTGTTTAATAAAGATACATAATAACAAGGCAATTTCGAAACAAGACAATCCGAAAGGACGGAAAACTATGAAAATATTCCACACAGCAGACTGGCATCTCGGCAAGCTGGTGCAAGGCGTCTATATGACTGAGAATCAGCAATATATTCTTGAACAGTTTATCAAGGATATTGAGTCAGAGCAGCCTGATGCTATCATTATCGCAGGCGATCTTTACGATCGTGCCGTCCCACCGACGGAAGCGGTGCAGTTGCTTGATCGGGTGCTGCAGAAGATCGTACTGCAGTTGAAAATTCCTGTACTCGCCGTCGCCGGTAATCATGATAGTCCAAGCCGCCTTGATTTCGGTAGCAACATTATGAGAGCCTCGGGACTACATATCGCCGGGGAACTTACCACCTCCATGGAGCCAGTGGTATTGAATGATGAGCATGGTGAAGTTCACTTCCATCTCATCCCTTATTCTGAACCGGGTAAAGTACGTTATTTACTTGGTGATGAGATTATTAGAACACATAATGATGCGATGCAGAAGATTACGGAGAATATTAAAAGAACGATGGACCCAAACGCCCGCCATATTTTTGTGGGACATGCTTTTGTAACACCTGGCGGTGAAGCACAGGATAATACCAGTGATTCTGAACGGCCGCTGTCGATCGGTGGGGCTGAACATGTAAGTTCTGAATTTTTTGACGGATTCCATTACACCGCATTAGGTCACTTGCATCAGGCACATCATGTTGGAAACGAAACAGTCCGGTATGCCGGCTCACCGCTGAAGTATTCGATTTCTGAAGAACATCATAACAAGGGATATTTAATTGTCCACCTAGATCAGCATGGAAACACAACGATTGAACGAAAATTGCTTATCCCACGACTTGATATGCGTACAGTCGAAGGTTTTATCGAAGATATTGAGCGGCATGTCATTAATGAGGATTATGTGTTCGTCCGCTTGCTGGATGAAGTGTTGGTGTCATCGCCAATGGAACGGGTACGCTCGGTCTATCCAAACGCAATGCATGTAGAACGCAAGAAGACAATCCAAGGGTTGATTGGGGAGCCACAGGTGGTTGAAGGACGAGCAAAGATGGATGGACTGTCGCTGTTCAAAGCTTTTTATAAAGACGTAAGAGGAACGGATCTATCGCCAGAAACAGAGAAGTTGTTTATCGAAACGCTGCAGGAAATCCTGGAGAAAGAAGGTGAGCATTATGAGACCGCTCAAGCTGACAATGACGGCGTTCGGGCCGTATAAGGATACAGAGGTTATTGATTTCTCTGAACTAAAAGAGCATCGCTTATTTGTGGTATCAGGAAATACGGGTGCAGGGAAGACATCGATTTTTGACGCGATCTGTTTCGCTCTGTATGGAGATGCAAGCGGTGAGGATAGAAATGATAACAAGATGCTTCGGAGCCATTTCGCCGATGACCAGGTCCACACGTCTGTTGATTTGGAATTTGAGCTGAAAGGTCGGGCGTACCGTGTTTTCCGGCAGTTAGCCCATGTTAAGACCGGAAATAAAGGTGCGACAGGAGATAGTTATGAACTGTACGAAATCAGCAGTGGAAAGGCTGTCCCCATTGTCGATCGTTTTATCGTGTCGCAGGTGGATGAGAAAATTCGCGGACTTATTGGACTCACCAAGGAGCAGTTTAGCCAGATCGTTATGCTGCCACAGGGTGAATTCCGCAAGCTGCTCACCTCAGAGACAGAGAACAAGGAAGAGATCTTGCGCCGGATATTTAAGACAGGGTTATATAAACAGGTTGCGGACCATTTGAATGAACAACGCAAGGACATGCAGCAAATTTGCTCGGAGCAAGCGAAGATGCTGGAATATCATATCGGTAATGTGAAAGGTACTCTAGGTGGGCGTGAAGCCTCTGACTTATACAAGGTTTTTGAGCAGGAGAACTACAATACTTATCAAGTGCTTGAAGCATTGGATAAAGAGATTGAATATTACACTGTGCAACTGAAAGAAAAGAAGCTCCTGTTGCAATCTGAACTGACCAAATTCCAAGAACATATGGCTGTTTATCATCAAGTACAAGCGGTAAATGGACAATTTGATCTGTTAGACCAGAAATCTGAAGTAAAACAACAACTAGTAGCGAAAGAGGATGTTATCAAGCAGCAAACAGTGCAGCTGTCTCTGGCGGAGCAAGCGGTTCACCTTCAGGTCTATGAGCAACATACTATTGAAATGACGGATGAACTGAGTCGTAAAAGCGAGTTGCTCGAAGCTGCGCTTATAGAATGCCAGCAGGCTGAAACTGCCCTCAATACGACTATTGCTCTCTATAAGGAGGAAGAGGGAAAGGAAGAATTACGGAATCAATCTTTACGTGAACTGGATCGGCTTCAAGGGTATCTCCCAGCAGTAAAAGAGATTGATCAGAGACAGCAACGAGTCATGAAGCTTACGATAGAAGTGGATACCTTGTCTAAGCAGCTGAACGGCTCAATTGATGAGCTGGAGAAGAAGCAGAGCGATCGACTCTCTAAGGCAGCGCAAGTTAAGGAACTGGAAGATAAGGTTCTTCATTTGCCGGCAAAGACTGAAAAGCTTAACCAGTTAAGACAGCAGGCTGTAACTATGAAAGAATATCTCGGCCTTTTAGACAAACGTAAAACAGAACAAGCAGAAGAAAGAGAGAATAAAGGGTCATTTGAACAAGCGGATCATGCGTATTCTGCAATTGAGGAACGTTGGATTGAAGGACAAGCAGGATTGCTTGCAAGTCATCTTCATGATGGTGAGTTATGTCCGGTCTGCGGAAGTCTGGATCATCCCCAAAAAGCTGCTGCCACCGGCGACATTCCTACCAAAGAAGAGCTTGAACGGATGCGTAAGGAGAAATCTTTATTTGAAAAAAAACACCTAGAAGTAAAGGCGAAGCTCACAACTACTGAACAGCAGATTAATGAGAAACAGCAACAGTTGCTTGAACTGGGATATCCGTTAGAACGGATTCAGAGTGTTTATGCTGATCTGCAAATAGAGGGAAAGGCACTGGTTGAAGAGGAGAAGCAACTGAAAGAAGATAATTCGATGTTGGCTCCACTCAAGCAATCACTAGATACACTGGACAGCAAATTGGAGGAGATACGTAATCAAAAGGAACATACGCTGTATTTATTCAATAGCAAAAATACAGAATATGTAACTGAGAAAGCATTATTTGATCAATCTTTATCCAGCTTGCCAGAAGAAGTACGTAGTCTCGGGAAATTAGAACAGCATATCAAGAGTGCAGAGGTTAACAATAGACAACTTGAGAGCGCGTGGAAGCAAGCACAGAGTCAATACCAGGAAGCGAACGAACGGAATATAAAGGCATCAGCAAGCCGAGTCAATGCTGAGAATGGGAAAAGTGAAGCGACTACCAATAAGGACAAGGCTCTTCAAAGTTACCTCGGAGCGTTAGAACAGGCTGGGTTCGCTTCAGAAGAAAGCTATAAAGCAGCGAAGATGAGCAATGAGGCTCAAGCTGAGCTGAAGAGTCAGATTGAAATGTACAAGGCCTCATTGGCATCGGTAACCAAGCAAATTGAGGAATTAACCTCCACGCTGGCAGGTAAAGAACGTCAAGATCTTGCCATCCTGCAGAAGCTTCTAGATGATCTGGAACAATCTATTGATATCGTTCGTGCGGAGTCTATCCAAGCTGGGAATAACTTTGATAAAGGCTCGGAATTTAAGGCGAATATTCTTGAGGCTGAGCGTAGCTGCCAAGAGGCTGAACGTGAGTACCAAGTCGTGAAAGATTTGTATGATGTTGTGCGCGGAGAAAATAGTAGTAAGATCTCCTTCGAACGCTATCTTCAAATTGAGTTTTTAGATAAAATTATTCACAATGCAAACCATCGGCTACAAAAGATGTCCGGAGGACAATACTACCTTGTCCGCAGCGACCGCATGGAGAAACGCGGCAAGCAAAGTGGCCTTGGATTTGATGTGTATGACAATTATACCGGTCAACTGAGGGATGTGAAGACATTATCCGGTGGAGAAAAGTTTAATGCTTCGCTGTGTCTAGCGCTCGGAATGGCAGATGTTATTCAAGCTTATGATGGCGGGGTTTCACTAGAAACCATGTTCATCGACGAGGGTTTTGGTTCACTGGACGAAGAGTCTCTGAACAAGGCCATTGATACTCTGATAGACCTGCAACAGTCCGGTCGAATGATTGGTGTGATTTCACATGTTCAGGAGCTGAAGAGCGCGATACCGGCAATCCTTGAGGTGAAGAAAACGAGGGAAGGGTATAGTTATACTAACTTTTATGTGAGTTAGATGCTATAAATGATTTGGCTGGAATATATCCTCTTACCTGCTTCCTCCCTCTCGGGAGGATTTTTTATGCGAACATACACTCGCTGACATATTATTGCTTTTTCAATGGTGTATAATGATGGTAAATAAATGTCGAAAAAAGGGATTTTTATCTGAATTATTGAATAGGTGTATTAATCTATTCATGTTGGTATTCCTTAATACTGGAGGTGATTATCATTCTGGAACAAACAGAGCAACAAAAACTAATCAGAGATCGGTCCATTCGATTATTTAGCTATTTGAAAGAGCTAACCCTCTTACGTACACCTGTTATTTACGATGTTCGGTCCTATGAGAAGGTGTTTTGGTTTCATGAAATCCCAGAGGAGCCAGAATGCACTCTCTCCTTGCGCGGTAAGGAATACCGGAAAGACGATACTTGGCTAGAAATTCAGAAACCGCACATTCCTGAACTTCCCACTATTCCTAAGAAGATAGAGGCATGGGTCCTTACACAAGAGTTGAAGAAACCAAGTGGTGATGTTCCTAAAATTAAAGAGCAATTGCCTAACCCTGAATACAAGATAGATCCAATCTTAGAAGATGAGGAAGAAGATAATCAGGAGAGCGAAATGAATCCCCCATTCATTTATTTCAATGATCAGATTGAGCTTCAAGATATATGGGCGGATTATCTTGAGAAGCTATGGGGGCCTTGGTTTACTGAATATAAACGTAGCAAAAAAATCCAAGATCAATATGAGAAGTTGTTCTCGATTTATCAGTTGCAAAAGAAGCTCGGTGAACAGTACGAGCTTGTTGTAGCAAGTGGTTTACTCAACTGGAAGGCACCCAATGCTAACCCTATTATTCGGCATCTACTCACAGGTCGGGCCGAACTAGCAATGGATACGAACACGGGAACATTTACACTTCGTGCTTCTTCGGAAGGTATAAAGCCTTTCTTAGAACAGGATATGTTGGAAATCGACCAAAGGCCTAATCGAGATGCGATACAATCCATAGAATTAATATTGCAGAGCTTGGAGGATGACTTTTGGAACGAAGAGCAAATGGGTTTCATGCTGCGAACATGGGTGAATTCTATGTCAGCAGAAGGTACCTTTGAGGACAGGTTAGAGGTATCTTATGATCTCAAACCGCATCCATTTGTCTCCTTCAGTCCTGCATTGATATTACGGAAGAGAACGGAACGCGGATATATACAGGCCTACTCTACGATCATTGAACAACTTAAGCTGAAAGATAACCAAGTTCCAAAAGGGGTTCATCGGGTGGTAGAAACACTGGATGAGGACTATTCAGATACATACAGTGATGAGCAAGAATTCTCGCATTCCCTATCTAATGTTGCTGATTTTAAAGTTCAAGAAATCTATTTTCCTAAGCCAGCTAACGAAGCACAGCGACGAATCGTTGAAACACTAAATAGACAAGACGGTGTCATTGTTCAAGGGCCGCCAGGCACGGGAAAAAGTCATACCATCGCCAATCTAATTTCTCATTTACTAGCCTCAGGTCAAAAAATCTTAGTCACTAGCCAAACTCCAAGAGCGTTAAAAGTATTAAAGGAAAAACTACCTGAAGAAATCCAAACTCTATGTGTTAATCTTCTGGGGAGTGATGATGGTGCCTTTCGGGATCTTGAGAAAGTTGTTCAAGGGATTACTTATCGTAGAGACTTATGGAGCTCCTCTGAAAGCAGTTTGAAAATTAACAAATTTGAGAAGGAACTTTTCGAACTTCGCAAACAAAAGGCAGAGACTGAGCATACACTGCGTTCAGTGCGTGAAAAGGAAACTTATACGCATTATTTATTGAATGGGAAATATCAAGGAACTGCATCTAAGTTGGCGAACCAGATTCGATTGGAGCAAGAATCTTATGGATGGGTAAAGGATCAAGTCGAACTTGAGGAAAAAATACCTCTAACCAGCGATGAGGCATTGGAATTATACTCTTTGCTTCATATCTTTACGGATGAAATGATTCAGGAATTGGGTCTATGGTTCCCAGAACCATTTAGTCTGGTGCAAGTAAAGCAATTTCATAATCTAGTGGAGCAGGAACAACACCTCGATCTTGTTTTAGAGAAGTATACTGATGTTCTTAATTTAGAGTTATACTCGAGCATCTCGGCCTGGGATGAAGAAGCCATTAATAGTTGTAAAGTTAACCTAGAGAAGATCGAGCACATTTACTCTGTATTATTGGAAAACGGTGAAGAATGGGTTGAGAAGACCCTTATGGATATTCACCAAAATCAAGATGTCTCATGGAGAGAATTGCTGCAGATTATTACGGGGCAGACTGAGCGGCTGCTCGAAGATGCAAGACGTTATGATGCTTTGGACGTTCAGCTGCCGGAGGGTGTTTCATTAAGGCAACTTCTACAAGATGGTAAGGTTTTGAAGAACCATTTAGATAACGGTGGTACCACACGATTCCCGTTCTTATTGAAGAAAAACATTAAAGATACGTTGTATATTACGAAGTCGATTGTATTAAATGGACAAGTATGCAGCAATATAGACGAACTCCAGACCGTTATTCAATATCTTGAATTTTTGCTACGATTAGACAAGATAACCGACTTGATGAAACCCTACATGAACTTACCCATTAGAACGGGAAGCCATTCTATTTATTCAGCTCTGCTTCTCAGAAATGTAGGGATGTTAGAACTTTGCATTCAATACTCGGATCAGCTAAAGCAACTTCATGCACTTCTAAAGAGTCACGGAACTTCGTATTCAATACGTCAGTCCGATCAGCTTGCCGAGCTAGTGAGCGTTGTTGATTCTTGCATGATATTGGAGCAGAAGAGGAAGCTGACTAAGGAATTTGAATCCTTGCGACTTAAGGTTACTCAATCAGATCAACATGATCAGGAAGATAAATCTATTCATTTGATATGTGATGATTTAATCCAGGCGATTGAATTGAGGAATGTTCAGAAATACGAGTCATCACTGTCTGATCTACAGTCACTTCACCAACGAGACATGCAATATACGAGGTTTCAGGAGCTGCAAGAAAAATTCAAAACACTTCCTCTTACTTATCTGGACTTAGTGGCAAATCAACATGAAAGAGCGTGGCCTGAGTGTTTTGAAAATATGGATCTGGCCTTTCAATGGGCACAAGCCAATACATGGTTGAAGGAATTAATGGGGCAGTCAGAAGAAGATTTAAGTCAAGTACTGGAGCGTCTGGATAAACAGATTCAAGAGATTTTAGGGGATATTGGTGCCTTGAAGGCTTGGGAGCATTGTTTTAAGCGATTAACTGCATCGGAACAACAGCACCTTATGGCATGGAGTCTTGCGATTCGGAATGTAGGTAAGGATACGGGGAAGCATGCCGAGAAACATAAACGAGATGCGAAGTATCATATGGAACACTGTAGATCTGCAATTCCTGCTTGGATCATGCCTCTTTATCGAGTCGTCGAGTCATTTGATCCTTCACAGGGTTTATTTGACGTAATTATTATTGATGAGGCCAGCCAATCCGGTCCTGAACCTGTCCTTCTGAAGTACATAGCCAAAAAAATCATTGTTGTAGGTGACGACAAGCAAATCAGTCCAGAACATGTGGGGATTTCCCGTGAGATTGTGGATCAGTTGCGCAAAATACACCTGTATGATTTTCCGCATGGTGAGTTGCTTGGACTAGACAATTCATTTTTCGATTTAGCGAATGTACTGTTCGGAGGACGAATCGTGCTTCGGGAGCATTTCAGATGTATGCCTGAAATCATCCAATTTAGTAATCAACTTTGTTACTCCAGCACGCCGTTAATTCCTCTTCGTCAATACCCTCCTAATAGGCTCGAACCTGTTAAAGCGGTTCATGTCAAGGAAGGTTTTAGACAAGGAACAGGTCAGAAAGTGCAGAATCATCCAGAAGCGAGCGCAATCGTGGATACTATCAAACAATGTATACAAGATTCCCGCTATGATGGGTTGTCGATGGGTGTTATAACTCTTCTCGGAGGTTCTCAACATCAATTAATCGAGTCTTTGCTTTTAAGGGAGATTGGACCGGAAGAAATGGAGCGCAGGAATCTTATCTGCGGCGATGCCTATGCATTCCAGGGAGATGAACGAGATGTGATTTTCTTGAGTTTAGTGGCATCACCTGGCGAGACGGCTATGAGGGCTCTAGCAAGTGAGAAGGACAAACGAAGATTTAACGTTGCTGCCAGTCGGTCTAGGGACCAGCTATGGCTCTTTCATAGTGCGACTTTGAACGATATTAGAAATCAAGGTTGCCTTCGTTATCAATTGATCTCTTACTGCCAAAATCCTACCTTGCAAGAAACTGAAGGATCAAGAGATAAATGTGAATCCGAGTTCGAGAAGCATGTTTACGATAGAATCGTTGAACGAGGATATCGCGTTATAACACAGTATGAGTTTGGTGGGTTCCGAATCGATATGGTGGTCCAAGGAATGAATGGCCAACTTGCTGTAGAATGCGACGGGGATTATTGGCATGGGCCTGAGCAATATGATGATGACATGGCAAGACAGCGTATGCTCGAGCGGTGCGGATGGAGGTTCTGGAGAATCCGAGGCAGCGAGTTTTATTATGACCCCGAAGAAGCGATGCAATCTTTGTGGGAGTTGATAGAGTTATACCAGATTTCCCAGAATGAAGTAAACGTGATGATGAACACTGATATGATTCTTCAACAAGATATGCAGGAACCCGTCGCGCCAGAAAAGACTACCATTCTAACTGAAAAGAAAGAGATGAAAGATTCTGAAGAACAAATGAATATAAGTTCTTATATTGGGATCGAAAGTAGGCAGCGGGAGTTTGATTTCTGGGGTGCTGGAAAGTCAGAACTTGATGATAGTCCTGAATCTGAAAAACTTTTTGGTTATGAAGATAACATCAAATCAGTAACCGTTAGCGTCGCCAAGGATAAACCGTTGGAAGAATCATTGAAACAAAACGAGCAGTTGGGAAAGGAGAAACGGGAGATGGCGGATTCATTAAAGTTTGAAATTCGTGAGGACCTAGGAAGTATATCAGAAACCGCTACAGGCTGGAAGAAAGAGTTGAATCTGATTAGTTGGAACGATCGTGAGCCAAAGTACGATCTAAGAGACTGGTCAGCCGATCACAAAAAGATGGGTAAAGGAGTCACCTTGTCCCTAGAAGAATTAAGAGAATTAAAAAAACTGTTGAATACAATGGATATCTAAATGTGTTAGGAGATGACATCTGATAAGCGATATTATCGGATGTTTATTTCTGAAATGTGTTTTCTATTAATATCATTGTTTCAGAGAACATACATTCGCTGACAACTAATAGTCACTCCCATAGTTTATCCTATATCTATCAATAATCTAATAGGATGGTGCTCTATGGCTAAAACACATGACACTCTTCTGTCCCTGATCACAGGGATTAACAAATGGCAAGGCAACTACGGCAAGATTCCGGACGAGCTTTATAAGGGAATGCTGTTATTCATAGAACAGACAGCTGCTTCTAAAGCTCAACCTCCGGTTGACTTATATCATTTGCTGCAGACCCTTCATCGCCCCTCCAAAGAGTGGGGTATCCCTGACCTCCAAGACTATTACCCCGAAGATGCTCCTTTGTTAGAAGAATTCATTGGCTTAACGCCGGATGCTGATGAGTTCTTGAACCGTCATGTCTCCCCACAGGATGCTGAGCAACAGACTATGTATGAGATCCTGATGTACTGCCGAGAAGAAGGCCGGCAGCTTCAGCAGGAGTATACTCGCATCCGCACGTTTCTATCTAATCCACAAAATGCCGTAGTTAATTCCTTTCAATTGTCCCAATTTGCCGATACTTTCCTTGATATTCAACTAACGAATCTGATCAAACAATGCTATGAGGAAATAACACCTATGATGGCTAACTTTCGGAAATGCCCACACTGTGGCTGGACCCTGGAATATAAGAATGATCGGTGGCGTTGTAATAAGGAAGATATCTGCCATCTGCTTGCTGATTTTGAGCTCATGAGTTCTTTTGATTTTGGTAGGGAAAGGGTATTGCGGCTTGTGCCCGGAATTCAAAGATTTGTATTGCTGCCTGGAATATCTGAACTTAGAATCGCAGAACGATTGATTCGTAAGGGATATCAGGTTGAGCTCTATCCCAATGTGGATGAATATGATCTCTTGGTATCCGAAGATGGAAAAAGGATCTTTCTTGATGTCAAGGACTTCAGAGATCCACGGACGCTTGCTAATTTCTTCAATCATCAGAGTCCTGCCTACTTGGAAAAGTACAAGAATAAATGCCTTATTGTAGTTCCAAATTATCGCAGCCAGTTCTTCGCATCTTATCGTGAACGAAGTATGAATCTGCTAAATGAAACTGCTCGGGAGTATATCGAAATGATCATGGAGAACGAAATTGAATCCATGCTGAAGAAGGTGTTTCTGTGAGGCAGACTTATTGGGAGCTTTCAGAAGGTATCATCAAGGCATTTGAAACACTTCAACTGCGTAAATCTGAAATTAACCTTCTAGTGAGCATGGAGTTATTCATTACAGGCTGTACTTTGATCGATCCTAAGCTATCCATCCATCAGGCGTGGTCAGTTCTGGTTGGTTACAATGAACCCATTCTGAAACATACAACTCGCTCGGATATCATCACCCGGCTGAGAATTCTATTTCCTGAACTGCGAACCAAGAAGAATCTCCTGAAACGAATCATTGCCTATGAGGAAATTGGGAGTGAGTATCGGTTATACGAGATCAAAGAGGATGAAGGAGCTATTCGTATTGCTCCGAGTTATTTAATTGACCGTTCTTCTATCTATAGCAGTATCCTTGAACACCCCATCCCACGCCAGTTGAATACAAAACCCTTTGCTAATGAAAAAGAGTTTACATACTCTCGAAGGATCCGAGGTGGGCAATGGATTACCTTCCACGGGAAAATCCCTGAATCTATGCTCTCCAATGAAATCAAACCTCTGCCAGCTTATCGGGCAAAAAGAATATTTAAGCTTTCGGTCCCCTATAACGGAGCTGGATTAGCAACTGAGATGGATCAACTCCTGGGAGCATCGGCCATGTGGGTGAGTAGGGCTAAGTCTGTGCTTTTGGAATCGCTTGATGGTATGGATCTAGAATTTGTGTATCAAGGGAATCAACACATTGGTGGGGGGCTTGGAGCAGGGAAGTCGACTTTTATGATGATGGAAGCCTACCGGCTGGTTAAACATGAGGGGGCAAGGGTGGGTTTCATTGAAGGCAGCGTTATGCAAGCCCTTGAGCGTGTCAGAGAACTACGTAAGCTTGGAATACTTGCTGTTCCTGTTATTGGGAGAACCTCCAGAGAAGATCATCTCAATAACTATTTGTTTGCGAATAGTAGTGGCATTCAAGAGGTTAGTGATTGGCAGAACCAGCAGTATGAGTCACTTATCCATTTATCTGATGTCTGTATCATTAAAGCGTTGGCTGAAGATTATGATCGGAGCAGCAGATATCCTTGCATCCAGTTACAGCAAGATGATACATCTGTGAAATGCCCGCTTGCACATGCCTGCGGTGTATATAATGATCTATCTTCCTTGCAGAATGCTGAGGTATGGGTAGCTACTGCACCAAGTGTGCTGAAGACACGGATATCAGCAGTGATTGATCCTTTGGAAAGAACGGTTTACGAAGCCATGTATGACCTGCTTGATGTTGTTTTTGTAGATGAAGCAGATCAGGTACAGAAGCAATTCGATGAGACCTTTTTGACACAATACAATGTGTTCGGGGCAGCTGACGATATCTTTGAACAGCTGAGGTATGAGTCTAATGAGCTAACCAGTGGATATTATGGTCAGTATGCGGGTGATCCCGCCTTTCTTGAATGGAATGATAGGCTTCGTATGCTGGATCAGATGATCTGGCGAATTTATAACAAACTGGAACTGTCTCAGACGCTTAGGAAGGATATCAGGAATAATCTGATTCGGGTGGCAGCACTGGCGGGCACATTAAGTGAAAAACTTTCTGTTGATTCTCAATTACAGTCAAGGTTATTCAAACGTTTCAGTGAATACGCCTCAGACCCATATAAGGATCCAATACTCGCAAGAACCGTTGATGAGATAGTGGAGGCAGAGAGCTACGAGCAGAAGCAAAGACTTCTGGAACAGATTATATCCAAAGTAAACGGAGTCCTTAAACCAAGGGTGAAAACAGAACTACTCTATGCGCAGCTTGAATTCTTCCTGTACTTATGTAGGGCAGAGGAGAGTATCAAATACATTTTAACTACGTTTCCTATGATTCAAGCTAAACTTGGCCTATCGATTAATTTCTCACCGTTGTTTACTATGCAGAAGGATTATCAGGCATTTATGAAAGAAGCGATGACCGGGATTACCTTGGGATATAAATATGAATTGCCTGACAATGAAAAGACCGGGAAGTTCAAGCTGATTGAATACACTGCAGTGGGCCGTCTGCTGCTTCATGATTGGCATAATCTTTATCAAGAATGTGACAGGAAAGCAGGTCCTGCGGTTGTATTTCTCTCTGGAACCAGTCATGCTCCGAAGTCGGCTCATTACGACTTGAAGACACCTTCAGAATGGTTGCTACGAGCAAACCGCCAAAGCTCAGTTATACAGATGAATTATATGCCCGTGCTTGATGAGGTTCGTGGGGGATTTTATTCAGTGTCAGGTATTCGTGATCTAGAACAGAGAAATCAATTTTTAAGTGGGATGGTACAACATCTAAAGCCAGATATTGAATATGAGCTGAAACACTGGAGAATTGAAGGTAACAACAGGAGAGTATTGCTGGTTGTTAACTCTTATGATGATGTTGAAACAGTCTGCAGTGTTTTTCGGAATGATAGAACTTGGACGGGCAGATATAAGGCGCTCTCAAGGGATGATGGTCACCAAGAAGATCAGTATTCCAGAGTATTGATTGAATCCTTTTACCGGGAACGGGCTGAGGTATTGATTGTACCCCTATTGTCCGTTGGTCGGGGATATAACATATTAGATAGGCAGGGAGAAGCCCTCTTCGGTTCAGTATTCTTTCTGGTTCGTCCTTACCCCATACCCAATGATCTGAATTATCTTGTTCAGGTCCTGCATGCGTATTTGCCAGAATATTTGCATCGGATAGAAGGAAAGAACCTTGTTTACGATAAGGCAGTTACCAAGCTACGGCAAATCAGCAGCGGTAAGCTGGAACATATGTATATGAAACCGGATTTCTGGTCAATCTTAAATCCCAAGGAAAGAGAGATTATGGGTTGGTACACTTTTGTTCCGGTATGGCAGATGATCGGCCGTTTGTTGCGTGGAGGTAGAGATGCCCATGTCTACTTCTGTGATGCTAAGTTCAACGCTAAACCAGCAGGTAACCCTGAAGGATATTCGATGCTTGAAGTATGGGCAGAAATTATGCGCAAGAACAAGAAAGATAACATTTTCCAAAGTTTATATGGGCCCTTTAGCGAAGCGATTAATAATATGAATATGGGAGGCAGTATATGAACAGAATGGAGCTCTTTGCATTGGAAGTAAATGAAGCGGTATTTTATCATGAAACGATTCATGTCATGCATATGCCGGACAGCTGGCGCGATTTTTTCATTACACAAATGACACCTCAAAACCACAAGCTTGCTTATAAGGTTGAACCTCTCTGCAAGAAGCTTAAGAGCATTTTTCCGGAGATTGTTCATGTGGACTTAAATAATAAAGTACTGCAAAAAGACTTGCCATGGATTGTTTCCACAGTGAAGATACCAGAGTCTCATATTAAAAAGCTCACACTAGGCTGGTTTGCACATTTGAAAGGATATTCAAAAGCGAATCTCCCGGAAGAGATTAAAGAGGCTGGACTGGTATGGCAAACCTCTAATTTTGGCGAACTTCATGAATCTATTGATAAATACCAATGGCTTCCTGGCTTGGCAGCTCATAAGTTCTGTGAAGAACTCCGAACGGTTGAGTTAGGGCAAGGTATTGTAGAGGAACTCCAGTTTCATCATACGATCTTTAATAATCAGCATGAATGTGTCTCCACTCCGATCAGGAAATCAACAAAACACGATCCTTTTTCTTATGTACTAAAAGTTGAACTGAAGAATCGTGGTGGGGACGCTGATAGACCGCTTATTCTTGTTACTGTAGGTACAAGGCGGTATTTGAAGAACGCACAAATTAAGGAAGGTTCCTGTTATTTAAAAGCGGATCATGCCTGTTCTGTTCTTGTGTCAGTCCGTAATCCGTATACGTTGCAAGAGAAGCTTTCTTTCTCACAGCTTCAGTTTGAGCGTCGTGCTGGTAGTGGACAGGGAACACCGCCTTTTGCAGTCTGGAAAACAGCCCTGGATGGCTTGTATTGGGATGTTCTGTACGGAGAATCCTTCGAACCTGATATGTTGCTCTCTAATCCTTCTGCATTCCTAGACGGAAAGGGTGAAGTCACTGCGTATGTAATCAATCATCATTCATTCAATAGCAAAGGTAACTTTGTGAAGTCAGGACTAGGGTTATCGGAGAAAAGTGGTCTGTTTAATAAGTTTAAAGAAGTACTTGCTATGTATCATCTAACACCGTTATTTCATATTCCGGAGATCCCTCGTAAGCGTATGAATGACATTCGGTTCCCCATTGTCGCGCATCAAGCAGAAAAGCTAATTATTGAGGTTTATAGTAGTGAAGCAATGTTTACTGCAATGAAAGAAGTTTATACGACTGAACAAAAATCACTGGAAAATAAATCAATAATCTTTAATCGTCAAATTTCAGAGAATGTATATGGTCTCAATTGCGATAAGGATGTAACCGTAGAATTCGTACACTGCAATTCTGTTGAAATTGTAAGTGAACTGGAAGTTGGAACATATAAAGCTGATGTTGCCTTTTTCAAGCGAGTGAATCAAATTAACAAGCTGCTTAATGAAGAACGCTCTTCCGGGGATCAGCGGACATTGGCATTAGTGGAGATTGCGCCTAAAGAAAACTGGAGTAAAGACGGTGATCCTAAGAGAGCTATAAGGGAAGGAATGAAAAAGGCAAGACGTCTAACACAGTTCATACAACCTCTTACGGATGATGACAAGGGTAATACTGCTCGTATAATCAATGCATTATTTGATCTGCTTAATGATGCAGGCTTCCTAAGCAACAATGTGACCAAGCTAGATTCATACGGTCCAATTCTGTCATTCAATATTTTAAAAGCAGACAACAAACATTTACCCGTCATATCGAAAATGAACGGAACAAAAATAATGTTAAGGATATTCGGAATTGAGTCATGGTTACCTTTGGGAGAGGCACCTTTTTATCTGGAAGAGGCCAAAATGTTGGACAATCCGGGCAAATGGAATCAAAGCAAACAGGTTTTTCTGGATTTTATGGTCAGAGCTATTGAGAGTGAGCTTGGTCAAGATGTAAAGCAGCTAACAGTAATGATCAATGCGACGCTGAGAAAGGATTGGCTTCCAGTAATTCGAAATACTGACCTTCAATACGATAAAGTTCCTTATCTGAGCGAACGGCTAGTAAATGATGCCCGTCTTAAGTTTATACGTGTCAATATGACGGATGATGTGCCGCAATATAGGATTATTGAAGATGATGCTGAAGAGAAATTCAACAAAGCTTCGGGGATTTTTAAAGATCCACTAGGGATATATTATGGTGTTGGTGGAAGGCCAAGAGCATGGTCTGGTGTGAGAAACGAGGATATCAAGTTCCTGTCACCTAGCAAACAGCTGCTTCAGCAGAAAGCAGTCGAGTACATTCCTCTGGGCGAGCTGGATGAGATGGAACGTGATGATCTAGCTAATTTAGTTGATCAGCTACGAAGAGTAGGTCTGAATTACGATAAACATACAATATATCCGTATGGTATTCGGATCACTAAAATTCTGTCAAAATATTTAACTGGGGAAGAGAAAAATTATGATTCGGAATTTGATGAAGAAGTGGAGTTTTGGGAGGAGGCTGAGGAGTTGGTGTAGTTTGTATTCTTACTGGTTTAGATAATATAAAGCTGAGATTGATCAAGACGACATTATGGTCGTCTTTTTTTTGTTAACAAGGACTTCAGACCCAATTTGTCGAATTAATTCGAATAAGGGAATATTTTCAAATGAACATACGTTCGCTGACATGTGGTTGTCTAGGTAATATGGTCTAATGGAAACAGGCGGTAAGATGAATGAATGGAGGCGGAGTAGTAATGGCGTATCTGAAATGTTCAGTGTGTTCAAGCATGCTTAAGGCTGTTCAAATATCTCATAGAATCAGTCAGGTTGGAGAGCAACGGAGTTTAGAGTATACCCCTAATGGAATCAAATGTTCAGATTGGTCCCTAATAATGGAAACCTATAGAGATCATTCGGAAGGCGTCTATTGCCCGGAGTGTCTGGCAACTGTACATCTGGAAAAAGATGAAATGCCATTGTGCGAGGATTCTCGGATTCCAGGAGTAAGCAGTAGTGAGTTTTCGGCCATTGAAGTTCTCGAGAAGCTAAAAGCACTAGCCGCTGAAGAGAATGCTGAGATTTATGTACATACTTTACCGGCCAAGGATGCTATTTACGCAGAAATACCAGAGTTCACACCACAGCCGATCCGGGATTCTTTAAGCCGTATGGGAATAAATCAACTCTATGTGCATCAGGCGCAAACAGTAGAAGCGGTACATAGAGAATCAAATGTGGTGTTAGTAACATCAACTTCGTCAGGTAAGACTTTGTCATACAATTTGCCGATTCTTAGTTATCTTTATGATCATCCTAATGATAAAGCACTATACTTATTCCCAACAAAAGCTTTGGCCAATGATCAATTGGATCAACTCAAACGTTTTGGTGAAATCAAATCCTCCAATCAGCCATCTTTGGATGAGTGGTTTGAGACCGAATTGAAGTTAGGTGAACGTATCATACATGCGGGTCGACTAGATGGAGATACGGAGAATGGGCCAAGGCAGCGAATTATGGAAAAAGCACAGATATGGATGAGCAATCCGGATATGATCCATTATTCTATTCTTGGCCAGGTTCAAGTGTTGAAATATTCTTCAGGTCAGCATATCCGAAATTATCTTTGCAATCTCAAATTTATAGTACTCGATGAGATGCATATGTATCGCGGTACGTTTGGATCCCATGTTGCACTGGTACTTCGTCGATTACTTAAGGTATGCCGTGAGCTAGGAAATACCCGAAATATTCAGATCATAACCAGTTCGGCTACCATAGATAATCCGGTGAAATTGGCTCAGGATCTAACAGGTCTTAAAGAGTTTGTACTCATTGATACGGATGGTTCAGCTCATGAGCGCAAAGAGATCGTTCTATGGAATCCAGGGATATCAGCTGGTGAGCAGGTTAGACGTGCACCCTCAACGGATGCAATTACGATTGCTAAGCAAGCTATGACTGTCAATCAGAAAGTAATTAAAAGTATTATCTTTCAGCCCTCCCGGAGTCAGACGATGGTGTTTACCAAATATATTAAAGATGTTTTAAGACAGCCTCTTCGCTTGCCAAAGGAACGTGTCGAAGGAGAAAAACTAGCTGCCTTTTACACGGGAATATTGCCTAATGAGACTCGGAAACGAATTATCGAACGCCTGAAATCCCACGACATCCACGTCGTTATTACTACGAATGCACTTGAAGTAGGGATTGATATTGGTGATTTGAGTCTGGCTGTCTTGGTTGGATATCCTGGTTCGAAGGCAGCATTCTCACAGCAGATCGGACGTGTAGGGCGGAAAGGTGAGGGAGTTGCCATACTTATCTGGCAGGATGATCCGCTTCAGCAATATTACATGCGTAATCCGCATGAATTTCTGCATAAAGCGCCTGAAGTCGTAAGAATTAATCCGACTAATTATAAGCTATTGGCGCTTCATTTACCTTTGCTCAAAGAAGAACTTGGGCGGGATTTAACGGAAATAGATCTGAAAAGTATGTTTCCGAACCTACATGAGGAATATATTCAATCCGTCTTGCAGACCGCAGTTGCAGCAGAAGGGACAGAAGAAGCGGTTGTAGATAAGAAGTTTAGTCTCCGTTCAATCTCAGGTCAGAGTTATAGTGTTTCTATTCGTGGGCAGAATTATGCGGTAGTGGATGGGCTGGATGAATGGAGCGCCATGCGAGATTTTCATGAAGGAGCCATCTACTGGACACCAGGGGATCGAGCATACCGAGTGGATTCTATTAATCGCCGGAAAGGTGAGATTATTCTTTTGCCTATCCAGGAGCTAACTTATCATACTCAATCTTCTTATAGAGATACCATCGATATTATACAGACGTACCAGAGACATGATTTTGAAGAGCTTCATATGGCTTATGGTGAGTTAGAGATTAAGAGAAGTGTATTTGGCTACAGAAAACTGTTCTTTGGGCAAAAGAGCGATTCAGAACAAGTGGCTCTAACTCATCCATCTGTAACGAAATTTGCTCCAGAAGGAACTTGGCTAACCATTACAGATTCAGATTGGCTGCTGCTAAAAGAGAATATCCAGGAATGGGCAAGTGAACATCGAACTACCGAGATGCTGCTAGAAGCTTCACTTCATGCCGCCCAGCATGCTATGACGTCGGTAATTCCGGATATGATCATTTGTGATGCAAATGATTTTACAGGTTTCTCTGCAAGCGGAATGTCTGCTTTTGCTAATCGACCGGTTATCGGGTTCTATGGAGAAAATGGATCTGGGCTTGGAACGATCGAGGCAATCTATGAGAATACGCCTAAGGTGATGCGTAAGGCACTTGAGCTTATGGAGAGCTGCCCTTGTAGTGAAGGATGTCCAAGTTGTGTTCAGCTCCCCGGTAAGTACAATGTTGAACTATTTAAACCTGGAGCAAAGATACTCCTGAAATCTTTAATCGAGAGGAACGATTAAGAGATGCCTCTGATATGTTCATCTTGTGGAGCAGTTAAACCCTACGGGGATTTTGTACAGATCAGCTATAAAGCTGATCCTAGAGGCTATCGACGGGAAATTCAGCAACGAGCTAACGGAGTCCACATCATGGATTGGCAATCCCTTGAAGCTGAATATGAGAGCGACAGTGATCAAGAAGAAGGTATCTTTTGCATTGAAGATGGAAGTCCCATAATGAGCAGCTTGCTTATGACAGAAGAAGTTGATTTGCTTCTAGATAGAAGGCTTCCACTTCAAGAGTCATTTCATAGCAGTCTTCTAGCCGGACAATTAGTTGAACTGAGCAAACGCATTCGAGCCGATGTATTTGTCCATGAGACTGATGAGATACAAGGCGTGTACGATGAGCATATACCAATGGAGAGTTGGATGCGTAGTAAGCTTGAATCAATGGGAATCAATAAGCTTTATAAGCATCAGGGTGAAGCAGTGGAAGCGATAAGACAAGGATGTAATGTAGTTATTTGCACAAAGACGGCATCGGGTAAATCGTTGTCATACAACATTCCAATTATAGAAAAACTCGTAGCTGATCCAAATGCTTGCGCCCTCTATTTATCGCCTTTTAAGGCCTTGGTCGAAGATCAATTTGCTCATTTACAACAGTGGACAGATCTGGAAGAAGAAAATGTAAGTAACTTCAAAATGGCTGGTTTCTCTAAACTTAAGGTCCATGGAACAGAAGTGCCCGCTGGTCTTCTTTTCGGTCAACGTAATATTCCTCAGCATATGAGGAAAGACCAGGCCTCCAATCTGGTATTTGAACAGGGGCGCTATTGGCTAACCAATGTTCATTATTTGCATCCCATTCTTCAAAGCATAGGAGCACAGACAGGGAAGGCTTCGCAGTTAATTAGATTCTTAACAAATCTCCGTTATATCGTAATAGATGAGCTGCATCATTACTCCGGTATGATTGGTTCAAAAGTGGCTATGGTCATTCGCCGCTTAAGAATGTTATGTGAAAGATTAGGCAATCGGGAGATTCAATTCATTGCATGTTCTGCTACTATAGCCAATCCTAAATATTTGGTTGAGGAATTAACTGGTAAGCGGGGTATACAGGGGTTTCATGAAGTTACGGAAAGCAGCGCACCGATTAATAAAAAGGAAATTGTTCTATGGAACTCTGGTCTTATAGAAATAGAGCATAGAAGAAGAGCAGTTACATCCGATCTTTATGAGATCATAAAAACGTTTTACAGTTATGGGCAATGGCCGAGAATTATTATTTTCTCTAGTAATCGTCAACAATCTCAGCTTATAAGTAGAGAGCTCAATATGATTCTAAGAACACACCTTAATGAATCCGGATCAATAGAATTGAAAGAAGGTCAGGATTTATTTCTTCCGTATCATGCTAATTTACCTCAAGAAATCAAGGAGCAAACTATAAAGAAGCTACAACAAGGTGAATTATTGGGCGTTGTAACCACCAAGGCCTTGGAGGTAGGAATTGATGTGGATTGTCTGGATATTTGCATCATGCTCGGTTACCCCGGATCTCATGCTTCCTTTTGGCAACAAGCAGGTCGAGTAGGGAGAAGCGGAGATGGTTTAGTTGTCATGATGTTACAGGAAGAGCCGCTACAACAATATTATGCTCGTAATCCGCTAGAGTTCTTCCAGCAGATACCGGAATCTGCGGCTATTAACATTAACAATCCAAAAATATTACGTGAGCATCTTGTTTATGCCGCGCATGAGCAAGGAGGGACGATCTACAATGCTATTAATTACGTTCGTGCCAGCGTCCTTCGGAAGGTATTAGCTGAGGTTGACGAGCAATGGCAACAGGCTGAAGGAAAACTTATGTATATGGGTGAGTCTCCAAAGTATCTGCCATTGATTGCAATGGGTGAAACATACACCGTCGTGAGTAAGAGCGGATGGAACGAAACAATATTGTTTCAGAATGTGGACACTCGATCCTTGATCAGAGATTACCATGTAGATGCAATCTTTTTAGGATCAGATAACCGCAGTTTTTATAAGGTGAAGTGGATCGATAAGAGGCAGCGGAAGGTTCTAGTGGAACAGGTGAGATCGGACTATCTTACACGCGGTATTGTGCGGGATAGTATCGAAGTGAGTGATATTAATAAGCTCATATTAGTTGGTAATGAGTTGAAAGCGAATATTGGGAATATAGTTGTAAAACGAAACACATTCGGCTACAAGAAAATATACACACACAATGCAAAACCATCAGAAACGGTACAGGTAACCAATACCTATCCTGTTTCGTTTCAAACAGATGCACTGTGGTTGCTGTGGGATGAACAAGGAAAAAGTCAGCTTAGAAATCTTTTAGCGGGCATACAAGCAGTATCAGATCTTACATTCGAGGAGCTTATCGATGGAAGTATACATGCAGCTGAACATGCTCTAGCCGCAGCGATTCCAGCTATTGTGAAATGCAGCGCTGCTGACTTCCAACATGTCTCATTTCACTCGAGTTCAACTTTGTTCGGGATGCCGGGTTTATTTATATATGATAGCCAAGTCGGAGGGGGCTCCGGGATCGTAGAGGTTGTTGCTGAAAAGTTTAATGTGCTGTTGAAAAAGGCTGAACTAATGATGACAAGCTGTAGCTGCTTTAATGGATGTCCGTCTTGTGTGCAGCTCTTCCAATGCGAGCGTCAGAATGAACCTCTGCATAAGGCTGGTGGGGTGATTGTTATTCAATCACTTCAGAGACATTTTAAGGAAACTCTATAAGAGTTATTTAGAGATCGAGAATTAAGGCATTGTGTAATTGAAATGAATGGTTAATTTGATTACGGAAATCACAAAACTTGAGAGGACTAAAAATCATGGCAAGATTTAAAGAATGGGATACTTCAGCTGTCTACAGTTACGCGAATCAATGGATAGAAAAGAGTCTTATGGATGGGTCATCTTTGCTTTGGCCATCGGAGGAGATTTGGACTACTGATAATTTGAACGCATTTAGAGCTTGTTTCATAGATAATACCGATGAATCAGCAGAAGCATTCGAAACGAAATTGAAGGGACAACTTAGTGGCCAGAAATCAGAGGTTGTGCAGCTCGCTTGTGAACTGGTCTACCTGTATCTGCTTTTCCCATCCAGCATAAGCTATCGCAGGAAGAAAGAACTACTTAAGACAATAGCCTCCTTTGCGAACCTATTGCTTGATGATCAGAATAATGCTCTAACTGCTCTTGAACATGGTATCGGTGGACCGGGAATAGCCTACAATACAAGACGCTATAATGAGATACGATACATAGCAATATTTGCTGATACTGTGCTGCAAATGTCAGAAGAAGAGAGGAAAGAACTTGCAGCAGATCATCTAAAAGTTCGCGGTTTGTTAGATAAACTTAAGGAAGAAGGGAATCCACTCTCCCGCCATATTCTTTTGCATCTGTTTTATCCTGACCAATATGAGCGAATGGCGAGTGCTAGTCATAAACAACAAATAGTCGAGGCTTTCTTGGATATGCTGGATGAGGATTCTATCCCTGTAGATGTAGATGAGCGTATCCTAGCAATTAGAAAACAATTAAGTGATATTCTCTGTGAACCGGATCTTGATTTTTATCGAAGTCCTCTCATGGAGTGTTGGGATTATGGTGATCATGAAACAGATGTGCTTCCGATTCAAGGTTTAGAAATCAAAAAGCAAATTGTTATATATGGGCCTCCAGGAACCGGGAAAACCCATGAAGCGAAAGAATTAGCAGAGCGTTTTATTCGGCAGGAGACATTGCGTCAGTGGGGAGCGGGTAAATTTTTTAAGAATCAGAATAACATAGATGAACTGGTGCAGCAGAGGGTTCGGCGTGTACAATTCCATCCCGGCTATGGCTATGAAGATTTCATTCGAGGAATGCAGCTTGAACAGAATCGGACCGTTTACAAAAATGGTGTATTCCTGCAAGTCCTTGAAGATGTGAAGGCAGCGGAAAACGGAATAGGTAAAGGCCTGCCTTTTGTCTTCATTCTGGATGAGATGAACCGTGCGGATTTAAGTAGGGTGCTGGGGGAATGTTTCTCCTTGCTGGAAGATCGGGAAAGTGAAGTGCTGCTGGCTGGACAGGATGGGAACTCATTTTCGCTTGCCGTACCTGACAATCTTTATATTATTGGGACCATGAATCTGATTGACCAATCGCTGGAACAAGTTGATTTTGCACTTCGCCGCAGATTTTTATGGTTTTTCCGGGGGTTTGAACGTGAAGACTTAATATCCTTGGTGAAAACAAAATGGGAACGATGGCCGCAAAAGTATGGTAAACCCCGACAATGGAGCCGAGTAGAGGAGGAGTTTGAAGTACTCGCAGATCGGTGCGTCCGGATAAATACATTAATAGCGAATCATGAACTCATGGGACCTCTCTACGTCATTGGTCATACTTATTTCAGCGATGTTGTTTCTTTTGCACAGAAGTACATTTATTCTCAACCCGGAGTTCAGCAGGTTTTATGGAATCGAAAAGGGCAGGGACGTGGACCAATTTCTGGGTTGTGGAATTATTCGCTAGCTCCATTATTGGAGCAATATCTGTCTGGAGCAGATGCATACGAAAGAAAGTTGTTAATGCAACAGGCGAAAGACATATTCTTAAAAGGGCAAGAATGAGAACTTCACAGGGAAATATAGAGATTATTGCGAAAGATTTGTCTGAGATCAAGCTGAGACATAACGATGAGAAGCTATGGATACAGGATTTATGCTGTAATCTGGACAAAGAACGTTTCACCCTTCGTCTTACTGGGAAAATAGCAGATGAAGAGCCGATTATCGAATTCCGCAATGGACAATGGTATGCGGGACGTTATGTGGGGGAGATCAGCTACAAGGGGAGAACGCTGCGAATCATACCTCGTTATGAAAGCTCATTCCATCGCTGGATCAGTAAGATTTGGGGAGTGCGTATGATTCAGAGCAACGGATCTTATCGTGGATCTAACATGTGGTTGTGGGAGCTGATTGCTCGAATTTGGGGTGAGCAGCTTATGAGTGGAAGCAAGCACGGTCTACCTTATACCCGCATAGAGGAAACTTTGAAACTGCCTTCACTGCGCGGTCGTATGAAAGTAATGGAAACCGCACTAGAGGTAGGGAAAGGGACAAATCGTCTCGTGAGTTTATCTAGAACCAAAGTCATTCATCCTGCTATTTCCAATGTTCTCAGCAAAGCTTACCGCAAAATTAAGAAAGAGCTGGGTCATGGTGAGGACCGCACTTGGCTTTCTGATAAAGGAAGGGAGATTATCGGGCTTCTACTTCAAACATCATCAAGCAGCTTATCGAACTTTACTGCGGCAAATAAACTACCTCAGATAAAATATACTCCGATCCTGGAGTCATATCGTTCAGTGGTAGAATTATCGTTGAGAATATTACAGCAGAAATCGATCGGTGCTACTTCTACAGGAACCCAAGAGATAACAGGAACATTGCTAGATATGGCTGAGATTTGGGAATTATATGTGTACCATTTGTTAAAAACTACTGTCGCAGGAGTTGAAGTTGTCCATACCGGGCGGGAGAGAGATGCATCTGGGCACCTGTTTCAAAACATGGATGGGCACAAATTAGCAGCCTTGAAGCCGGATATTTTATTGAGGAATCCCTTATCAAAACAAGTACTTGTCGTCGTAGACGCTAAATATAAGCATACGTTTGCAAGTCTATCCAAGCCAACCGGTTTGGAGCGAAATGACCTTTATCAAATTCATGCGTATATGGATGCCTTTTCTAGTCCGGGCCATACTGTTCCAGGAGTTCTAGTGTATCCTGATGAAAGTGAAGCTAAAATTCGTCAATATCAGATGGGGAATCCTTGGGGTTCCTTTCACCAGAGAAGTAGTCTTAGTTTTTTCGGGATTAACGGGGAATTTAATGATATGGAAACGATTGCCGGATTGACCCCATCAGAGGAACAATTTTGCGAGGGGATATGTAAATTAACCGGATTACATCAGTCAGTTTTGTCGGAGATGCAGTAATAGTTTTGGAATCCCAATTGTCTGACTGAAAATTGATTTTACGACTATGCTATTTTATTATCAAAACTCATAATAGGTAAACCTTGGTGTACATTCATTGCAATGCACATTGTTTGAATATTCAATTCGCTCACTATAGATCGGGCTTATGAGAATGTTCATATTATTTCTTTAAGTGAATGAGTTGAAAATCGGTGTAAAAGTAGTTGTGACCTTGAACATCAAGCATATGTTCAAGGTCATTTTTATTGAACAAGTGTTCAAGCAGTACCCGCATATCCTACTACAAGGAGGGGATGCCGGGTGCATGTTAAACTTGTGGTAGGCGATTCCAATGACAGAGCACGCATTGCCTGTTATGATTACCTTCTAGAGAAGTTCAGGAGGGAGAAAAGTGATAGCTGTATATGCCAGAGTGAGTACGGAGGAGCAGGCGAAGCACGGGTTCAGCCTGAACGATCAAATTCGTCAATGCCGTCAGAAAGCGGGAACGAATAAGGTAAAGGAATATGTGGACGATGGGGTATCAGGTGAATTTTTGGATAGACCGGCATTAACCAAATTACGGGATGATATTCGAGAAGGAATTATTAATAAGATTATTTGTCTTGACCCGGATAGATTGTCACGAAAGTTAATGAACCAACTGATCATAACTGATGAATTTGACCGGCGAGGGATAGAACTTGTTTTTGTTAATGGTGAATATGCTAAAACTCCTGAAGGAAATTTGTTTTATTCTATGCGTGGAGCTATAGCGGAGTTTGAGAAGTCAAAGATAACAGAACGCATGAGCCGAGGGAGAAAAGAAAAAGCAAGGCAAGGAAGAGTGCTGCGTGATTTTCAAGTTTACGGCTACAGTTATGATAAGGAATCAGAACAGTTTCTTGTTGATGAAGATGAGGTTGCTATAGTCAGACTAATATTTGATTTGTTTACACAACCCAATACAATTATTCAAGGACTGAATGGTATAGCCTTATACTTAACCAGTAAAGGAGTACCCACAAAAAGAGGGGCTTCGATGTGGCATCGCCAAGTAGTAAGACAAATCATTATGAACCGAGCCTATATCGGTGAATTTTATCAAAATCGCTGGAATACAGAAGGTATGTTAGGGAATAAACACAGGAACGATGAAGAAAAGATTCCTATGAAAGAGAGACCTAAAGACGAATGGATTCTTCTTCCTTGTCCTCCACTTATAGACGAGGCTCAATTCGAACATGCACAAATATTATTATCGGAGTCTAGAAGGAGATGGGCTCAAAAAAGCAAACACCCATATTTATTGAGCGGTTTGTTAAGATGTGGGGACTGCGGTAATACCATGACGGGACGATTATCAAACAATTGGGGAAAGAAAGTACCGGAATATACAGACATTAAGAACACTGCAGGAGCCAAATCAAAGGGATGTGGACGAAGAATTAAGGCTCACCTGATAGAAGAACAGGTTTGGGACCAAGTGACAACCTGGTTAAACAATCCCGATGAAATCGCTGCAGCTTTGCAGGAAGAGAAGACTAAGGAGCCTTTTGAAACTGCTGAGATTATGAGGATTGAAAAGGAAATTGAGAAAACCAAAAACTCACGAAAGAAGCTAATTAAACTCTTTTCTGTTAGTGAAGACGCTATTGCTGAAGAAGATATTCGTCAAGAATTGAAGGAGCTTACGCAGAAAGAAGAAGGTCTAAATGCTCAATTGATTGAACTGAGCCATATGTTAAATTCAGCTCAAAATACAGAGTACAACATTCATGTCTTGATGGAAGCTGTTCAACATTACTTATCTAAAGGTCAGGCAGAACTTACTTTTGAAGAGAAACGTGATTTGATTCGTCAAGTCGTTAGAGAAATCAGGGTCTACGAAGATTCGGTCGAGATATTTACGTTTTAAAATATGCGCACTAATGACATTAAGATGGAAATCCTGATGCATTTGAGATCGCTTAAAAAGACCAAAAAGGATGTATCCCTGCATGACCCGATCGGGACGGACAAGGAAGGTAACGAGATCACCCTGATCGATATCCTCGGTTCCGACGCAGATGATATTGTGAAGGAAGTCGATCTGAAGATCGAGAAGAGTAAGATTTACCGCAACCTGGATATTTTGGATGACCGGGAGAAGGAAGTGGTGGTTGGGCGCTTCGGCCTCGACACCGGCGGTGAGGAGCGGACGCAACGGGAGATTGCGAAGGAGCTGGGGATTTCGCGGAGTTATGTTTCAAGAATAGAGAAAAGGGCGCTCATGAAGCTGTATCATGAGTTTTATAAGGCGAAGCGGTGATTTCAAATTATAGAGAAAAATCCGTTAAGAAAAGGCCATTTACTTAGCAACTTGTCTACTGACGAGTTGCTTTTGTTTTTTAGAAGGGGATATAGAAATCACAGACATTGCAATTAGGGGGCTTTATTATTGCTTCTGTTGATTCCTTTATTTCTATTAATGTTGATTATTGTTATAGCATATGCATTGCTGTTTTTTGAACAAATTCATGCCCGGCTGAGGACGCAAAATTTTCTGAAGGACTTGGAAAAAGCGCACCAAAAGGGGAGCTGCTTTCGTTATGCAGCTTGATGCTGCAGATGAATTTATCTCACTGGGAAATATTCGAAGATCGCAGGAAATTATTCAACAGTCGATGAGCCAGGTGCGAAGCTTATTGGCTGATGCCCGGCGGACGATTGATTATCTAAGGTTGAAATCCTCTTCCGATCATGACATTCGTGAATCACTTACTGATGAGATACAATGTTTTTTCCAGGCGACCGGAATTAATGTTTATCCTAAAATCCAAATAGTCAGCCAAATGTCCAGAATGCTGATGGAGCACAGTCTATATATCGTAAGTGAATGTCTAACCAATGTGGCGAAGCATGCAAAGGCGGACAAAGTCTGGGTGACTGTGACTGAACGGAATAATCGTATTGAAATTGAGGTCAAGGATAACGGGACAGGCTTTGATACAAGCCAGTTGGGCAAACAAGCAGGCCATTATTGCTGGGATTATATGAGCTTGTACGGTTGATTGGAGGTCAGCTCCAAATCATCAGTACATCTAGAGGTACACGAATTATAATGTTTTATGAGCCCTTCTCTTTGCTACCAAGCATATTCGCTTACGGAACGAGAGCTAACAACTAATGATATTCTTATTTTTAAGAAAGATATTAGTATCACGACGATAAAAAATCTGATACAATGTAAGCGCTATCAAAAAAATTTCACAGTCAAGGACTGATATCGATACAAATGATACGGAAATGGTTGGGGAAGACAAGAATTCAGGTTTTTATAGGATTTTTTTCAGCGATGATCATAGTTCTTGCGGTAACGATATGGATAGCCTACTCCTCAGTGTCTGATTTGATGCAAAAGAATGCAAATAACTACACGGAAGAGATTGCGGCACAAATTAACGGACGAGTAGATGCACTCCTGGGTGAGGTGGATACTCTGACATTGCAGTTGGCGTCCGATGCCAGGATTCAGAGTTATCTGTATGATGCCAAAAAGGGTCAGACGTTTGAAATTGCCGACCGACTAAAAAATATTCGTCCCATATTGATAGGAACGGCAAGCTTTTCGTCATTGATCAAGTCTCTTGATTTATACGCTATGAACCACTCTTTGTACCCTATCGATAATAATCCTTTGAGTAATCGGATTGATACGAAGTGGATAGTAGAAGCGGACAATAATTCGGGCAAGCTTATTTGGGCAGGAATCGATCCTCAGGATAAGGACAGGATTATTGGCATCCGGCAAATTCGTCTGGACCATGATAATTATAAAAGCGGGGGTTACCTTGTCGTATCGCTTACTTCATCATTGTTTGACTTTTTAGGAGGTAATGTAGCTAACGTAGATGGGAGCTCATTATACTTACTGAACCAAATGAATGAGATTGTATCGGCAAAACAGAATTCAGATTCCGAATTTTCTGGAATTAAACTTGCCAATGGACAATCATTAATAATGAGTCCGAACGGTACAGAATATATCAAAATCAAGCAGGGTTCAAAAATCACCGGGTGGAATATTGTTCTGCTGCTTCCAAGAAAAAAGGTTACCGAGGGCGTAGCTATTCTACAATCCATTCTTGTCTTCTCCAGCTTATTCGGATTGCTTTTGTTTGCGCTTCTATCCTATACATTGTCCACGATGATAACCCACCCACTGCGTAATTTAAGTAAAATTATGAAAGCTGCGCGTAATGGAAATGTAAAAACGAATCCTGTTATATATTATAATCTTGAGATTAACGATTTGAACTTAACCTATAACAAAATGGTTGGCAATCTGAATAATTTGATTGATGAAGTATATAAACAGGAAATCGTAAAAATGAAAAGTGAGATTCGATCGCTTCATTCACAGTTGAATCCACATTTTCTGTACAATACATTAGAGGCATTCTATTGGAATCTTATAGAAGCCAAGCAAGATAGGCTGGCGAATTACTTGATTCAGTTGGCAGAGCTCTTTCGTTACACCATTAAGAGGAACAATGAAGATGATTTAGTTCTACTCGAAGATGAAGTAGAACATGTAAAACGATATTTAAATATTATGTCACTACGGATGGGCAGCAGATTAAATTGGACCCTAGAAGTAGATGAAAGGGTATCCGATTGTAGGATACCCAGACTTGTGATTCAACCTTTAGTCGAGAACTCGGTGCTTCATGGCATCGAGCCCCAAATTGGCGTAGGCAGGCTTGGAGTCCAAGTCATCTATCTTGAAGAGCGGGACGAGATTAAAATTGTTGTGGAAGATAGTGGAGGCGGGGTTTCTGATGATCGATTGAAGGAAATACGCAATCATCTGGCTGAAGGCACACAGGTGCAATCCAAGCGCAATGGAATAGGATTGTATAATATTCATAAATTTATAGAGCTTTATTACGGAAAGTCTTATGGCATTCATTTAGAGAATAGAACAACAGGCGGCATGATCGTAACTGTAACTCTGCCAGCAGCGAAATGAGGATGAGTTAGTGTGGGACAAGATAGAATTTTAATTGTTGACGACGAAATCAGTACCCGAAAAGGAATATACGCAACTCTGGAGCAACATTTCCAGGGAGGATATGAGATTCTGCTGGCCGAGCATGGACAAGAAGCTCTTAGTATTTTGAAAGAGCAAAAAATTAATTTGCTGCTCACAGATATTCAGATGCCTGGCATGAACGGTATTGAATTGGTAGAAGCGATGGAAACTGAAGGAATCAAATCAACGGTAATTTTCCTAACGGGTTATGCCGAATTTGAATATGCCCAAAGGGGCCTCCGTATGGGAGTACACAATTATCTGCTAAAGCCAATTGATCGTGTTAAATTAATCGAAGCGGTAGAGGACGGGCTTGATGCCAGTAAGAAACGCTTCAAGGCTGAGATCTCCATTCACTTTTTGGATGAAAAAATTGATCAGTTGGGCAGTCAATGGCAGTCTCCTGCAGATAATAATAAAACGATCGGAAAAGCACTGGATTTTATTGAAGCTAATTTGAGTGAAAAAGTTGGTGTAAAAGAAGTTGCGCAATATGTTCACTTAAGTTCCAGTTACTTCAGCGTACTGTTCAAGGATGTAAAAGGGATGACATTCAGTGAATATGTCGTCCGATTGCGACACCGCAAAGCAAAGGAGATTCTGCTGACTACCGATAAAGATATTACGGTAATTGCTGAAGAAGTAGGGTATCAGTCTTCCAGTTATTTCATAAGAGTATTTAAAGAGTTCGAAAATATGACGCCGAAGCAATATCGCGATCTTTTAAAACAATAGTGATAGAGAATTATTTAAGATATGTTTACTTCGACTACGGTCATCGCAAATAGCGATGGCCGTTTTAAATAAGAACTTTATTAAAAACAATAGGGAATTGATATTTTGCAGTACCATAGTTAAATCAAGAGAAATAGGAAATTGATACAATGAAAGCGTACTCAAATATATGTACTGGGGGAACTGACAAAATGAAAAAAAAATTAGCAATAATCATTGCATGCGGACTCATCTTAAGCGCTTGCGGAGCTAATTCGGGTTCTAAGGATGAGAATTCCATAACTTCAGAAAATACTAAGCCGGTAGAACTAAAATTTTGGAGCTTTGAACCTAAAGATGAACAGAATCGTGAGATCTTCAAAGAAATGGTAGATAACTTCAATAACACCCATCCAAACATTAAGCTGAAACCGGATTATTTTGATGATGAAGCCTTTAAGGCAAAGATGAAGGTTGCACTGGCGGGAAATGATATGCCCGATATTTTCTCCTACTGGACTGGGGATCAGTTCAAAACATTGGTCGATGGTAATGTAGTTGGTGATATTACAAATAAACTCAATGCTGATAGTGCATTTAAAGACCGAATCTTACAAGCGGGCCTGGATGAATACACCTATAATGGAAAAAATTATGCCATACCACTTCAGCTAAACACCGTCCTTCTCTGGTACAACAAAGACATCCTTCAGCAAAACAACATCACACCTCCTAAGACATGGGATGAGTTAGTAGGGGCTGTAGACACGCTCAATGCTGCTAAGATCACACCTATCGCCGTGGCAGGAAAAGATCGATGGCCGCTGTTACATTGGTTCTCATACTTGCAGCAACGAGTCGGTGGAGATATGACCTTCGATGAAGCGAAAACAAAAGATGATTTCACTGGGGAATCGTTCGTTAAAGCAGGTGAGATGCTTAATGACTTTGCGGTTAAACATAAAGCTTTCGAAAATGGCTTCCTGGGAATCGATTACGGTGCGGCTGAATCCATGTTTACGAATGGGAAAGCTGCGTTTTATCAACAGGGTGACTGGGCAGTAAGCACATTTACGAAGTCGCCTGATTTTATGGGAAAGGTCGGATTTGTACCTTTCCCGATTGTTAGTGGAGGTAAAGGAGATCAAGGGACTTATCAAGGTGGATTCGGTATGGGATATGCTATTTCCGCGCGAGCAGAAAAGGAAAAAGGTGATGCTGCATACGAAGCCTTAAAGTATTTGTCTGATCCTGAAAACCGCGCAAAGTTAATCCAAGCAAGCGGTGTGACTCCTGCGTTTAAGGATTTCAAGATTCCGGATGGCATGAGTCCTCTGGCCATTGAAGTCATGGATAATACGGCAAAAGTTCAAAAAACGTTCCCTTATTACGATCAGGCGCTTGATCCAATCCGGACTGAAGCTGTTCTTAATGCATCTCCAGCAATCATAGGCAAAGAAAATGTAGATGTAAAAGCGGAATTAGCCAAAGTTAAAAAGCCTTAATATTAAAGGTATGGCGTGCGTTCTGCAGTAACCGACCGCACGCCATTATATTAATATGGCAAATGAGAGGGTGGAGAAATGTTAGAAACAGGTTATTCTAAGTGGACTAGCAGAATCTTATTTATGAGTCCTGCAGTTATTGTTTATGGAATGATGGTGCTAATACCGATTGTACTTAGTTTTTATTATAGTTTCTTCGATTGGAACGGAGTATCTCCCCGAGTGTTTAGTGGGTTGCACAACTGGATCAGATTATTGTCCGATGAACCGGTAAGGCTAGCACTGATTCACTCCTTTCAGCTTACATTCTGGGCATTAGTCATTCAACTGCCGATCGCACTCTTACTTGCGCTTCTGCTACAAACCAAAATCAGGGGAAGTAATTTCTTTAAAACCATTTACTTTTTTCCTGTTATGATGTCCAGTGCTGTACTTGGAATCATGTGGGGTCAAATTTACGATCCCAATATCGGAATCATTAATACTTTCTTGGCAAAAGTCGGCCTTGATAGTTGGGCTCATGTATGGCTGGGTGAGGAAAAGTATGCACTCGCTGCTATTATCGCAGTAGTAGCTTGGCAGTATATCGGTTTTTATGTGGTCATTTTCTTTGGTGCTCTTCAAGGTATACCTGATGACCTTGTGGAATCCGCAACAATTGAAGGTGCGAGCCCATGGCAGTTGCTTGTTTTTATTCGTATGCCTCTCATTCGACACGTGATCTCTTTCACAATTCTGAACTGTGTAATTAATTCACTTCGTTACTTTGATTTGGTCTATATCATGACACAAGGTGGTCCGAACAATTCCAGTGAAGTGATGGCCAGTTACATTTTTAAGCAAGCGTTTCAGTTCCTCGACTTTGGATACGGGAGTGCTGTTTCCGCGTTACTCTTTATAATAAGCTTATTGCTCGCAATCGTGCTTGGACGCTTGATGCGCAGTGAGCAATACCAGTTTTAGAAAGGCGGGGTCCAATGAGTCCTTCTACAGTATCTGTACCGTCAGTATCTCATTCCATTGATAAAGTGGATAACGGAAATAATTTAAAAAAGCTGCTAATCTATATCATTCTATCTATCAACCTTATTGCTACTGGTTTTCCAGTGATTTGGATGTTTATACAATCCTTTAAAACGAATACTGAATATTATGCAAATCCGTGGGGTTTGCCGAAACATTGGCTATGGGGAAACTTTAGCAAGGCTTGGGAATATGGCATGAAACAATACATGTTCAACAGTTTTTATCTTACATTTGCTTCTGTAATTGGATTATTGCTGATTGCTTCAACGGTTTCCTTTTATTTGGCTCGCCGACCGTTCAGAGGATCTAATGTGATGTTGCTCATGTTCTTGTTCGGAATGATGATTCCGATGCAGAGTATCCTTATACCCCTCTACTTATTGATGAACAAACTGCATATGACAGATACGTTCTTTGCTTTATTTTTTCCTTATATTGCAGGGCAATTGCCAGTTGCAGTCTATCTGATGACAGGCTACTTCCGGCAGATTCCAAAGGAATTGGATGAGGCTGCAATGATCGATGGATGCAATATTTACAGGACATATTGGAGTGTTTATCTTCCTATTTCCAGACCGATTATATCGACAGTAACCATTCTTTCCACGTTCGGAATTTGGAATGAATTCATTTTGCCGCTAGTGATGGTCAATAAAAGTTACTTGAAGCCGCTTCCGATAGGTCTCATGTCTTTCCGTGGCGGTTTCGGAGCGGAGTATGCGGTAATCAGTGCTGCGTTAGTTCTTGCAACTGTGCCATTGATCGTTCTGTACTTGTTTCTACAAAAATACATTGAGAAGGGAATGACTGCAGGTGCTGTAAAAGGGTAGTGGCTTCAAGGCAATATAATATTAGGAGTGAAATCTCATGTCTGTTATTATTAATCCGATATTACGGGGGTTTAACCCCGACCCATCAATCCTAAGGGTTGGGGAAGATTATTATATTGCCACTTCGACATTTGAATGGTGGCCGGGAGTGCAAATCCATCATTCTCGAGATCTGATTAATTGGGAGCTAATGGGTCATGTGCTGACTGAGAAGCGACTCCTGGATATGACCGGAAATCCAAATTCCGGTGGGGTATGGGCACCTTGTCTTAGCTATAATGGGGGGGTTTTTTATCTGGTATATACAGATGTTAAGAGTCTGGCGGGTAATTTCAAAGATACTCACAATTATGTCATAACTGCCGAAAATATACTCGGGCCCTGGTCAGATCCTGTTTTTTTGAACAGCAGCGGCTTTGATCCTTCCTTGTTTCATGATGAAGATGGACACAAATGGCTGGTAAATATGATATGGGACCACCGAAAAAATCGCAATTCTTTTCATGGCATTGTAATTCAGGAGTTTTCAGAATCGGAAGGGAAGCTCATTGGTGACCCGGAGATCATTTTCCGCGGCAGCCATCTAGGTTTTACAGAAGGACCACATATCTATAAGCGGAACGGCTGGTATTATCTAATGACTGCGGAGGGTGGAACGGGATATGAGCATGCCGTTACCATGGCGCGTTCCCGCTACCTAAAAGGACCTTATGAACTGGACCCGATAACACCTATTTTGACTTCATGGGAAACAGACCGGAAATTGCAAAAAGCGGGACATGCTAGTCTGGTTGAGACGCAGACAGGTGAGTGGTATTTGGCCCATCTTTGTTCAAGACCTATACCTGGTGAGCGGCGTAGTCCGTTAGGACGGGAGACGGGGCTTCAACGATGTTATTGGAGTGAAGATGAATGGTTGCGCGTACTGGTCAGCGAGGTATATAAGGAAGTCTTCGGTACGTCTGGCCCCAGCGATTATGTCCTTGGTCCGCTATTGCCGGTACAATCTCGAACTGTCATTCCCGAATTAGATCATTTCAATTCAGAATTTCTCAATGTACAGTATGCCAGCTTACGTGAGCCTCTCGACCCCACTTGGATTTCACTCCGGGATCGGCCTGGATTCCTCCGGTTGCGAGGCAGGGAGTCATTGAACTCCCTTCATCGACAAAGCCTTATTGCGAGGAGACAACAGTCGCTTCGTTGTGAGGTAGAGACCTGTGTCGAGTTCGATCCTGCGTCATTCCAGCAATTAGCCGGATTAATCGTTTATTATAATTCAAAGAATTACTTCTATCTGCGTATTAGCCGGGATGAAATTCTGGGAAAGTGCTTAAATATCCTTAGCTCGGCTAACGGACAATATGATGAGGTTCTGGAACAGGACATAGTCATCGAAGGCTGGAAGAGTGTTTATATGAAAGCACAAATAGTCGGTTCAGGATTACAGTTTCATTACTCTAAGGATGGATTACACTGGAGCCCGATTGGTTCAGTGTTGGATGCAGGACGGTTGTCAGATGAAGCATGTTCTAGATTTCAGGATGGATACTTTACGGATTGGGGCTTTACAGGAACCTTCTTGGGAATTTGTGTACAAGATTTGACAGGGCAATCTAAGCACGCTGACTTTGATTACTTTGCTTACAGAGAAGATGAAAGCTAGAGTGAACTTGTCTTATATTTAAGAGCTGATCGAGAAGTATCAAAAAGAGGAGAAATAAGGACATGAGGTGATCTTCACGAATGAAACTAAACACAATTTGTTTTGAAGAGTCCAACATGACAGATTGCATCCTTCCTCAACTTCAACACAAGCTGCAAATAATCGTCCAAAAGCACCATTATGATTTTCTTCACCCTGAAGTTAAGTGAGGTAATTGATGGGTTGATCAACATTTATATGAAGAGGAAAACGGAGTGGATTACCCAAGTAAATGAAATGAGAATTTCGTATTAATTGAAGTCACCCTTTAGAATAGATATCGGAAACCCCTTGGGTATCCAGTCTCATTCTAAGGGGTTTTACCGATTTGAAAACGACCAACTTCCAAATCTTTTTGGAAATTGGTCGCTGCTTATTCTCTTAAATGCTGTCTAATCCTTGAACGGTTTTTTTCCATATTTATATCAATCGTGTTTAACTCTCTTTAATTTTAAACTTTTGACTATTCCCTCCGTTAGAAGGGAATTGGATTACTGCTGTACCAGCAGAAGTAGAGCTATAATCTAGATCAAGAAATAGTCCGCTTTTTCGGTTAATGATGTTGTAGTTGCTTCCGCCTGCTCTTTGAATACTCCACATCTGATCCAACGATCCGCCGAAGGGCCATTGTATAACATGTGCTGCCCAATCAGTCGAGCCGTAGTCGATAGCTATCGAAAGTCCGCTATTTCTGTTAATGATTTTGTAATAGCCATTACCAGCATCCAGGAGTTTCCATTGCTGATCGTTTGAACTATTAGAATTCCATTGCACAACACTAGCTCTATTTGCGGTTGATGCATTGTCTACACCCAATACAAGATTGCTGTTTGAATTTGTGAGTGTATAAAAGCCGTTTGGATTGAAGCCAACCTCAAAAGTAATGGTATCCAAATTCAGGCTTGAATCACCTTTTGCATCGATTTTCTGCAGAAGGATTGTTGAATTCTCAGGAATATTCACATAGGTCGTAGTGGTAGACCAGGTGTTCCAGCTGCCGGTTGATGTAAATTCGATTTTGCCAGCAGCTACATCATTAACGTATATCGTATATGTTCCACTATATGGAGATGCATAACGGAAAGTCAGCTTATTGGATTGTGGAGCATTCCTATACATAATACCGTCATAATTGTTTAATAAATAGCCTATCGCACTACCATTTGTTGCACCAGTGTCGCTAATAACTCTTGCTCCTCCATACTTGATCCACTCCGTAGCTTCTGTAGTTCCGAGAGGATTTGGAGGAGTTGCCGGGTCAGGAGAGACATTCCTCTTCGAATAACCTATAGCGGCGAACAAATCGGCTCCCCCCTTAAGCCAGGAGGCTTGATTGATTTCATTGATGAAATTTGCTTTCACGATCGGGTTGGTTTGTACTCGTGAGTCGCCCCAATCATTGCCAAGCCACATCGGTTGGGTATTCCATGCTGCATTAATGTAGCTTACCGCCTTAATCCTTGGGTTGCTATGAATGAAGTTAAAGTAGTCCTTGTACCATGAGTTCCATAATGTAGTTCCGTCCTCTGTGTTTACAGTGTGAGTTTTTGGTGTAGACTCTGCGATCATAACTGGCTTATTATCACGAGCAGCATAGGCAAGCATGTTGCCGTCATAAGCTCCCCATGTTGAGAATCCATACCAATCGACAACCGGAGTTCCTGCATATGGAGTCCCATCGTCGTTACGATCGGGGTTGTAGGAATCAAAACGCTCAAACGAACACCAGCCACCGGTTGATGCAAGCACAGTTGCAATATTGGTTACATCATTCGCAACTCTCAAGCGATTTACAATATGTCTCCAGGCTGCCTTATATGCAGCTTTATTATCGCCATAAAAATTCCATGGATCTCCGTCGAACTCATAACCTATACGAAGGAATACAGGCCTATCTTGTTTCTTTATCCATTGTGCCAATGTATCCAATTGAGAATCTCTTACGCCGTTAGCAATGTTGACCGTATCATTGACCATGTCAATGGACAGATGAAGTACGCTGTTATTGAAGGTGTTATCATTTACGATCATTTGCCAGTTCGTGTCTCCGGCACCCCAATTAGAGGTAAAGGTAGTGCCATCTAAGCCAACGGAGTGGTTTCCATAAGAATTACGTCCAATTTGTGTATTCGTGTACAGCGTCACCCCACCAGGAATGATGCCTGTATGATCTATAAATCCATCGTTGTAGTTATCCAACCCTCCAATGGCTTTGAGATCTTGTCCCGCTAAGAAAATGACTTTGCCGTCTGCAGGCTCGTATTTTGCAGCCGCTTCAGCGTTCTGGGCGTATAGTACGTTGCTGAATACCAACAATACAATAAGTGAACCTAACGCCATGATTCCATTTCTAAAGAATGATTTCACTGTTATACACTTCCTTTCTAATTTTTGAATGCGCTTTCATGGTATCACAGTAAATATGAAATATAATAATAATATGGTTCTTTATTATAGTAAAATTATGCGTATATTTTATGTCTCAATTAAAGTTTACAATATCTTTGGCTCAGAAGAGGATGATGTAATTAAAGGTTACTACGATAGCTTGTTTAGGCATTCTATTAGTTTGATTTGGGTGCCCAGCGCATATCACTGGGATAATTTAGCGATCTTGTTTCAAGAGAAATCTTTCGGACGTGTTATTGTCAATAGTTTGGTTGCAACCGGAGTATATACCATTGGTGCTCTGCTGTTCTGTACGATGTCCGGATTCGCTTACGCGAAGTACCAATTCAGGGGTAAAGCGATATTATTCGCTATTGTGTTCGCCTCTATGATGATTCCGGCCGAATCTATACTTATTCCTATGTTTGTAATGTAACAGGAAATTAGGCTTGGTCGACAACTTATGGGGCGTGAATTTGCCTGAAATGGCCTTTCGGAATTTTCTTCATGCGTCAATACTGTGCAAGTATTCATAATGGACTATTGGAGTCCTCGAGGGTTGATGGTTGTTCCGAATACGTTGAGAAAAGTATTGATCAAAAGCGAAGAAAATCATCTTTATGAAGGTTTTTAAACTATCACTTTCTGAATAAAATAGTAAATAGACGTTAGGGTCGATTTTAAAATAGTTAGTGAGAACATTAGAAGGAATGAAACTCCATCTTTCATTTACATCATACCGTGTCCATAACCTCAAAAAATTCGACAACACAGGGGAAGACATGGAGGATCTCATCTCCATCGGCACCATCGGGCTGATCAAAGCTATCGAGAGCTACCGCCCGAACAAAGGCACGAAGCTCGCGACCTTTGCTGCCCGCTGTATTGAAAACGAAATCCTGATGCATTTGAGATCGCTTAAAAAGACCAAAAAGGATGTATCCCTCCATGATCCTATAGGGACAGACAAGGAAGGTAACGAGATCACCCTCATCGATATTCTCGGTTCCGACGCAGATGATATTGTGAAGGAAGTCGATCTGAAGATCGAGAAGAGTAAGATTTACCGCAACCTGGATATTTTGGATGACCGGGAGAAGGAAGTGGTAGTGGGGCGGTTTGGGCTGGATACAGGCGGGGAAGAGCGGACGCAGCGGGAGATTGCGAAGGAACTAGGGATAAGCCGGAGTTATGTTTCTCGGATTGAGAAAAGGGCTCTCATGAAGCTGTATCATGAGTTTTATAAGGCGAAGCGGTGAGCTTAAAATTAAGGTGGTATTCGTTAATAATAGAGCCAATAGAAAGCGACTTGTCTGCGGATGAGTTGCTTTTTGGTTTTTGATGGATCAGGTCAAGGGGATATGATAGGAAAATACCATTTAAGGGGCATTAAAATGACATACAAAGAGGTGTATGATCTTGATTAACTATGCACCGAACCTAAGGTGTTAAGCTAAAAGGTTGGAGAAGGAAGGACACTATCTAAGACGAAGCACGATGCTCTCGAATGAGTAATAATTGTGAAATAACAAATGTCGTAATATTATATATTGATTGTCGTTATTCTCTATTAAAAAATAGTTGCGATCATGATACTTTATAAATAGATGTCATGATTATATATATTGGAGGGTAAGGCTGATGAGCATTGGGATAGGAGTAATTAGCTTTTGGCATGTCCATGCCTGGGACTATGTGAAACAAGCACAAGAGCATGAGGATACTTTTATTGCAGCAGTATGGGATGAAGATGCAGAGCGTGGGAAGAAAGCGGCTGAATCTTTGGGAGTTCCCTTTTTCACTTCATTAAATGATATGCTTGCGCAAAAAAATGTGGATGCCGTAATTGTGGATGCGCCAACCAATATGCACACAGAAGTACTGGTGGCTGCTGCCGGGGCGGGAAAACATATATTCACCGAGAAGGTGATTGCTCCAACGGTAAAGGAAGTTAATGATATCATTTCGGCGATTGAAGCAAGACAGCTGAAATTAACGGTTTCATTGCCACGGTTAAACGATGGATATACCCTATCCATTCAAGAACTGATAAGTCAAGGCTTGCTCGGAGAGATCACATATGTCCGGGTCCGTTTATCACATAATGGGGCGCTTGCGGGCTGGTTGCCTGATCATTTCTATAGTTTGGAGCAATGCGCAGGAGGCGCGCTAATTGACCTGGGCTGCCACCCTATGTATTTATCCCGGCTATTTTTGAGCGAAGAAGTTACCGGGGTGAATGCGAATTTCGGCTACATCACAGGCAAAGAAGTAGAAGATAATGCAGTTGTGACACTTTTTACGAAATCAGGTGCGATCGGAGTCGTAGAAGCCGGGTTTGTGAACAGTCATTCCCCGTTTACGATCGAGGTCCATGGAACCGAAGGGTCTCTTTTATTTGGAACACCGGAAGAAAAATTGCTGCTTAAGACCAATTTAGGTAACGGAATCTCTGGCAACTGGACGGAAATAGCTCTGAAAGACAATAGGGAGGGCGCTTTTCAGCAGTGGGTGGGCCATGTTCAACATGATACACGCGCTGATGAGAATATCCGGGTAGCTGTTGAACTTACTGCCTTAATGGAGTCCGCTAACCGCTCGGCTAAAGAAGGACGTGTGGTTGCTTTGTCTGAGGTGAAGATTTGATCTACCAAATGATGTCTCAAAAACCGGATATTCTGGAAAGGCTTGATATCTCGATTCTATGGGGACATTATGAAATTACAGTGCTCAGGTTTCACTTAACATCCTTTCCGCCTGGGAAAATCATTGATTTTCATAATCACGCCGAGTTTGAATTTCATTTCATCCCCAAAGGTAAGGGAAAGGTAATCTTGGGTGAGCAGGAGTATCCATTAGCAGAGGGGATGCTTTACTTAACCGGACCAGGTGTTATGCATTATCAGGAAGCGAATTGCGAAGAGGCGATGGATGAATTTTGCCTGCATATAGATATCAAAGAGAAACCTAGAGATGGAGCGGACCCATGGGAGGTAGCGGAAGCTGAAGAATGTGTCGGGAAGCTGCGGCATTTGCCCCTTTTTCCTATCCGGGATCGTTATCATGCCATGGATTGCTTTCTTGAAGCCTATGAAGCGTATGACGGGAAGTTGTTCGGATATTATACCTCCATCAAGCATCAGGTAATCAGTATTCTGTTAAAGGCCGTAAGAGCGTATGATCTGGGCGGAATAGTTACAGAAGCTCCAGTACGGGATATGTTGAACTACAGGTACCAATTGGCCATTCAATACATGAAGGCTAATATTTCAAGCGGAGTAACCCTGGACACTGTTGCTGAAAAACTGAATATCAGCTCCAGGCAGTTGCAAAGGGTTTTTAAAAAGGTTAACCCTGAACAAACGTTTAGCAGAATTCTCGAGGATATACGTTTGCAAGGAGTCTGTCACAAGCTATCTGAAAGCGTTCTCTCTATTGAACATATTGCTCAATCCGAAGGATTTGCCAATGCGACCTATCTGCATAATGTTTTTCGCAAGCGCCTCGGCATGACCCCTGCTGTATATCGCAGAGAAAACTCTATAAAGTGAGGATGATAAGGATGACTAAAAGCTATCGTATTGGAATAATCGGGTGTGGCGGAATCGCGAACGGTAAACATTTTCCAAGCTTAAGTAAGTTAAAGAACATCGAAATCGTTGCGTTCTGCGATATTGTGGAAGAGCGGGCTGAACAGGCTGCCAAGCAATATGGAGGCAAAAACGCCAAAGTCTATACAGATTACACAGCCTTATTAGAGGACGGTACAATAGATGTGATTCATGTATTGACACCGAACGAATCACATGCGGAAATTTCCATCGCCGCTTTAGAAGCCGGCAAGCATGTAATGTGTGAGAAGCCAATGGCTAAAACAGCAGCAGATGCCAAAAGAATGGTAGAAGCAGCTGAGAGAACCGGAAAGAAATTAACGGTTGGCTACAACAACCGATTTAGAGAAGACAGCTTGTATTTGAAGAAGCTCTGCGAGGAAGGACAACTGGGTCACATTTATTATGCTAAGGCTCATGCGATCAGAAGAAGAGCTGTACCGACCTGGGGTGTTTTTCTGGATGAGGAAAAGCAGGGAGGAGGGCCTTTGATTGATATCGGCACCCATGCGCTTGATCTGACCTTATGGATGATGGACAATTATAAGCCAAAGGTCGTCTTGGGTACTAAATATCATGAGCTGTCGCAACGGGAAAATGCCGCCAACGCATGGGGACCTTGGGACCCTGAGAAATTTAAAGTTGAGGATTCGGCCTTTGGAATGATTGTTATGGAGAATGGCGCGACAATCATGCTGGAATCCAGCTGGGCGCTTAACTCGCTGGAAGTGGATGAGGCCAAATGCAGCTTAAGCGGAACGGAAGCAGGCGCAGATATGAAAAATGGCTTGCGCATTAATGGTGAACAATTTGGTCGTATGTATACGAACCAGATTGAGCTTGGAGCGGGCGGAGTGGCTTTCTATGACGGTAAAGAGGAAAGCGCGCCTGACCTGGAGATGAGAAAGTGGATCGAGGCCATTGATCAGGACAAGGAACCGCTCGTAAAACCTGAGCAGGCATATGCAGTTTCATTAATTTTAGAAGCAATCTACGAATCGGCACGTACAGGTAAAGCGGTTTATTTTAACGAGTAACAGGGTACCCCCTTTAAATGTTCGTTTTTGAGGTTAATATAGTAAATCAGTTTCAAAGGTGTGGGCGTTCGGAAATTACCACAACTTTAAGGAGGCTTCGACAATGTTAAGAGGGTTGACACAGGAGGGGATTGGGGCAGTTGAAAGTCCGGAGCGTATGATCGAATTGGCATCTGAAGCCGGATTTCAGGCGGTGGATTTCAGTGCCAAAGAGCTGATCGACCGGCTCGGAACAGCGGGGGCAAGAGAGAAGCTAGCCAAGCATGGCGTTATTATTGGCTCTATTGGATTACCAGTAGAATGGCGGGCGAGTGACGATGAATTCCGGGATGGCCTCTCTGCCTTGATAGAAGAAGCTGCAGCGGCAAGAGCCCTTGGCTGCACATGCTGCTGCACTTACATTTTACCGTCAACAGATATGAAGCCAGCGCATTTCATGGCGATTGCCACCCGGCGGCTGAAGCTATGCGCCCAGATTCTCGGCGTTTACGGTCTGCGGCTTGGACTTGAATTCGTCGGCCCGTATCATTTGCGGACATTCTGGAAATATCCATTTATTTGGACGATGGAAGAGACGCTGGACTGGATTGATGCCATCGGGGAACCGAATGTCGGTTTGCTGCTGGACGCTTATCATTGGTATACAAACGGTGGGACTATTGCGGATATCGAACGGCTGCAGGCCTGTCAAATTGTTCATGTGCATATCAATGATGCACGAAATGTGCCGGTGGAAAAGATGCTGGATAACGATCGGCTGTATCCCGGAGAAGGGGTGATTGATTTAGCCGGATTTGTGCAAGCTTTGCAGCATATCGGTTATGATGGCGTCGTATCACAAGAAATACTTACTCTGCATGCGCCGGTGGAAACGCCGGAGCAGTTGATTAAGCGGTCCAAGGCTGGTTTTGATCGCGTATTTGAATATAAAAACAAGCAAATTTGAATCAGGAACGATCGTAATTGGTTTGTTTTTTTACATCGCATCGTGTCCACAACCTCAAAAAATTCGACAACACAGGGGAAGACATGGAGGACCTCATCTCCATCGGCACCATCGGGCTGATCAAGGCCATCGAGAGCTACCGGCCGAACAAAGGCACGAAGCTCGCTACTTTTGCGGCCCGCTGTATAGAAAACGAAATCCTGATGCATTTGAGATCGCTTAAAAAGACCAAAAAGGATGTATCTCTGCATGACCCCATAGGGACGGACAAAGAAGGCAATGAAATCACCCTCATCGATATCCTTGGTTCCGACGCAGATGATATTGTGAAGGAAGTCGATCTGAAGATCGAGAAGAGTAAGATTTACCGCAATCTCGACATTCTAGATGATCGGGAGAAGGAAGTGGTAGTGGGGCGGTTTGGGCTGGACACCGGCGGGGAAGAGCGGACGCAGCGGGAGATCGCGAAGGAGCTGGGGATCTCGCGGAGTTATGTTTCGAGAATAGAGAAAAGGGCTCTCATGAAGCTGTATCATGAGTTTTATAAGGCGAAGCGGTAACTTTGAAAGCGACTTGTCTGCGGATGAGTTGCTTTTATTTTGAAAAACGCAGGATATGAGTTTGAATACATCTTAGAATATTCGTGTAAAGGAGAGTTTCAATAAAATGAGCTACAAAGAAATATATGATTTCCATGTTCAACTGCTACATACGTATGAAAAAAACGAGAAGCATCAAGGCCCATATCAGAGAGACATAGATTATTTCAAAAGACAGTTTTTCCTGACAGAGGATGTAGTTCAAAAGATTTTTGTGTTAAATCAACTTGTGAAAATACACGAGTAGGAGAGAGCACAAGTAGTGAAGTGGTGTTCAGAAAATTACTTCAAATAAATTCCCCTATCTCATTACAAATTAAAAATCAGTTTTATGAGCTTTTGATTCTTTTACTATTTCACTTGAACAGATAGCAGAGTCTTTTAAAGAATAATTTGATGAATTCGGTGCACAGGACTAAAATCCTGCGGTACGTGAGTACCGTACGGGTTCGACCCCCGTCCTCGAAATCCTTGATTTATAAGGGTTTTTTTCGGAAAATCCTTGTTTTTGAAACGGTGTAGGAGAGAACTTTCTATCGAGTTCTCTCCTTTTTCCAGAGGGAAGAACTAACAGGAATTCGCATGGCTTTCATGGAATATATGAGGCTATGCGTTTTTTTTTTAAGAATATTAAAACTGTACTCATTGTTGATGCGGAAGATACTTTGGAACTGTACTCTAAGTGAGAATAAATGTTGGCGGTAGTATTAAAGTTGCTGTGCCCTAACCATTCCTGAATGTCTTTCATACTTACTCCGTTTGGGAGTAACAAGCTAGCACAGCTATGTCGTAAATCGTGATAACGGATTCGACGCAGTCTATGCTTATTATGAGTTTTGGTGAAATTCTGGGTAATATAACCCGGTTTTATTCGTTGCCCCATCTTATCTAAATAGATATACTCCTCATAATCGGTACAATAGGAATCCCCGCATATGGCTTTATAAAGTCCTTACTGCTCTCCGACCTTGCTGAATCGCCAAAACAAACTAGTAAAATCACCTTGATCTCACAAAGATGTCACTGGAGGAAAAAGAGACGGTCAAATCCCAGATTGAGCTGTATAAAGATATCCGACCACTGATTCAGTTCGGAGAATTTTTCCGAATCTTAAGTCCATTTGAGGGCAATGAGGCGGCCTGGGCTTTTGTATCCGATGATCAGAGCGAAGCGGTTCTTGCTTTCTTTCGAGTACTAAGCCAGCCTGCAGAAAGGGTACCAATATTGAAGTGCAAGGGCCTGAATCCGGTTTACCTGTACCGCCATCACGAAACCGATAAGGTTTACGGGGGGGACGAGCTGATGTACGCCGGATTAACTCTACCTAAGATTGACCTATTTATTCTTCACGCGAACAGATAATGGCAAACAGAAAGCAAAAGAATTCTTGGTACGTATCAAAGAACGTAAAGCGGCGCGAGATAAGATGATTAGTATCAAAGGATATCGTAGACAACTCAAGGCCATCCACGAATGGGGAATGGCAGAACCTGCTGATTTGTCAGGAATTACGCAACCTACACTTGTAGTAAACGGTGACAATGACAGAATGGTACCTACACTAAACTCCTATGATATGGTTCAACGGATTCCAAATAGCAAGCTCATTATTTATAAAGATTCCGGTCACGGTGGGATTTTTCAAAATCATGATGAATTTGTGAAATCAGTCTTAGCATTTTTAGTTAAATAACAATAGAAAATGAAAATGCCCGAAAGAATCACGATATAACGATATTTTATTTATTTGTGGGGGGGGATTATTGTTGTTACCATTCAATAAAATTCTTTACCGATCGTTCTCAATATGTTATATTGAACAACAGGGAGGGAATAGAATGGCAAGAAACAAAGAATTCGAAGAGAACGTGGTATTAGAAAAGGCGATGAAGCTCTTTTGGGAACAAGGTTACGAGAAGACATCTATGACGGATCTGGTCGAGCATATGGGGATTCATCGAAGAAGTTTATATGACACATTTGGCGACAAGCATACGCTATTTTTGAAAGCAATGGACCGATTTCGCGAAAAAGTTAGTGCTACGCTTGTAGGAGAAGTTAAACGCTCTAAGACTGCAACTGAGGCACTTCAGCATATTTTTAGTTTCGTGATATGTGGTGAAGAAGATTCACCTTCCGGTTGTTTGATGGTGAATTCAGCGGTGGAATTGGCAATGCGTGATGTTGAGGTAGATGTAAAGACCACAGAGTTGTTCGCATTATCCGAACAACTATTCAAAGATATTATTCTGTGGGGACAGCAGGAAGGAGAGTTTAGCTCAGACTATAATGCCGACGATCGAGCAAATCATCTGCATGCAGTCTATGTAGGGTTAAGGGTAATGACAAGAACCTCCATAGGCAAAGAAAAATTGCAGCGTATAGCCGATATATCGATAAAACTTTTAGCTAGCAAATAATTTTTTTTGCAGTTTCTAGTATGATCGTTCTCGAATTGAGTCTCCATTCTACATTAAGATTACCCTCATAAATGATCTATTATTTTACACTTTTTAGAATGATCATTACCGTATTGTAAGGCGTTTCTATCCCAAATACTTGTTAAAAGTGAGTCACTGTTTGCTGAGTTTTATGAGAAATTGATCTCAAATAATAATAAAAGGAGCTAATAAAATGAACATTTCTGAACAAGTCGCATTTGTCACTGGAGCAAACCGAGGTTTAGGCCGCCAGCTTACCCTTGAACTTCTATCTAGAGGGGCTAAAGTTTATGCTGGTGCAAGAAATCCGGAGAGCATTGATATTCCAGGAGTTACACCTGTAAAGCTTGATGTTACAAAACCAGACGAAGTAGCAGCGGCAGCAATCCTGGCTAAGGATGTTACGCTTTTAATCAACAATGCAGGATCATCAACAGGCGCTTCTTTGCTCGAGGGTGATGTGGAAAAAATACAGTTGGAATTTGATACGCATTTCTTCGGTACGCTGTCCATGGTTCGTGCTTTTGCACCGATCATTGAAAAAAACGGCGGGGGATCGATTTTGAATATTCTTTCCGTACTATCTTGGTTTAGTATGGGAGCTGGGGGTGCTTATACCGCTGCGAAGGCTGCAGAATGGGCATTGACGAACGATTTACGTTTAAACTTGTATCCTCGTAATGTACGAGTAGCGGGATTACATGTAGGCTTTATGGAGACTGACATGACCACTGGTGTCGATGCTCCCAAATCAAACCCTTCAGATATCGCAAAAATAGCTATTGATGGCATAGAAACTGGAAGCTTTGAAATTCTTGCTGATGATAACAGCCGAATGATACAAGGTGCACTTGCAGGTGGCGTTGCTGCAATATACCCACATCTTTCTTAATCATAATTCCGTTGTTAACTTAATTTAAAGAGGAGCATATAAAATGGAGAAATTATGGAGTAAAACGAAAATTGGGAATCTGGAATTACCACATCGCTTGGCCATGGCGCCAATGACACGCAGCAGAGCGGAAGAAGATGGTACACCGGGAGAATTAAGCTCCCTGTATTATGCTCAAAGAGCATCGATGGGACTTCTTATTACAGAAGGTGCACAACCATCCGATGACGGTCAAGGGTACTTATGGTCACCTGGAATTTACACGGATAAGCATATTGAAGGGTGGAAGAAGGTTACGGATGCAGTGCATGAAGCAGGTGGATATATGTACATCCAATTAATGCATGCCGGTCGCATGTCGCACCCTGACAACACCCCCCATCATCGTCAACCCGTAGCACCATCAGCTATTGCTCCCGGTGTTCAAATGTTTACGGCCACAGGAATGCAGGACATACCTGTTCCGCGCGAATTAAGTAAAGAGGATATTCAAACGACCATTGCCGATTTCCGAAAAGCAGCAGCAGCAGCTATTGAAGCCGGTGCGGATGGCGTTGAAATTCACGGAGCAAACGGATATCTCATTAATCAATTCATCGGAGAAAATTCCAACACACGGACGGATGAATATGGGGGATCTATTGAGAATCGTGCCCGTTTCGCCATTGAAGTCACCAAAGCCGTCGTCCAAGAGATTGGAGCGGACAAAACAGGCTTCCGTATTTCGCCAGGGACACCGCTTGGAGGAATTCAAGATGGGGAACAAGGTCCTGAACTGTATCTCTATCTTGTAAAAGAACTAGCCCAGCTGGATTTAGCGTACCTGCATGTGATGCATCTCGGAAACGAAGAACTACTTAAGGATATTCGTTCCATTTGGACAAATCCACTATTAGTAAACCGGGCTGGACGGGCGCTAGAAGATCTAAGTATTGATCTTGATCATGACCTGGCTGATATGGTACCTGTCGGTGCATGGTCATTAGCTAATCCGGATTTAGTAGAGCGGTTAAAGTCAGGTGCTCCATTAAATGAAGCAGATCCTACAACTTTCTTCGGAATCGGAGGCAAGGGATATACGGACTATCCTACATTGAAAGAATTGGAAGCTCAGAAGGGCTAAGTATAGATTATATGGAAAAAATGGCGTACAACTTAAAATTGTGCGCCATTAATTTTTCTGTGAGTCATCATCATCGGTGCAGGACCAGGTCTGGGATTCTCACTGGCCAAAATTTTTGGAGGACATGGATTCCGTATCGCTATGGTTTCAAGAACACAGGAGAAACTGGATCAATATTCTGAGCAACTGGGCAGGATTGGTATTTTGAAGCTCAGGGTTTTGCTGCAGATATTACAGACAAAATACAGCTTACCAAAGCTTTTCAGGATATTAAGAGTACATTCGGTACAATAGATGTCATGGAGTTTAGCCCATATAGTGGTAGTGTATCTACGACTTCTGTACTGGATACGACTGATGAGAGCGCACTTCAAATTTTTAACAATGTAGTCATTGGAGCCATTAATTCAGCAAGACAAGTCATCCCGGAAATGACTGAACGAGGCGAAGGGGCGCTTCTTTTCACAAGCGATCTTTCAGCAATGAGTCCGAGCCCCATGTTTGGAAATTCAGGTATAGCTATGTCAGGGTTAAGAAACTATATTCTTAATTTACATGACCGTTTACATCCTTTAGGAGTGTTTGTTGGGCATTTGTCTATAAGTCCTTTGATCAAGAAAGGTACAGGTTTTGATCCTGATCAAGTCGCGGAAACTTGGTACAATCTATATGAAAAAAGAACAGAGGCAGAGGATACTTTTCCCAAGGGCATCATGCAATATATATCTTAATAAGCAAATCTTCATGCATATAGGTTAGACGTATAAATAATAGAGCCAAACGTCGTCGGTGGCGATAAATAGGAGGTATTTTCAATGAACTGGTATTATTTAATCGCTTCAGTTCTCGCGTTTGTAGTTGGACTTGCTCACTCTATACTGGGTGAGGTCCTGATATTCCGCCGAATGAGGCACAACGGGTTCATACCGACCAATGGTGGAAATGTACTTAGTGAAGCTTTTGTTCGTATTATTTGGTCTACTTGGCATGCGCTGACTGCTTTTGGATGGGGGATGTCTTTAATTTTACTATGGCTTGCGCGAAACACATCGCTCAACGGAACATTCACAGTACTTGCGGACTCTGTGGCAGTTTCTATGCTCATAGGAGCAATACTGATATTAATAGGTACGAAGGGGAAGCATCCTGGTTGGGTTGGTTTATTGGGTGTGGCAGTACTCATATTTTTGGGTGGCACTGCATAACCGTTTATCATTGAATTAAATGCTTTCTCAAGAATTGTTTTGAAATTCGAGTAAAAGAAAATAATTACGTAGGTTCTTTTATAAAAAATACGATTTTTGAAAACAACTCACTGGAGTTGTCAATTTGTCGAGAAACCCAGGTCATTCAAAGACCCGGGTTTCTTTTATGTTCCAAAGCCGGCTTACAAACGGGAAAACGAGGGGAGTTATCCCCGTTATTCCCGGTGATCAAGGTGGATCGCCATCTTCTTCATGTTCTGCACTGCTGCCGTCATCAGTGCTTGTTCCCTGACATTCGGCAGTCAGCACAACCGGCAATAGCGAAACTCATGGAGCTCTCTTGCATCCGCGAAGCATCGCTCAACCGTTTCTTTTCGTTTACGGTACGTGCCGAGTCACCACTTATCGGTGGTTTATGGATTGCGTACACTGGTTTGAAAACGGACAATTCTTACAATGCTCTGGATCAGACGCATACTGAAGGAGCTGGGGATTTCGCGGAGTTATGTTTCGCGGATAGAGAAAAGGGCGCTTATGAAGCTTTATCATGAGTTTTATAAGGCGAAGCGGTGAGGTAAGAAGTTGCCTGTAGGAATGAGACTTCAAATGTCTCGATCCTGCAGGTTATTTGTGTTTTATATAAGAAATTCAAAAATCACTGTATTATCTGTAAAGCTGTAAGCAAATATAAATTACACTGTACTGTGGTATACTCGATCTATAAGTAGAAAATGAGGTGTATGCATAATGATGAATCTTACACAGGACCTTGCTAAATTAATTCGATTAACGGGTGATCGTGCGAAATTGGATGCCAAAGCAAATGGGACATATATAGTCTATAAGACAGCTGAAGGACAAATTGTTAAAGAATATAGCACAGGAAAGATCGAGAAATTGAATGAACAGGATTTCACCTATGAATGAGACAGTTGCAACGATGTTTGTGTTTGCCGGTAATAATGGAAGTGGCAAGAGCAGAATTCGCAACTTGATCGTTGACAGGCTTGGGGTAAGTGTAAATATTGACCCGGATGCACTGGCCCGTAAAATTAATAATGGGCATCCTGAAAAGAGCAAAGTATCTGCTGGAAAAGAAGCCATAAGAATAGCCAGGGAAGTATCCGGAATAAGTGGGACTTCACCGTGGAAACTACTTTAGCCGGTGGTAACGTTGTAAGGCAAATGAGAGATGCAAAGGAACAAGGCTTTGAAATTATTATGTTTTATGTGGGGCTAGGGGATGTTCGGCTAAATATTGAACGTGTTGCTTTGCGCGTGAAAAACGGTGGTCATCATATTGAAACCGAGGATATTGTTAGACGCAATGTAACAAGTATGAATAATCTGTTATCTCACTTAGACCTGATTGATCAATTAATTGTTATTGATAATAGTAGAGCTGATGGGGAATTTATTTTTTAAGCGGATAAAAGCGGGATAAAATATTATTTAAATGAACTGCCTGAATGGACACAAGAAATCAATCGGAAGCTACAAATTAAATATAAAACGCGAAAATAAACCAATTCGAATTGGGAACGATCGTAATTGGTTTATTTTTTGACATCGCTTCGTGTCCACAACCTCAAAAAATTCGACAATATGGGTGAAGACATGGAGGACCTTATCTCCATCGGCACCATTGGCCTGATCAAAGCTATCGAGAGCTACCGCCCGAACAAAGGCACGAAGCTCGCTACTTTTGCTGCCCGCTGTATAGAAAACGAAATCCTGATGCACTTGAGATCGCTTAAAAAGACCAAAAAGGATGTATCTCTGCGTTATCCGATTGGGAGATTGTCATCCGAGTCTACTGGTGGTTTTCCTTTATTTTGTTTGTACGAACTCCTATATGATTCTTTTGGTACCCGTCCAAATAACAATCCATAGTCTTAAGCACGTCACTCTTAAAATTACGCTTGAAATCATCCATACCGTTCTTTTCGATAATATCGACGACCTCTGGAGGTAAGGTAGCAGATAATTTACAGCCCGTAATAATTGAGGCTTCCGCTTGAAGGATTTCCATAATATCCTCTTGTGTTAATTCGTTATCTTCGCAAATTATTGAGACTAATTCTGACATCAACTGATACAGTTTCAGTTTCTGATTCAGCATCGTTTCGGCGTCAACATTTTTTTCGAATACTGCCGTTCGCATGGACTCCAGCAGGATATACAAGGGGTTATGATCTGCCAGTTCAGTAAGTTCATTCAAGACGAGACTTTTGAAGTCATCGAAATTCCGGATTTGCATTTCTTTCACCATTTCCGTCAAACGAGTAAGCCTTTTGTCATACTCTCGGCACAACAGGCTGAAAAACAATGCCTCTTTAGTTTTAAAGTAAACAAACAAAATACCATTTGACACGCCCGTCTGCTTAGCAATATCGGACATTTTAATTTTTCCATAGTCGGTTGTCATAAACATTTCAGCTGCTTTATCGAGGATGCCCTGAGCTTTTAAAGCCTTAGCTTCCGGAGACATCGCGCGTTTTGCCATAACTGCATCACTCCATTTCGATCAATTTTAATCTCTTATCGACCTGGAGTCAAAACTAAAATAACCATTAATTTTTATTCTTGTGTAAAGGGCAATCAAAACAACATCTTGACGATTCTGTCGAAGCCACGATCTCCAACAAGGTTTTTCATAAACACCATAGGTTTTGCCATAAAACCAACAAGATAACGGGTTTTCGGTCTCCGTACGGTCACAGCTTTACTGATTGTACGTGCGATTAGTTCCGGCTTTGATAATTGATTCCCTGTATAATTCTTAATCATGCCATCGGCTGTTTTGCTAGCTGCCTGAGTATAGGCGCCCTTAGCGGATACCTTTTTAAGATTTTCTGCAGCAATAATACCCCAGTCTGTTTTAATTCCCCCCGGCTCAACAACAATCACATCAATACCAAAGGGTGACAATTCAAGTCGGAGGCAGTCCGAAAGACCTTCCACTGCAAACTTGGTCGCGTGATACCAGCCACCGAAACTGGTCCAGACTTTACCTCCCATTGAAGAAATGTTGACAATTTTCCCAAATTTATTTTTCCGCATGCCCGGTACCACAAGCTGAATCATTCTCGCCAAACCAAACACATTTACTTCTACCTGGCGCCGGGCCTCTTCGAGTGGAACATCTTCTAACGCTCCATATGAACCATATCCAGCATTATTGACTAAAACGTCAATTCTTCCTTCAATTTTAAGAATTTCATTGACACATTGAACCATGGATTCGTCATTGGTCACATCCAGTGAGATTGGACGAATTCCTTTTGACTCCAGCTCCTGCATTTTTTCTATACGCCGGGCGGCTGCATAAACAGTAAACCCCTGCTTCTTTAGTTCAATTGCTGCCTCTTTGCCGATGCCGGACGATGCCCCTGTAATTAATGCAACTTTTTGACTCATAAATGAACCCCCTAGAATAGTTAATTGACTTCGAGTCAACTATAATTGACTTGTAGTCAATTGTCAATCAGGAAATTTATTCGGATGAGAAGCGGGGGCATACCGTATCAAATACACGTTTGCCACCATTATCATTCTCTTCCGCCGTGGCTCCGCTCCTATTACAGAGGAGCGACAAAAAGTGTTGCCCAACTTTATAAGTCAGACAACACTTGAATGGAGATAACCGACAATCAGTTTTTAAAATCAGCGTTGAGTGTTGTCTCTTTCCATTCTTCTATACTTGCAAGTAAGTTTGTAAATTTAGTTGTGGCTCCCAGGTAGGCTCCTTCACCCAGAAGCAGGCGAAGCGGCGGGTTATCGGCTTGAGTGATCATGATAACTGCTTCTGCAGCTTTTGCAGGATCCCCAGGTTCTTGCCCGCCTCCTTGCTGTAAATAGTTCAACATCTGGCCTACAGAGGATTCACTGTAATCAGAAATTTGTGTCTCAGTTTTTACTGAAGAACGACCACCCCAATCTGTGCGGAAGGCGCCGGGTTCAATCAATGTTACATGAATATTCAATGACGCTACTTCTTGGGCAAGACTCTCAGAAATACCCTCAAGGGCATATTTTGTAGCATGATAGTAACCAAGTGTAGGGAAAGAGGCTAATCCGCCGATGGATGAGAAATTAATAATATGGCCGGACCTCCGGTTTCGCATATACGGTAAGACAGCATTGGTCATATGCATAAGACCCCAAAAGTTAATTTCAAACATATTTCGTGTTTCTTCCTCGATACTTTCCTCCACGGAAGCAAAATAACCAATGCCAGCATTATTTACTAATACATCGATATGGCCGAATTTTTCAATTGTCTCAGAAACCACGCTGTTAATCTGAGCTTTGTTTGTTACATCTAACGGCAAAGTAAGCGTGTTTTCTTCATGTCCTTCTGTAATATCCCGGATCGCTTCAACATTACGTGCAGTGACTGCCACCTTGTAACCTGCGTTAATGGCATGCTTCGCGATGTGACGCCCAAAGCCGGTAGAGCATCCAGTGATAATCCAAACTTTTTCCTGCGTAGGCAAAATAATCACTCCTTTAAGTAGTTATGCAACTCAGTCTACTACTTAAAGTATACTTGAAGTCAAATCTGACGTTAGAGTAAAGCTTTTTTGTCTGATGTCTGCTTGTACATTAATATATCGTATATTGCAATTTTGCGTATTATTTTTTCTAAATGCAGTTGGGTTTGCAGTACTGACTTTTCAACTTTCATTTTGTGCGCCGATAAAAAATTCTTTCGAGCATCCAGTGTTTCATCCCCTTGTAAGATAAGGTCTGTATACGCTTTGATCTCCTCGATTGTCATGCCTGTATTCTTCAGGGCAATAATTAATTCCAGCCACTCCAAAATCTCCTCCGAGTATTCTCTCCTTCCGCCGGAATTCCGGTTTACAACGGGTAGAATTCCAACCTCTTCATAATAACGTAGCGTTGAAGCGGGGAGTCCTGTTATTTTTACGATTTCATTTATGCTAAACATTGGATTCTTCCTCTCCTAATATTAAAGTTGGCTTTAAGATTCAGACCCCGTTTTTTCGTTCATATTCAACGTACCCAGTAAAAGATTTAAATATTGCAAAGCTTGCTCTTTGGAGCAGTCATTCTCTTTTAAAAAGCGCCATTCCAGAATCATAAGGATCGTATTGCAATAGTGGTCGGCTACAAGTTCATAGGGGAGAGCATATCGCTCTATACAACCTCCAAGATAAAAGATTTCCCGCAATTTGGCACCCAAGTGAATGCGAAAATGCAGAAGCATTACCTTCTCTTCCGTATTAGATTTCAAAATCTGCTTTAATCTCGTTTGATTGGCCTCAATGAAATCATATGCACGGTCAAAAAAAACGGACAAGCGCTCTTCCGGACTAAGGTTCTCATACTCCTCCAGATGAATCTGCTTGTACAGACATTGCCAACAGTAATTGAGCAGATCATATTTGTCGTCAAAATAATTGTAGAATGTGGCCCGGGGATAATTGCTTTGCTGGCATAGTTCATTCACGGTAATCTCATCAAAAGACTTGCAGGAAAGTATTTCGAACATGGCAGCCGAAAAAGCGTCCAAGGTCCGTTGTGCACCCTTGGTTGCTTTTTTGGAGAGATCATATTTCACGGTCTGTGCCTCCTTTTGCAATTTTCGCTTTTTGTCCAAGTTTGGACCAAATCCGCTAATTGATTCTTGATGAAGATGACATTTTCACTTATTGTACTTAATATATTTACACGTGTCCATATATTTGCGAACGAAAAACATGGAGTTCTTAGAAGGAGAGAATAAAATGACAAAAATCAAAGCTGTAGAAGGACTAACACTACCTAATGGGACGTTCATTAAGAACCGCTTTTTTAAGTCGGCAATGAGTGAAACTATGGCCAACCGGAAGAATCAGCCTGGGCAGTTACATGTGAATCTATACCGGGAGTGGGCAAACGGAGGAGCTGGAATTGTGATGACCGGCAATGTGATGGTTGACCGCAATGCACTGGGCGAGCCGGGAAACGTCGTTGTCGAGGACAGAAGAGATATTGAAATCTTGAAGAAATGGGCAAAGGCCGGAACTGCCAATAATACTCATCTCTGGATGCAGATTAATCATCCCGGCAAGCAATCTCCGCGTACGGTTTCGAGAGAAGCGGTAGCCCCAAGTGCTGTTCCGATCAGCGGCAGCTATGGAAGTGCGTTTAAAAAACCTAGAGCGTTAACCACCGCTGAAGTCAAAAGTATTGTGAACCGGTTTGTTACAACTGCAGCCATCGCCAAAGAAGCAGGGTTTACAGGCGTTCAAATTCATGCTGCCCATGGATATTTAGTCAATCAGTTCTTGTCGCCGTATGATAATCAGAGAACGGATGAATATGGGGGGGAGCTGAAGAACAGGATGAGATTTTTAGTGGAAATTTATCAGGGAATGCGTAAAGCCCTTGGTCCGGATTTTCCGATCGCACTGAAATTGAACTCAGCCGACTTCAAGGAAGGTGGATTTACCGAAGAGGATTCGATTGAAGTTGTAAAGACAATGGCTGGTTTAGGCATTGATCTGATTGAAGTATCGGGCGGAAGTTATGAGAACCCCAAAATGATGTCAGATCGTGGTGAAGGTGGGCATGAGGTTTTCTTTCTGGAGTATGCTCAGAGAATCAAGTCACTCGTAGATGTTCCGATCGTGGTCACCGGCGGCTTCAGATCACAAGAAAGTATGCAGGAAGCTCTTATGAACAATAAGACTTCCATGATCGGGATTGCACGTCCGTTTGTCTTGGTTCCGGATATTGCGAACCGGATTATGCAAGGCCGGTATGAAACTGTAAAAACCCCAAGGTTAACCACAGGTCTAAAAGCATTGGACAAAAAACTCGGCTCTATTATTGGGCTCAGCTATTATGAACAGCAAATGAAAAGGATTGCAGAAGGTAAAGAATCCAAACGTCACCAAAATGCCTGGAGTCCCTTAACTCATGCTTTAATGCAGAACGGCCTGGCGGCACTTGTGCCACGTCGGTCAAATTAAGCCGCTTTAAAAAGTGCCTGTTTTTCAACTGAAAAAATACTCTCTTCTAATTGCTGAATGTAAGCAGATAAAAGAGAGTATTTTTGCGTTATGGAGTTGAATGAATAAGAATAAGAATTCAACATTATTTCATAAAAATGCACGGCGCTCGGGACAGTAACGGGCCGGTCTGCGAAGCGGATATTATTGGTTTGAAAGTTTACTCATTTCCTGGTTTCTGCGGAAAATGGTATATGTTCCCCTGAAGCAGTTCATTGCCGGATAAGTCCGATGCGGGAATTTGTTTGTATAGGATGATGATTGTGTGAAAAGAAAGCCTGTTCCCAGATGAATCTGTAGAATCGGATCTTGCATTCAGAAAATCTTTAGAAATCTCCTCTGAAGTTCTTCAGAATTTTCCTCTAAAATGGTGTATTAATAATCCCATTTAGGAGTTGAGAGCTTGAAGTATTCTAACAAAGGATCCTCAAATGCAGTATGGCAGTCTCTGTTATGGCTTTTAATCGTTCCTGTAATAAATGTTTTTTATAATATACTGAATCAACCGGGGGTTCATGTGTATAGCCTTGAGACGAGCCTGGACCTCAAGATCCCGTTTGTTGCTTCCTTTATTATCCCTTACTTACTCTGGTATCCGTTTATTACGGCTGTGCTGATTGCTCTTGCTTTCAAGGACAGGCAAATCTATTTTCAGACACTCCTTGCGCAGTGCAGCGGTCTCATCATCTCCTATGTTTGCTTCGCTCTGTTTCAAACCGGGATTCAACGGCCTGATGTTCATTCTGAACCCGATTTCATTTATAAAATGGTTGGTTTTGTATATAGTTATGATCAGCCATACAATTGTTTTCCGAGTATTCATGTGCTCACCAGCTATCTGATACTAAGGGGAACGCGTATTTTCGGACAAAAGATTTGGTTAATGATCACCGCAATGTCTATTCTTATAATTGTTTCTACGGTACTGGTAAAACAACATGTTTTAGCGGATATTGGGGGTGGTATTCTAGCCGCAGAATTATGTTACCGGTTATCTGGTGCTGTTATTTCATCAAGAAAGAATGATCTCTTCTCAGGAAGGAAGCTCTAGTCGTTTACGACAAATATAAATGAAGGCTGGGGGGAAAGCGCTGGGTACAAACTCAATATTCTCTATAAGTAGCTGTTTGGCCCATTGTCTTTTCATATGCAAGGAGTGCTGATAAGCAACTAAAATCCCGCCAGGTTTAAGTGACTTAACAATCTGATGGAGTATATGCTCGCGCAATTCACTTGAAAAGTTAAAGAAGGGTAACCCGCAAATAATACAATCTAACTCACGGATATTTTCCTGAATTAATTTCTTGAGCAGGTAGCTGGCATTGGAATGAAACATGCATTCCGGATAGAGTACTTTTAAGAATTCTCTCATTTGTCTATTCCGTTCAAACAGAAGCAATTGGGCAGAATCCATAAGTTGAGAAGTGATGAGACGTGTGATAGCGCCTGTACCGGCTCCAAGTTCTGCAACGGCAGTTACATTGTTCCATTGTACAGACTGGACTATTTTGTTGGCCAATGAATTTGAACTGGGCAGGATATTTCCTACCCGCTTTGGATCTTTGAAGAAGCCTCGTAAGAAAAGCGAATATTCAGGCATCATTAATAACAACTCCGCTCAATAAATATCTAGAGCCTCTCATGGAAAGGCAACCTTAGTCGAAATGTGAAGATATCATGGTTATGTTCAAGGGATAAGGTTCCCTGGTGCAGCTCGGCGATATTCCTGGCAATAGAAAGGCCAAGACCTGCTCCGGTTTGAATTCCTTCGCTTTTTCTGGAATGATCAACCTTATAAAACCGTTCAAATAGACGTTTCTCTTGGTCTTTGGAGAGAGGCGTTCCCTTATTTTCAACTTCAAGGATACATTGTTCCGGTTCCGTTATCATTCGTATGCAGATGCTCCCTGGTTTGAGGGAATACTTTAAGGCATTCATGAGCAGGTTATCAATGGCTCTGGCGATTTTTTCATTGTCGATTAAGGCGATAATTGGACCATTAGTAATATCTTTTACCAGATGTACGTTATTTTCTTGAGCAATTGGTTCGAATTCAAACAACAATTGATTTAAAAGCTGTGACAAATCACTTCTCTCCAGAATAAGCCGGGAATCCACCGATGTAAGCCGGGTATATTCAAACAGATCATCCAGCAGTTTCTTCAAATGAATCGCTTTATTGTAGGTGTTCTGAATAAAACGCGTATATTCTTCTTGATCTTGGTACGATTCTGTACGTAGAAGCTCAATATATCCAATTATGCTTGTAAGAGGTGTACGCAAATCGTGTGAGATCCCCGTGATCATCTCCATCTTCGATTTTTCAACTTCACGTTCCTTTACAATCTGTTGTTCCAGACGTTCTGCCATTCGGTTGATATTTAACGCAACACGTCCCAGTTCATCTTCACGCGCTACAGATACACGGTAATCCAAATTACCTTCCGCTATGATTTGAAGTCCTTGCTCCAGGGATATTAAATCTCTGACGATTCCCCGGGTCAACGTAAAAAAGGTAAAGACAAAGATCACTAGAAAAAGTGGTGTCAGAAGAAAGGAGAGGACATTCAATACCCATCCCCATTGAGTTACATTTCCAAGGTGGAGGACTAGAATGCTGAGAGAAATATTTATAGAACTAGTAATAATTAAACTGAGCACCATCCTGATTAAGATATTGGTCTGAATTCGCTTTTTTTGTCGTAGCTTTCGCACAGATTCAGTCAATTTTATATCCAACTCCCCAGACAGTCTTAATATACAGAGGTTCTCTTGGGTTCTTCTCTAATTTTTCTCTTAAGTTACGAATATGAACCATTACGGTATTGTCGGAATACCCATAAGGCTCTTTCCATACACTCTCGTAAATTTGCTCCGAACTAAAAACGTGCCCAGGCCGGCTTGCAAGCCGGGTTAAAATCGCAAACTCTAGTGGAGTCAATGAAACATCAGTGCCGTTTATCTTCACAGAATGTTTATTTTTATCTATGATCAGGTCTTTAATGATGATCAGAGAATTATATTCTTCCTTACCAATTAAAGACTGACGCCGTAACTGGGCTTTTACACGAGCCAGTAGTTCCAGCGGATTAAAAGGCTTGATCATGTAATCATCTGCCCCGGTAGTTAGACCTGTGATTTTATCAATGTCCTCCTGCTTGGCTGACAGCATAAGAATTGGGGTATTGGTGATTTCCCTTATTTTGAGACAGGCTGTGATACCATCCATCCGAGGCATCATGACATCCAGGATAACCAGTTGAACCGAAGTTGTCTGTATTAGATTCAACGCTTCCTGGCCATCTGCTGCTTCAAGTACACGGTAACCTTCATTCCGTAGATAAACATGAATTACATCTCGAATTTCAGAATCATCATCCGCAACAAGGATTGTATTCATTTAGACAGCTCCTCTTCTTCATTTAATTATAACATTTCCCCTTTTACGGCAGACATAGACGAAAGCGGGGGGGAAATTAAGTGGCACATACTTTATTGTATCAATAATAAAATATTCGGTAAGCTGCTTCTTCATTTGAAGTGAATATTGAAAGGCGATAAATAATCCATCAGGTTTGAGGGATTCATAAATCTGTTCAACCAAAGTATTTCTTAATGCAGGTTCAAAATTAAAAAAAGGCAATCCGCTAAAAATACAATCTAACTGATGAATATTCGCATCTTTCATGGTTTCTACTAAATGAGCAGCGTTACGATGGCAAGAAAAGTTAGGATACTCCATCATCAAGTTATTCCGCATCGTTTTATCCATCTCAAATAGCAGGACTTTAGTTGTGTTAGTTACCTTAGTATTCAATATACGAGTAATCGCACCAGTGCCTGATCCGAGCTCTGCAACTGCATGAATCTCATGCCAAGGTGCTTGGTTTACCATGCATCGTGCCAGAAATCGGGAACTTGGCGTAACACTGCCCACCCGTTTTGGATCTTGAATAAAGCTTCGTAAGAATAAAAAATTTTCATTTAATCCCATTTGATTTTCCTCCATGAATTTCTGGACTATTTAGGTGTTGAACCATTTGGAGAGGATATGATTTCCAAAGAATGTTCCTGCGGAGAAGAAGAGTAAGGTCCAACCTAAAGCACTAGAATATGAAATAAGGGCGAACCGTCTATAGCTTGTTCCGCTCAGTCCGATTAACATCGGAATGATATATCGTACAACGGGAATAAACATGCCTATATACATAGCCGTATGCCCTCGTTTGGTTAGAATCTGCTCGGCCCTTTGCAAATGTCTATTCTCCAGAAATTTGTTCTTCAGTTTTTGACCAAAGAATTTTCCTGCAAAATAAGAAAGCGTAAAGGCAGTTAATAACCCTGATAAAACGCAGAGGTAGGTCATCCACGGATTAATCACCCCTATATGGCTCAGAGTAGCGCCGGTGAGGATTGTAATTTCATTAGGGATTGGAATTCCAAAAGGACCTAACGTAAAAGCAAGATAAAAAATCAGATATCCATACTGATGGATTAGCTCTAAGATCGTATTACTGACCAACATTCCACCTCCTTTGCTTGCTTTAGTAAGTAAAGCTTAACTAAAAATTCTGAGGAATTAGGTAGAAGAATTCTAAAGGATTTCTGAAGACGTTTTAAACCTGATGATGTGTATAAAAAAAAAGCAGGTTTTCCAGACGAATCTGGGAACCGGCTTTTCGTTACAAGCTATAGGGTTGTACGCCGTGCGGCGGAACATGGGTCAATTGAAAGTTAGAACTCGTAAGTCTTCAGTTCTCCATTTCTTGATGCAAGTTTCAGAACATTTCCATCCTCGGGCATCCCTTCGAAATAGGCTCTAATCGTCCCTGTGGTACACTGGTGTCCGGATATGAGAATATTGATCTTTTTGCCAGCGTATTTTTCCTCAAGCTCTTTCATGAATCCAAACACTCTGGTGACATAATTGGCGACATTTTCGACTCCCGCGTAAAGGCTGGGATCGGGAACGCCGCCGGCCAGTCTAACCTCTTCTTTTTTCAGGCCGTCGGCTGTGCCCAAGTCAAAAACATTAAGACGTTCATCGATGTTAGCTTTCATGAGAGTTGCGATTTCAGCTGTCTGGACAGCCCGCTCCTGTGGTGAGGAGAAGATATAATCGAACCGGATTCCGCTGATTTGCTCTTTCAGTTTCTCCGCTTGCTGGATTCCAGGGCTGTTCAAGGGAAGTCCCTTGCGGCCCTGAACTCTTCCTTCCTTATTCAGATCTGTCTGTCCGTGCCTGATCACATAAAGCATGACTAACCTCCTGTCGTAGCTATTAATTTGACCTGATTTCTTTGAGATTTAGATGGATGAAAAATTATTTCGGATGGCCTTGGCTTTTTCTTCGGTAAAGACGCCTGAATCAAGCAGGTCCAATATGGATAACACTCCTCCACGGGAACCCCAGCTGCCCTCATCGATTACTTGGAAGGACACCCACCAGCCCGGAGAGGGCTCTTTCACATCAAGTGCCTGGGCCAAACTGGAAAGTACATTCTGAATAACTTCTTTTCGAACCTCATTTCTCCAATCTCCGTCCATGACCAGAATATTTATGAGGATGATATCCTTTTCCGGTGTATCCACTAGTAATTTTCCGCCAATCCCCATATGTCCGGTAGAAAACTCGGAGAAACGTACTTGAAAACCTTCACGTGCCGGCGGGCAAAACTGTCCAACCTCTGGAACCAGCACTGCATCTGTCAGTGTCTCCGCGAGAACGCGGCGTTGCTCTAGAGAAATTCGGCCTTCCGGATAGTTAACTGCAATCATAGTCATGATACTTCGCTCCTTTTTTGTAGGTCACGCCCAATAAAAGTAGTAGGGCTTCTAAATGAGCGTTCTGCTCATATCTACAATCTAAACGGCGGCAAATCCCTTGTCAATAAAGATTATTATAAAAATATATATTATAATAATATATAAGTGAAATCAGTGTGCTTCAGCTGAAAATGCTTTATAATAAACATGCCAGCTTCGTCGTGCATTGGCGGATTGATTCTGGCAGCATTTCATAGGAGGTTATACAACAAATGGCTTCACTATCTGCAAAAGAGAATACGATGCTTGCAATCCTGGGTATCCTTTCCATAGGTCCGCACACTGGCTACGATATTAAGCAGCATATGGAAGATAGCACGCAGTATTTTTGGAAAGAAAATTACGGCCAAATTTATCCGGGGTTAGCCGAGCTTTTGAAAAACAGGGATGTGGCAGTCCAAATTCAGCGCCAGGATGGCAAGCCTGATAAAAAAATATACAGCATTACAGAACAGGGAAAGCAACACTTGAAAGATTGGCTCTCCCAGCCCATGGAACACATGGTGATGCTGAAGAAGAACGAATTACTGCTAAAAGTATTTTTCGGCAGTAATACTTCATCTGACATTATTATCGGGCATATCCAGGATCATAAGAAAAAGCTGGAGGAAGCATTACAGATCTTTTTGGGGCTTGAGGAATGGCTGCTAAAGCAAGAGCCGGATGACCCTAATATTAAGTACTGGCTAATTACCAATGATTATGGCAAAAAACAATTTAGCAGCCTTATTCGGTGGTGTGATGACAGTATTAGCTTGCTTAAATAAATCCAACGTCAGGTGCTTCACTGACGGGAAGTGATGTTGAAAATTGCAGTTTACTTTGAGAAATCTAAAGGGAGAACATCCCTTTGGATTTTTTTGTTTTTATTATTGACAAATCGATCGTCAACCTCTATATTTTATATATCGAAATGATATATTTCAATTAGATATATGTAATATTGCTATATGTGAATTATGCCAGCTTCGGAAGCATATATCCCATGCTGAAAAAATGGAAAAGGGGGAAGAGAAGCACGTTCATGAGATGGGCGTATATGAGCACGCGGCATTGATGTTTGGCAAAGAATATTATCAAATGATTATGAATTGGCACGATGGACTCACAAGAAAAATTACAGGAAAGAAGGATCACGAAGATGAGAATGACAAAGAAGTTTAAATTGCAGATTGCAGCGAAACATGTGGATTTGTACAAATGGGTAACGGAGATGACTCCAGCTGAATATGAATCCTTTTCAAAAGGTCACAAGGCAATGGGCAGTTATTTTGAAAATGGCGAGTTCTATATGGTTAATGTGGAAAATATGGGGAATGAGATGATTGTTCAGCACTATCAATTAAAAGAGCACACAGAGGATCATTTGCGTTTCTACTCTGACCGGACAGAAGCATATATATGTCGATGGATACCAGCCATTGTTGGAGTTCCATGGGAATTGAAGGTCACGCCTATTGATAACAACTCTTGCGAATTTAGTTGTACGATTGGAGCGGATTTTCCATCCCGGCTACTGGCTTTTGCAGCATGGATAAATGGCTTGGGCGGATTCTTTATGAGAAAACATTTAGCCGATGAGGGCGAAAAATTTGCTAAAGATATAGAAAAGAAATTTAATTATGGCAGGAAGCCAAATTCAAGGGAAGTGGAAATGTCGTGAGAAAAGATTACATGCCTAGCCGGGCCCGTATAGGGTTCGGCTTCTATGCATGCACTATTTTATTTAGAGAAACGGAAAAATCATGTAAATATCCCTGAAAAAAATCAAAAATCCCTCTTCAATTCAGAAACTACTATAGTATACTTTCTTGTAAATGCATTCTTAATGAAGGAAGGGCCCTGTATGGAACGAACTCGCAATCCTTGGAAAAGAAGAATATTTACAAGAATAAAAAATATGAAATTACAAAATAAGCTGATGCTTGGTTATGTATTGGTATGTGTTATTCCTCTATTATCTGTAAGCGCATTCATATTTCAACAATCTGCAAAAGGGTTAGAGGAATCTTCTCAGGAGTTTGCTTCACTCTATACTTCGCAAATAAGGAGTACTTTGAATGAATTTCTAAAAGAATATGAGGAGGTTACGAAGTCGGTACTTGTAGACAACGATATCATTTATAGTCTCGGCGATACGAAAAATTTGCCTTTTGACGAAATAGTTAATCAAAGACTTGCTGTGCAGCGTTTGCTGATGCGAGTCGCATTGCTCAAATCGGAGATGAGCACGGTGATGCTGGTCAGCAGAGATGACAGCGTGTATCAGTTCAGCAGTTCAACGAACAAAGTGAATGAGAACATGCTGTTGGCTCAAGAGTGGTACAAGGGGCTTAGGGATTCGAATGAAACCTTCTTCATCACGGGACTACATGACCGTTCCTACTATGAGGATAAAGGGGAGGGAGCGGTTGTAACTGCGGGAAGAGTGCTATTCAGCTCAGATGGGGCATATGCAGGAATGCTGCTTATTGATTTAGACCCTTTTACATTGCTGCAGCTGGATCATGAGTTCATTTTGGCTCGGGACAAGTACGGTATAAGTGTAGTTATCACTAATCTTAAGCAACAAATCGTCTACCATTCTGATGCTGCGAGCGGACAGTTATCCTGGAAGCAGGTTCTGGACTCAGGCCCTAGCTATATCAAGAATAACGAAACCAAAGATCATATTGTTTTATTGGGAAGGACATCCCAAGGGGAGTTGTTAATTCGAACGGATATCCCCCGCTCAAGGCTTCTTCAAAAAATTAATCAGATTAAAGTCATGACTGTCGTTGTCATTCTGATGAGTTGTCTGGTTATAACGCTGTTCTCATTTGGTTTGAGCTATACGATTACCAAGCCAATTAAGGCACTTCGGAGAAGTATGAAGCAAGCAGAAGTGGGACAATATCTGGCTATAGAGAAAGAGCAGGCTAATGATGAAATCGGAAGTCTGGTACACAGCTACAACAAAATGATTACAACCATCCGAACTTTGATAGAGGATGTGTATATCGGAGAAATCAAACAGCGGCAGGCAAAATTCATCGCTCTCCAGAATCAGATCAATCCTCATATGCTCTACAATACCTTAGAATCCATTCGTATGAAGGCTTTGATGAAAGATGATGATGAGACCGCGGATATGATTAAAATTCTGGCACGCATGTTCCGGCTGGTCTTAGCCAAGGAAGGTAAGCAGCATTCAGTTAAACATGAACTGGAATATACAACAAATTATCTGCAGCTTCAGAATATCCGTTTTGATTATATGTTCAAGTTTGAGTTCGAGATACCTGATGAAATGCTGGGGTGCAGCATCATCCCTCTGGTCTTTCAACCGATTGTTGAAAACAGCATTAATCACGGTTTTGAGGACTATAGCCGTATTATGGATATCAGGATTGAGGGCAGTTGGACAGAACAAGGAGAAATGTTATTTCGGATTATGGATAACGGAATGGGTATGAGCCCGGACAAGGAAGCCGAACTGCGTGCGCTTTTAGACGGAGCGGATTCACATAAATACAAATTGGAGATCATTGGTGAACAAACTGAAAAAGGACTGGGCCTCTTAAATATTGCTGAACGTATCAAGCTCCATTACGGTGACCGGTATTATCTAACCATCGTTCCCGGAAATGTGGAGGGAACAACCATTGAAATCCTGATACCAGGGAATTGAAATACCAACGGCAATGAACAGACAGCAGGAGGAGATTGGGATGAAAGTAGTAATCATAGATGACGAAAAGGGTATCGTGGAAGGACTCAAAAAGATCATAGGCCGCTATCTTCCGGAATGTAAGGTTGTTGGAGTAGCTTATAACGGACTTGAAGGATACGAAATCATACAAAAGCTCCGCCCGGATATTGCAATAACGGATATACGTATGCCCAAAGCAGATGGTCTCGATATGATTAAAATGCTGGAAGAAACGAAAGTTCAGACTAAATTCATTCTGTTAAGTGGATATGCAGATTTTGAGTATGCCAGAAGAGGGATGAAGCTGGGGGTACAATTCTACATCAACAAGCCGGTTGAGGAAGAAGAGTTGCGTGACAGTGTGAACCAGGTCATGGAACGGATTCGTGCAGACAGGATCAAGCTGCAAAGTTTAGACGAATTAAAGCATGAAATTCATAGCCGGATTCAGGAAGAAACCTTACGGGACATTCTTGATATCGGGAATGATCAGACCAGTCTGGTGGATGAGCTGCTTCGCAGTGCTCAAATTCCTACAGCAGGCATCTGGTTCAATTCTATCCTGATTGAAATTGAGGGCAGTACGGATGCACTGAAGGAGATTGGTTTTCAGCCACTGTTACATTTAATAGACCAGGCTTTGAAAAATTACCATCAAGTATACTGCTTCCGGTATTTCGGCCCGCAAATTGCGATTGTGATTGCACATAACAGCAATATTTTGCATGGCAGATTGCTTCATGTGATACAAGAACTGAAACAGGCGGTCTACCGTGATCTGAATCTGTCGATCAGCGTAGGCATTGGTGCAGTGTATAAGCGGACAACGGGGATGTGCCAGTCTTTCGAAGAAGCACGAAATGCACTAAGCTACAAAGTGATTAAGGCAGGAGATCCTGTAATTTCCTATAATGAAATTATAACAATGACAGACCACAGTCATCCGGTGCCGGAGGAGATGATATCCAAACTGGAAACTGCACTTGATAATATGGACGAGGAAGAATGTGTGGACATCATCCACGAAATTTTCCGGGGAATGGTAGCCGAACCGGGAATGTCTCCCGCAGATCTGCAACTATGGTGTTTAAACATCCTTCTGTCAAGCATCCGAAGGCTGTCATTCCAGCAGCTACAGCAGAATGAACTGGTAGGCAGACATATTCTGTCTTTGGAAGGCTTTTCGCGGTTTAGGACGCTTGAGTATTTGGAGGAATGGATGATACAAGTCATTCGAGGGATCATCCATTTCAAGTTGGAACATAATCTATCTCATAGAAAAGATATTATATCGGAAATTAAGCTATATGTGTCTAAACATTATAATGAACAAATCAGTCTTGCTGATTTGGCTGCGCGGTTTTTTATCAGTCCTTTTTATTTAAGCCAGCTGTTCAAAAGAAAAACGGGAGACAACTACTTGAATTACTTGACCCAACTGCGGATCGATAAAGCAAAGGAACTGCTGGAGAATACAGATTTGAAAGTGTACGAAATTTGCCGGATGGTTGGATATTCTGATGCGCAGCATTTTGCGCGGATGTTTGAAAAGTTTACAGGATACAAACCCAGAGATTTTCGCAAAAATCTGCCGAATAGCTGAACGTAATGAGTCATTCCTTAGGAATGGCTTTTATTTTATTGAAAATGACATGTTTAAACTTAAAAATGCCCATTTGAGTGTGGAATTGACTGATTGTATCATTTTAATTGTAAGCGGATTCAAAAAATATTAAGGGGGAACAAGATGATATTCAAAAAAATGGGGTTGATGTTAGCGACAGGCGCCTTGGCCATTACAACTATATCCGGTTGTGGCGGGAACAATAACAATTCCGGAAATTCAGCAGCTGCTAACCAGAATCAGAATCAGGCCGCTGGCGGAGATGAAGTTGTTGACATTGAAGTTTGGGGCACCAACATTGGGTATAAGCCGATTGAGAAGGGAAGCAAGCTGTACGAATTCTATAAGGAAAAGCTCGGTGTTGGCGTCCTCCATCCATATGTGGAATGGAACGGAGGAACGAACTATCTTAACCAGCTGAACCTGAAGATTGCTGCTAACGAAATGCCGGACCTTTTTCTGCCACAGCAAGGTCTCGAGGACAGCTTGGCCAAAAACGGTGCACTTGCCGATCTGACAGAGCTTCTGCCTAAGTATGCGCCGAATCTGTGGAATGCCATCCCGCAGGATATGTGGGATATCGTAAAGGCAAATGATCCTACCGGCCAGGGCAAAATCTATTATATTCCGGGTATGGTTGACTACGGAAGATACGCCAGCATGATCCGCCAGGATTGGCTCGACAAGCTTGGCTTGAAAATGCCTACTACCCAAGATGAGTATGTAAAGGTGTTGGAGGCTTTCCGGGATAAGGACCCTAATGGCAATGGACAGAAGGATGAACTTCCTACCGGCGGACGGGAGCAGGTACGGTGGATGGACCAATTGTTCGCGATGTATGGTGTAGCGATGTTCGAAGGCTATCCGGACTGGGACATTTATAATGGGGAACTGACGTACTCCGCAGTGACTCCGAACATGAAAGCATCCTTGGAGTTCATGTCGAAGCTGTATAAGGAAGGATTAATTGACAAGGAGTCGCTGCTGAACAGCAAAGACAAGTGGGATGGCAAGATTCAATCCGATAAAGTAGGGAATTACTTCCATTGGGTAGAATCGGGTTATTTGCCTCTGGAGAACTTGTTCAAAAATACCGGCGTGAAAGCTAATTTCACTGTACTGCCTGTTCCAAAGGTTGAGGGCTATGAAGGCTTCTATACCTGGAAAAGATTCACTCCTCCAGCTTGGGTAGTGAAAAATAACAAAGATGAGAAAAAACTAATGGCTACTCTGAAATTGCTGAACAACATGTATGACAAAAAAGTCTGGAAGGATTTGTATTTAGGCGTAGAGGGCATGCATTATACGATGAAGGATGGCCAAGCCACGAAGCTGCCGGATGACAAGAGCACACAGGAAAACCTGATTCTTGATCCCTATTCCAAAATATCCACCCTTGATTTCATGATGGATCTCAACAAGAGCACTGCTTCAGCGGATAGAATGTGGGCGATTGATCAGGTGAACCGTAATATGAAGGAAGCCCAGAAATATGCCAAAGTCATTGCTGGTGATGGCATGCCAGCCAGTGTATATGAGGGCTTCCCGGACATAAACAACCGTACACTTTACGTGGAATATGCTTCAAAAATTATTATTGGACAATACCCGCTCAGCAAGTTTGACGAGTTCGTAGAGAAATGGAATAAGTCTGGCGGTGAAGAGGTCACTAAGCGGGCTAGAGAATGGTACGCAAAAGTCAAGAAATAAAGGATTAACGCTAAAATTCCGCTCGACACATTTTACAGTCGGGCGGATTTTCTGTGTAGGACCTGTAGATTTAGGTGTTGATACCAAAGTAAAGGGATGTGGAGAGAAATGACTTATGTATGTAATCCGCTAAATATTGAATATAAATATCAGATCGTAGAGACAGCAGGGACCCGAGTTACCTTCAGGGAAGCTGCGGACCCGTCGCTGGTTATCTTTCATGGAGAATATTATCTGTTTCCTTCGATGACGGCTGGATTTCTGACAAGCAGCAATATGACCGATTGGACCTTCCACCCGCTCAAGGGAGTGCCGGTTTACGACTACGCTCCGGATGTGCGGGTAATCGGGGAGTATCTTTATTTTTCAGCATCGAATAAATCAAGAAACTGTTCATTTTACAGGACAAAAGATCCGATCAGCGGTGAATTTGAGGAAATCCAGGGGACGTTCCCTTTTTGGGACCCTAATTTGTTCCTGGATGATGACGGAAGGATCTATTTCTACTGGGGGTGTTCCAACGAGACGCCTATTTACGGAGTAGAGCTTAATTTGGAGGATATGAAGCCTATAGGAGAAGCATCTCCGCTTATTTATGGTAACAGTACTAAGATTGGCTATGAAAGAAAAGGTGAAAATCATAACCTCAGATCACCAGAAGAGATTGAAGAAATCGTTCAAAAATTTGCCGGGATGCATCCTGATGCTCCGGAAGAACTTTTGATTAAATTTAAAAACACTATAGGAAACGATCCTTACATTGAGGGAGCCTGGATGGAGAAGCATGATGGAAAATATTATCTCCAATATGCCAGCCCCGGAACAGAACATAACATCTACTCGGACGGTGTCTATATTTCGGACAAACCTCTAGGGCCATTTACGCTGGCAGCCAATAACCCGTTTTCTTACAAGCCGGGAGGATTTATACCAGGGGCCGGACACGGGTCAACCATGACAGATAATTATGGGAATCTATGGCATACCTCATCCATGAGAATCAGTATGAATTATATATTCGAAAGAAGACTTGGGCTCTGGCTGGCAGGATTTGATCAGGACGGAGAGTTATTCTGTAATCAACGGTATGGAGACTGGCCTTATAAAATCGAGCAAAAGCGGATGAATCCATGGAGCCATCCGGAGTGGATGCTGCTATCTTACGGCAAACCGGCTGAAGCCTCTTCTCAAGAAGAAGGCAGACAGGCTTTCCAGGCAACGGACGAAAATGTGCAGACCTGGTGGAGGGCGGAGTCCAACTCCCCTGGAGAATGGCTGGAAATCGATCTGGAGCATGTATGCGATGTGCATGCGGTGCAGATCAATTTTGCTGATGATCAGATCAATGCAACACTACCTATGGAAACAACGCTGCAAGGTGAAAGACTGATAGATGATCGTCAGTATTATACCAGATGGCTTCTCGAAGGCTCAACGGACGGCAAGGAATACTTTGTAATGAAAGATAAATCTGAAGCAAATACCAATTTGCCGCATGATCTAGTCCTGCAAGAGGAGGGGACGAAAGCCAGATTTATCAAATGTACAGTAATTTCATTACCCTTTAATCAGTCTGCCTGTATTTCCGGACTTAGAGTGTTTGGGATCGGCAAGGGAACGTCCCCGGGACAAGTCAGTGGCGTCCAAACAGAATTGATAAGCAAGCTTGATCTTTCCGTAAGTTGGGAGAGAGATGAAGCTGCAGGATATAATGTGCTCTGGGGATTTGCTCCGGACAAGCTGTACCATAGCCATATGGTATTCGGCTGTAATGAATTAACAATTAAAGCGTTGATTGAAGATCAGCCGCTGTATGTAAGAGTTGATGCCTTTAATGAAACAGGGATAACTGAAGGGTGTGTATACCGGGCAGTCTGAGAGAAGGGGGCCGCTCGACTCTAAAGGGATTCCTAAGAAATACGTATTAGATATTCCTTTAAATGACCTGGTAGGAACTTAAAAACGGCTGATTGAGCGATGAATCTGATAATTATATAGTTACATTGTAAACGAATTCAACACGAGATATTAGGAGGGAAAACATTGAAATCTATTGCATCTCATCAGATGAAGTTATACTGGCCGCTTTATGTGATGGCGATTCCGGGAATTATATTTCTCATCGTATTTAAATTCATTCCGCTGGCTGGTGCTGTAATCGCCTTCAAAGATTATTCCGTATTCCAGGGTTTTATTGATAGTCCTTGGGTAGGATTTAAGCATTTTGAAACCCTGCTGAAGCATCCTGACTTTCTCAATGTATTTAGCAACACTCTACTGCTGGGATTATTCAAGCTTACGATTGTTTTTCCGGTTCCAGTTCTGCTGGCGCTAATGATTAATGAGATCCGGAAATCGGCACTGAAGAAAGGAATTCAGACTGCACTATACATCCCGCATTTCTTGTCATGGGTAATCGTAGGAGGGATTCTCTTCGATTTCTTTTCACTAAGCGGAATGTTCAACATTATCCTTGGATGGTTTGGTGCCGAGCCTGTACTGGCGATGCAGGAAAGCGCATACTTCAGACCGATTTATGTGCTGGCTTCCATATGGAAGGATGCTGGGTGGGGAACCGTGGTCTACATGGCCGCAATCAGTGCAATTGACCCTCAGCTCTATGAATCAGCGATGATCGATGGGGCCTCCAGAATCAGACAAATCAGACATATTACATTCCCGATTCTGCTGCCTACCGTGCTTGTACTGTTCCTGCTCGATATCGGGAATTTCCTGGATCTCGGATTCGATCAGGTATATAACCTGCTGACTCCGATGACTTACAACGTGGGAGATATCCTGGATACTTATGTGTTCCGAACGGGCATTCAGCAAGGACAGTATAGTTTCGCAACAGCAGTTGGATTGTTCCAATCGGTAATTGGATTTATCATGGTCTATACGTTTAACAAGTTGTCCAATAAGGTTTCGGATGGGGGGCTCTGGTGACTATGCTTGCATCAAGAGGAGAAAAAGTATTCGTAGGAGTCATTACCGGCTTACTCATCCTGTTATCTGTCGTAGCGCTAGTACCGCTTGTATCCGTAATCTCTACTTCCTTGAGCTCCAAAAGTGCAGTAGATATGAACCTTGTCACGCTGTGGCCGAAGCAATTTACTTTGGACTCCTGGAAGTACATTGTCGACCGTCCTGATTTATGGAAATCATTCTTTTTGACGCTCAGTACAACTGTGATTGGAACAGTACTGGCCCTTCTGATGACAGCCTTGTTCGCCTATCCGCTGTCAAAGCCGGAATTCCGGTGGGGTTCGGTCATTATGATGGCTGTTGTAGTTGCGATGATTTTCAAGGCACCTATCATACCGTATTTCCTGACCGTACGCGGTATCGGCCTGTATGACAATCCGCTGGTCCTGGTTATACCTCATATTTTGAATCCGTTCAATCTGATCATCATGCGAACCTTCTTCAAGCAATTCTCTAAGGAGCTTGAGGAAGCGGCCTTTTTGGAGGGCTGCGGATATTTCCGGATGCTGTTCCAGTTTGTGCTTCCATTGTCCAAGGCTGTACTGGCAACCCTTGCTTTGTTTTATGGTGTCGTGCTATGGAATCAGTTTCAGCATCCGTTGTTATTCCTTCAGGACACCAACTGGTTCCCGCTGCAAATCAAAATCCGCCAATTTATCACCGATGACAGCGTTATTATGGCGGGGGCCTCATCGACGATGAGTCTTAACTACAATGAGCGAACGCTGAGAGCAGCAACGGTTATCTTTGCAATTGTTCCGATTGTTGTGGTATATCCTTTCTTGCAGAAGTATTTCGTCAAGGGGGCAATGATTGGTTCGGTCAAAGGATGATTTCTTAAGACAAGATATCAGGACTTCAGTCCGTAACAAATAGCTTTAGAGGGGGGATACAGAAACATGAGTTTTAAAAAGGTTGGTTTATTTTTAGCCGCAAGCGCTCTTGCTGTTACTGCTGTAACCGGTTGTAACGGGAACGAAAACAATTCAGCGGGTAACGCAAATGCCAATCAGAATCAGGCTTCGGACGGAGATAAAGTAGTTGATATTGAGGTATGGGGTACCAACATCGGATATCAGCCGGTTACCAAAGGTAGCAAACTGTACGAATTTTATAAGGAAAAGCTGGGTGTTGGGGTTATTAATCCGTATGTGGAGTGGAACGGGGGAACTAACTATCTCAACCAGTTGAACCTTAAGATTGCCGCTAACGAAATGCCGGATCTGTTCGTACCTCAGCAAGGACTTGAGGACAGTCTGGCGAAGAACGGGGCGATTGCCGATCTGACTGAACTATTGCCTAAATATGCGCCGAACGTGTGGAAGGCTATTCCGGAAGATATCTGGAAAGTGGTCAAGGCAAATGACCCTACAGGTCAGGGGAGAATTTATTATATTCCCAATGTCGTTGAATACGGCAGATACGCCGGGCTGATCCGCCAGGATTGGCTGGATAAGTTGGGGCTGAAAATGCCAAAAACACAGGATGAATATGTAAAGGTGCTGGAGGCTTTCCGGGACAAGGACCCTAACGGCAACGGCCAGAAGGATGAGATTCCAACTGGCGGCCGGGAGCAGGTGCGCTGGATGGATCATTTGTTCGCTATGTATGGTGTGGCTATGTTCGAGGGTTATCCGGATTGGGATATTTACGATGGCAAGCTGACTTATTCTGCGGTTACGCCAAATATGAGAGCCGCTTTGGAATTCATAGCCAAGCTATATAAGGAAGGCTTGATTGATAAGGAGTCGGTTCTTAATAGTAAGGATAAGTGGGAAGGGAAGATCCAATCCAATAAGGTGGGGAATTACTTCCACTGGGTAGAGCAGGGGAACCTGGTGTTTGAGAACCTGTACAAGAACACAGGTGTGAAGGCAGAGTTTTCCGTACTTCCTGTACCTGAGGTCGCAGGCTATAAAGGCTTTTATACGATGAAGAAATTTGCCTCTCCTCTGTGGGTTGTTAAGAACAACAAGGATGAGGAAAAGCTGATGGCCACGCTAAAGCTGCTTAACAACGTGTACGATAAGAAAAACTGGAAAGACCTGTTTCTTGGTGTAGAAGGCATGCACTATACAATGAAAGACGGAAAAGCCATTAAGCTCCCGGATGACAAGAGCACTCAGGAGAATCAGATTCTGAATCCGGCTACAAGCATATCGACACTTGATCTTACGATAGATCTTTTCAACAGCACGGTATCAGAAGACAGTAAGTGGGCCATTGATCAGGTCACCCGGAATATGAAGGAGGCTCAGAAGTATGCCAAAGTCATTGCCGGTGACGGTATGCCTGCCAGTGTATACGATGGCTTCCCGGACATTAACAACCGCACCCTTTATGCTGAATATGCCGCCAAGATTATTATTGGACAGTACCCCATTAGCAAGTTTGATGAGTTTGTAGAGAAATGGAACAAATCAGGCGGTGAAGAGGTCACGAAGCGTGCCAGAGAATGGTACAGCAAAGTGCAGCAGTAAGCTATAGAACAGAACTTGATTCTGCAGGAGGTAAACATGAGCAGTCGTATAACGGAAGTGCTGCAAGGCAAGGAGCACAATTATATTCTTCCTTTTCTCTGGCAGCATGGGGAGGAAGAAGCTGTAATCCGGGAAGAAATCGCCCGTGTCCATGAATCTGGAATCGGGGCATTGTGCGTTGAGGCACGGCCTCATCCTGATTTTCTTGGACCAAAGTGGTGGCTGGATATGGATATTATTATGGATGAGGCGCGAAATCGCGGCATGAAGGTATGGCTGCTGGATGATGATCATTTCCCTACGGGGCATGCGGCAGGCAAGGTGAAGGAGGCTCCGGAGGAGCTTCAGCGTAAGTTTTTGGGTGAACGCTATATCGATACAATTGGTCCTGCAAAGGGAACCTCTCTGCTGCTGGATACCTTGCTGATGACCGGACTCCGGCCGACCTTCTCCTTGCGCCATAACGCTAAAGGGAATAATAAACTGCTCTCAGTGGTTGCGGTCCGCCGTGATCCATCGAGTGGAACATTACTCAGTGAATGTGTTGATCTCACTGAATTTGTACATGAAGGTACGCTGTATTGGGATATCCCAGAGGGGTATTGGCGGGTATTTATGATCTCGGAAAATAAGGATGGCGGCAGCAAGGAGCAGGAAGATTATCTGAACCCGCTAGTCCGAAATTCAGTCCGTATTCTGCTTGATACGGTTTATGAGCCTGTGTATGAGCGTTATAAGGCTCATTTCGGCAAGACATTTGCCGGATTCTTTTCAGACGAACCCGGATTTTATAATGATAAGACGACTTTTGATTTCAATTCAAAGCCAGGTAAACAAGGGGTACCGCTTCCTTGGAGCAATGAAATGCCGGCCCTGCTCGAGCAGGCGCTCGGAGAGGACTACCGTAAACAGCTGTATCTTCTCTGGCATGATGCCGGGGAACAATCGGACATTATCCGCTACACCTATATGAATATCGTCAGCAGGCTGTATGCAGAACATTTCAGCGGTCAGATCGGAGACTGGTGCAGAGCCCGCGGTGTGGAATACATCGGACATGTTCTTGAAGATAACAACGTGCATGCAAGGCTGGGTCCCGGAACCGGACACTTCTTCCGCTCACTCTGGGGACAAGACATGTCGGGTATTGATGTGGTGCTGTGGCAAATCGTTCCCGGCTTTGATGAATTATCTTTCCGCCAGCCAACGGGAGGAGAGACGGATAGTGAATTCTTCCACTATGGTCTCGCTAAGCTCGGTGTATCTCTGGGACACATGGATCCGAAGAAACAAGGCCGGACGATGTGTGAAGTCTATGGGGCCTATGGCTGGACGGAAGGCTTGAAGCTGATGAAGTGGCTTACTGACCATATGCTAGTCCGCGGCGTCAATCATTTTGTCCCGCATGCGTTTACCCAAAAAGCTTTTCCGGAGCCGGATTGTCCGCCGCATATGTATGCGGGCGGACAGAATCCGCAGTACCGCTATTATGGCTATCTGAACCAGTACATTAACCGGATCAGCCACCTAATCTCAGGGGGGATACATGTGGCGTCTGCGGCTGTCGTCTATCATGCTGAAGCCGAATGGTCAGGGAACGCGATGTACTTTCATAAGCCGGTTAAGGCGTTGATGCAGCATCAAATCGATTGTGAAGTGATTCCCGTTGATGTGCTTCTGGAGGCAGCTCATGTTCAGGATAACAAACTGCATGTCAATATTGAAAATTATAGATGCCTGATTATACCTTATGCGGAAGCACTCCCGGCAGCGATGATACAACGCTTGGCCCAGTTCGCTGAGCAAGGCTTATCCGTCCGTTTTGTTGAAGGACTGCCGGAACGCTCAAGTGAAGGAATCAATGTAACCGGTGAACTGTCACTGCTTTCGGCTCATCCAAACGTGAGGATGGTAGCTTTAGACAAACTGGCGGATGATTTGACTGCAGATGGATACTTTGAGGTTAAAGTTGAAGGATATGAACCTTATCTCCGGAATTATCACTATACTCATGATGATTTAGATGTGTTTATGTTTTTTAACGAGAGTCCACATCAGATTATCTCTACGAAGATTGTTCTGCCGGTGCAAGGTAATGTTTATGCCTATCATGCTTTTCTTAATAAGGTGAACAGGCTGGAGGCCGCCAGGCAGTCCGGTGCAAGAATGGTGGAGCTTGTTATGCACCCATATGAATCCATCGTCCTTTTGCATGGGCCTTCCCTTAAAGATTATCCTGCCGGTCTGCCACGGAGGGCAGAGGGTCCGATATTGGAAATGAATGGAGAATGGATAGTTTCCATTGCCGATGCCGATCATTATCCGCAATTCAAGGAGTGGGGGACACTAACCACATTGAAGAATATGTCTGGTCCCGGTGATCTGCCCAGCTTTTCCGGTACGTTCCGTTATGAGACAGAATTTGAATGGAACGCTTCATGTAACAGCGCATTTCTTGAACTAGGCGAGGTCTATGAAACGGCAGAAGTGTGGATTAACGGTGAACATGCAGGCGTTAACCTGTGCCCGCCATATCGGATGGAGATAGCGGGTCCAATTCGTAAAGGGACCAATAGCCTGGTTATTGAGGTTACGAATACGCTTGTTAAAGACCAGCGGGACTTTTTGTCTTCCTTCTCTCAGCAGGAGCCGAGCGGACTTATTGGTCCTGTGACAATTTCACAGATATCGGTAACTGAAGCTCATTAACGGGACCTGATGAGGAGGGAATTAATAAGATGAATGCCATTACTAATCCCGTACTACGCGGATTCAACCCTGATCCGTCTATTATACGCGTAGAAGACAATTACTATATTGCCACTTCCACTTTTGAGTGGTTCCCGGGCGTTCAGATTCACCATTCCAAGGACCTGATTCACTGGAGATTGCTGAAGCGGCCACTAGACCGGATATCGCAACTGAACATGCAGGGGAACGGAGATTCCGACGGTGTATGGGCACCCTGCCTGACTTATGATAGCGGTCTCTTCTATTTAATTTATACAGATGTTAAGTCTCACAAAGGTGCTTTTAAGGACACCCACAACTACCTTGTGACAGCAGCAGATATAGAAGGTCCATGGTCGGAACCGGTATATCTGCACAGCAGCGGGTTCGATCCCTCTTTGTTTCATGATGATGACGGCCGGAAATGGCTGCTGAGCATGTTATGGGATTTCCGGAAGGGGAAGAACAAGTTCGGAGGCATTGTCATTCAGGAATATTCACACTCGGAGCAAAGACTGGTGGGTCCGGCTGCAACCATCTTTGAAGGAACAGAATTAGGATTTACGGAAGGGCCGCACCTGTATAAGCAGGATGGCTACTACTATCTGATTACTGCGGAGGGTGGAACCCGGTACCAGCATGCTGTTACTGTCGCGCGATCGGCTTGCCTTCATGGACCCTACGAAATTGATCCGCTTAATCCGGTGCTGACCAGCAGTGGTAATTCCGGGTTGACTCTCCAAAAAGCCGGGCATGCCTCCTTAGTTGAAACCCAAAATGGCGAATGGTATATGGCCCACCTTTGCGCAAGACCGGCGGATGGTCATCATTGTACGCTGGGCAGGGAGACAGCACTGCAGAAATGTTACTGGGACGAGAAAGGCTGGCTCCGTTTGGAAGGGGGAGGGAACTCCCCTTCTGCTACGGTACAGGCTCCAGCCCTCCCGCTTCATCCGTTTAAACCGGAACTGGAGCGGGATGATTTTGATGAACCCTTGCTGGGCAGCCATTGGAGCACACTCCGAATCCCGCCGGATCCAAGCTGGCTCACCCTTAGTGAACGGGAGGGTTTTCTGCGCTTAAAAGGAATGGAGTCTTTAAGCTCTCTGCACAGGCAGAGTCTGATTGCCCGTCGGCAGCAGTCATTTAGTATTGAGGCAGAGACGGTAATTGAGTTCGAGCCGGAGAGCTTTCAGCAGATGGCAGGCCTGATTCTATATTACAACACAGAAGATTATGTGTACTTAAGGATTACCCATCTCGAGCAGCACGGCAGAGTAATTGGGATTATTGAATCGAAGCATGGGGTATACGATGAGCTGCTCGCAGCTGATCTGAAGCTGCCGCAATATGGTCCGGTTCGTTTAAAGGCTATAGTCCACCGGGACCGTCTGCAATTTTATTATGCAACTGAGGACACCAATTGGTGCCCGGTTGGCGAAGAGATTAATATCTTGCATCTCTCGGATGAAGCTGCTGAGCCTTTAAGATTTACAGGGACATTCGTAGGAGTGTGTGCGCAGGATTTGGGGGGCACCCGAAAGCAGGCAGACTTTGATTATTTTATATACAGGGAAATGGAGTGAATTGTATTGTCAATTATACAGTTTCCTAAGGACTTCCTGTGGGGGGCAGCGACAGCTGCTTATCAGGTAGAAGGGGCCTGGAACGAGGGTGGACGCGGCCTTTCAATCTGGGATACCTACGCACATACTCCAGGGAATATACGAAATGGTGATAACGGTGATATCGCTTGTGGACATTACCATCACTATGAGGAAGATATTGCTTATATGAAAAAGCTCGGGCTTCGTACTTACCGGTTCTCCATATCCTGGTCCAGAGTTTTCCCCAACGGCACGGGAGAGCTTAACAAGGAAGGGCTTCACTTTTACCATAGGCTAGTGGACATGCTGCTCGACAACGGAATTGAGCCTTTTTGTACCCTTTATCATTGGGATCTTCCACAGGCTCTTCAGGATACAGGAGGCTGGAAGAATCGTGACACCATTGATGCTTTTGCCCTGTATGCCGGAGAGATGTTCAAATCATTCCAGGGAAAAATCAAATACTGGACTACCTTCAATGAGCCTTGGTGTGTCTCTTTCAAAGCCCATTATATTGGAGACCTGGCTCCGGGTGAGGAGAATCTGCAAAGCGCACTTGATGTTGCTCATCATCTGATGATCGCTCACGGCAGAACAGTGAAGCTATTCCGGCAGCTGGAGGTTCCTGGCCAAATTGGTTATGCTCCGAATGTAAGCTGGCGTGAACCGTTTAGCTCTAAACCGGAAGATGCCGGTGCTTGCCGCCGCAGAATAGGGTGGATGGTTGAATGGTTCATGGACCCTATCTTTAAAGGGGAATATCCTGAATTTATGACTGCAGCCTTTGAGGCCCGGGGTGCGAAGGTGAATGTTCAGCAAGGGGACATGGAAGATATTAAGCAGCCGATAGATTTCCTTGGAATTAACTACTATACAGGCTCCTTGGGGCGCTATAAGAAGGATAATGGCCTATTTGAGCTTGAAGACATAGATGAAGGTTATGAAAGAACAGACTTTAACTGGCCGATTTACCCTGAAGGTCTATATAAGGTGCTTGTACACATTACGGAACGTTATGGTCAAATCCCTATCTACATCACCGAAAACGGAGCGTGTTATGATGACAATCCGGTCCAGGGAAAAGTTCAGGATAACAAGCGTATTGCATATCTCAGCAAGCATTTAACCGGGCAATGGAGGCAGGGGTACTGGTAAAGGGCTATATCGCCTGGTCTTTGCTCGATAATTTTGAGTGGGCTGACGGTTACAGCAGGCGTTTCGGATTGATTCATGTAGATTTCAATTCATTAGTACGAATGCCAAAAGACAGCTTTTTCTGGTATGCAAAAGTGATAACCAACGGGTGGATAGAAGTCTGAGTGGATTGACTTATTATAGGTTTTCTGGAACAGACAATATGGGAGAAGACATGGAAGGACCTGATCACCATTGGCATAACCCAGGCCTAATCCTCTGCACCAAAAGAAAGCCGGTTTTCCAGACGAATCTGGAGAACCGGCTTTTCTTTACAGGAAGCTATAGAGGCGTACGCCGTGCGGTGGAACAGTGGTCTGCAGCGCACCTGCGGCAAATTCGGCAGGCGTTCCGCTCCACAGCTCGGTGCCGGCGGCTGCGCCACTCAGGCCAAGCTCTTCAAGGGCCAGATCCAACTGCAGCGGGCTTTCGCCAATGTTGAATACAGCAGCGTAACGGGTGCCATCGGAGTGCTCAGCGGTCCAGACAATATGATCATCTTTGCAGAGCGCTTCCCTGGCTCCGTGGCTCTCCCGGTGCATGCGCAGAACCTCACGGTTGGTAAGAAGCGCAAGCGTCCAGTCATCATTGTCCCGCAATTCACCGCCAAAGATGAGCGGCGAGCGGAAGATACTCCAGAGCGACATCATCGTCAGCTGCTCATCACGCGTGAACCGGGTCCAGCGGTCCTCCCCGCCGCCATCCACAGAGCGGATACCAATATGGCCGAGCGGCAGCATATCGCAGTCCGGCCAGCAGCCGGCTTGAGGCACGCCCTGCCATTTCCGGCAACGGTCGAACATATCCAGCAGCAGCGGCCACAGGTCCCAGAAGTCATCTGTAACCCGCCACATGTTGGCATGTCCGGTGAAGAATTCTGCGTATTCCACCGGAGCGGGGCCAGGAGAGAGGCTCAGTACCATGGGCCGGCCGCAGCGCTTAATCGCCTGGGAGATTAGGGCAATCTCAGGCTGATGAGTATCATACAGCCTGGAAGCGGCGATGTCGTCCACCTTTACCAGGTCAACGCCCCACGCTGCATACAGTTCAAAGAGAGAATTATAATACGCCTGCGCCCCTTCTTTGGAGGCGTCCACTCCGTACATATCTGTATTCCATGGACAGATGGAGTTCGTATGTGCAATATCGCGTGCCGTCGCAGTTGTACCCAAGACCGGTGTTGCCGCATGGGCAGCCTGCCGCGGGATACCGCGCATGATATGAATGCCGAATTGCAGTCCAAGACTGTGTAGATAATCGGCTAAGGGCTTGAAGCCAAGGCCCCCCGCTGCGGAAGGGAAGCGGTTCTCGGCGGGCATCAGCCGGGAATATTCATCCATTACCAGCGGAACAAACGGCCGGTATTGTGAAGAATTCGCATAAGGCTCGTACCACTGAATATCAACGGTAATATAGCTCCAGCCGAAGGCTTTGAGGTGTTCTGCCATATACTGCGCATTTCCGCGTATTTCTTCTTCCGTTACGGCTGCGCCGTAGCAGTCCCAGCTGTTCCAGCCCAGTGGCGGAGTAGGTGCTGCAAGCTTGTGATCCATTGTGAATCTCCTTTACTGATGTATTATTGCTCTTTCTAGTTCCATCATAATAAAGGAGATTAGCGATATCTATAGTAATCTTGAGAGTGGTATAGCACTATATTGCGGTTAATCAAAAAACAGCCTGCGGTAGGTTAGGCTTTCGCCCCCGCTTCGGAATTCTCCCGGTGTAAGTCCGGTTAAGCTTCGGAACGCCTTGATGAAATAACTGCCGCTGGAGTAGCCGATCTGCTCAGCAATGGTTTCTATGCTGAGACCGGTGCCTCTGAGCAGCTCCATGGCCTTCTCTATGCGGACACGGGTCAGATATGCTCCGGGAGTCAGACCCGTGCTGGCCGAGAAGCGGCGGATCAGATGGTATTTGGACAGGGCTACATGCTCGGAAAGCTGATCGATGCTGATCATCCGTGAGTAGTTATGCTCAATAAATTCGGCTGCGCGCCTAACGTTCACTGACCAGTTGTCCCTGTTCCGCAGTGTTGTCACTTGCAGCCTGGAGAGCTCTGTCATGAACTGATAGATGCAAGACGAGGCAATAAGAGGGTCGGAGATTCTGCCGGCCGCCGCATCGTTTACAATCATCCGTAAGACCCGGATCGGCGCACAGTCTGCGGGCAGATAAGGAACTTCTCCGGCTTCACGCAAGAACTTGCGAAAGTGGGGCAGAATCAGGTCGGGCCGGAAGAGCAGGAACAGGAATTCCCAAGGCTCTGCTGATTCCGGGTGATAATAATAGCGGTGGGGTCCGGGAATTTCGGCGAGAAAGGCCTGCCCGGCGGTAACACGGTGTGTCCGGTCCCCCGACTCAAATACGCCTTCTCCGGAGAGGGTATATTGGAACAACAGAAGTGGCCCATCGTTCCGTTCCAGACCGTCCCAGCGATAAGAAGGCGTGGAGATCGAATCAGACCCGGCTGCAAATAATACGCACAGCTGGAGCTCCTTATCTTCCGCGAACCGAAAGCCGTAGGTGCCTCTGGGAATGTCCATTATGTCCTCCTAGCAGTAAGTGAAGATGCTTCAGCATTGATTTTAACGCGACTTGTTGAAAACAGAAAGCACCTTTGTTAAGGTTACAAATATAAATGCTGCGAAGGAAGGTTATTATGTCCCCCAAAACTCAAAGTTATAAAGCAACGAATGAACATGTGAAAATCATCGGACGGACTCATTATTCTAACGATGTACTGTGGCTGGCGCTCTCAGGCGGCGGCGTGGAATTTTCCTTCCATGGTACAAAAGCGGAGATCACATTAAGAGGTGATGCTGTTGCCTCATCCGGCAATAATCTCGCTAGAGTCGGCATCAGCGTAAACGGCAAAAGGGTTATTGACGATCAGGTGGATCAACCGCTCCAATCGTATACGGTATTTAAAAGCGAAACTGCGCAGACCGTCACGATAAGGCTCATCAAATTATCAGAGGCGGCGATGTCAACGGTAGGGATTCAGGAAATCGCTGTTGATGCAGCGGATGGAATTAGGCCAACCCCGGATGAAGTACATAAAATTGAATTTATCGGCGACTCCATCACTTGCGGCTATGGCGTTGATGATGAGGTTGGGCTGCATTCTTTTTCCACGGCTACGGAAGATGTTACCAAAACTTATGCTTACCTTACCGCGCAGCAGCTCCATGCTGACTACAGCATGGTTTCGTACAGCGGATACGGCATCATTACAGGCTATACGGAAAACGATCAAAAGCTTACCACGCACCTGATCCCGGATTATTATGAAAAAGTGGGGAAGTCTGAGGGGAAATTTGATGATCGTGTGCTGCCCCAGGATCTGCGCTGGGACTTCAGGAAGTTTGTGCCCGGTCTGATTGTCATTAACCTTGGAACGAATGACGATTCATACACCAAAGAGGATACCAACAAGCAGATGGAATATGCTGATCAATATGTTGAATTTCTAAAAATGGTCAGACGCAACAATCCGCATGCTCCAATTCTGTGTACGCTGGGTATCATGGGAGACAGGCTGTATCCTTTTGTCGAACAAGCCGTGAAACAATATACCCTGCAAACAGGCGACAGTAATATTAATGCAATGAAATTTGATGTGCAGCTGGAAGCTGACGGATACGCAGCCGACTTCCACCCGTCCCAGGCCACTCACCGTAAAGCGGCGGACAAACTGACTGCTCAAATTATAGAACTCATGGAGTGGTGATTAAGAGGGGGAGAGCGGAACACTGCGCTTTATCCCTTTTTCGTTTACGAACTTCTCCAGAACCCTGAAATCCTCGGTAACCTTTTTAAAAGGTAAAGCATCCAGCACCTGTTCCCGGTAATCCTTTTTGGCTGCAGCGGAGAGCCGGGAATCAAGTATGCTGAGTACACCAAGGTCAGTTTCACTGCGGATCAGACGGCCGGTTCCTTGTCTTAACCGAAGCAGCATGTCCGGTACAAACACATCATTCAAGGGATTTTTGGCCAGAGATGCCTTATATTCATAGATAGGATCGGAAGGAACAGGGAAAGGCAGCCGGAAAATGATTAATTGCGACAAATCGGAACCTTCGATATTCACGCCTTCCCAGAATACACCGGTACTAAGAAGGACGCCTTTACTGCCCCGGAATTCAGCGATCACCCCGTCTTGGGACGATCCTTCTCTTTGCACATGAAGCGTCCATGTAAGCTCCTCAGAGTTTAATTTCTCATGGATATACTTCATATCCTCCTTAGCTGAAAAAAGCACCAATGTCCGCCCGCCCGTTAAATTACAGAGTCTCAGCATTTCCTTGTAGGCCGCTTCAAGATAACCTTTCCGGTCCTTATAGTTATAATAGGGGACGTCCTTGGCTATATACATCATGGTGTGGTTGTCATAATCAAACGGTGAAGCCTGGCGCTCCATATAATCTCCCCTGTACCCGAGGGATTCAGTCAGATAAGCGTATTGTTCCTCCAGCGTTTCTCCGCCTTGGCACATGGTTGCTGACGTTAAGATCACGGATGTCTTCCCGTTAAATAAAGTATACTTTAGAAATTGGCTTATGCCCTTTGGACAGATACTGATGGTGCTCTCCCGCTTGCTGTTGCTTGCCCAGATCAGATAGTTGTCCTTTGCTCCGGCGAGTACGTCGAAGAGATCGATAAGTCCGTTCATGGCTTCAAAAGCATTGTCGATTTCCCGCTCACGCCGGGAAGTTAAGACGGAAAGGCTGAGACTGAGCTCTTTCAAAATCTGCACCGCATGTCTTAACGGAATTCCTGTAATCTCCGATACTTTTACCCGGTCATTGTCCTGTTTGGCTGTGTGAAGCAGATCCGCCTCTACCTGTTTAAAGATATGGCCAACGCATCTTTTTACAAATTTGAATTGCCCCATAAGTCCCGGATCTGCGGATTGCTTGAAGAGGATCTGCAAGACGTCGTCCAGTATGCGGCAGGTGCCCTGGAAAGTGAACTCGAGTGTTCCTGCATCTCTAACCTTTGCTTCCAGATTATGAGCTTCATCTATGACGATCAGGGCCGGCCGTTCCGTGATTAAGCCCTTGGTTCCTTCTTTCTTCTTGATCAGATCACGGATAAGCAGGTCCTGGTTTACGATAATGAAATCCATATCGCCGGCGCTGGCATTAATCTTCGCTCTCATCTCGTAGAACGTACATGTGCTTTTATAATGGCAATATTCAAATTTACAGTCATTCACACAAACATTAGACCATACTGCATCACTGGTTCCACCTTCAATGTCCGCTCTTTCATCAATCTCGTAATTCAAAATACGCCCGGCAAGCGTAGACAGAGGGGAGCTTGAATCATCAGACTTGAACAGCTCTGCTGCCCTGTACCGGCAGGCATACTGCCCCATGCCTTTTCCGACAACGGAGCGGACCGTGGTGAATCCGAGACGGCTTCCAATGAATCTGAGATCCTTATGTATCTGTTCTGAAAGCTGGATGGAGGAGGTGGCAATAATGACCGGCTGCCGGGAGACCTGGTTAATGAGCAGGCCGGGAATGAGGTAGGCAAAGGACTTGCCGATGCCGACTCCGGCTTCAATCATCGCGTTATGGCCATTAATATAGGCGTCAGCGATATCCAGAGACATATCCTGCTGGCCGATCCGCTCTTTCAGTCCGATCCTGGGGAATCTGTCATACATCCGGAAGACGGCATTAATTAAAGAGGGTTCGACATCCTTTTTCAGCTCCCGCTTCTGTAATTTATAGAGATCATTTAACCAACTGATGACGACCGCCCCTTTTCTATATCAATGATCTTCCTGCTGGAGTATTTTGGTGAGGTTGTAATTATCTTCGATGCTACCTGAACAGTCAAGTGTCGGACTCTATCAAAGCCTTAATGAAGCTGTATCATCAGTAAGAAAGTCATATATAATGGATGATAAGGAGGGTTGTCTAAGTGAAAGAACAAAGAGCTGGAATGCAATCTATTAATGAATTGTTCACATCCAGACATTCCGTTTTGATCTGGATGTCAACGGTTTATGTATCGGCAATAATCATGCAGTTTTTTAAGGACCCTTTGATTTTATCCAGTTCAGTTTTCACTTGTCTTTTCACGGTTCATGTCTTAATACACTGGAACTCATTTCGGATTAGGACCAACAAGCAATTCTGGTTATACTTTTCGATCCAAGGCATCCTGATTTACTTATGCGCGATTCTGATGCCAGACGGTTATCAAGCTGTTTTAATTGGACTGCTTCCAGTCTTGGTCGCTCAAAGTCTGGGTTTTTCCTATCGGATTAAAAGAGTCGTTCTCGTTGCCTTTATCAGTATTATCTTGTTTTTTGATGCAATGCTTACTTTAGGAGATACGGATGAACTCATATTATTCCTACCCTTTTTTACCCTGATGCTGATTATCGTTGTGGCCTATGCCCTGTTGTTCTTTCAGCAGGTTCACGAAAGGCTCAAGACCCAGAATTTCTTGCGGGATCTTCAGGAGGCCCACAAGAAGGTGGAGGAGTTAACGCTCTCCAATGAACGTCAACGTATGGCTCGCGATCTGCACGATACCCTGGCACAGGGGGTGGCAGGATTAATTATGCAACTCGAAGCCGCAGATGCGCACATGGCACAAGGCCGTACGGAGCGGACTCAGGAAATCATCAAGCAGTCCATGAAACAGGCCCGCACAACCTTGGCAGAAGCCCGCCGGGCTATTGATAATCTTCGGGCGAAATCAGCGTCCGAGATTGATTTTAGGGAAGCTGTTGACGATGAGGTGCAGCATTTTACGGAGGCCACAGGTATAGCCGTTGAAACGCACCTTACATTCGACAAACGCTTGTCCAGGATGGTAATGGAGCACAGTCTGCATATTGTGAAGGAGTGTCTCACCAACATTGCCCGGCATGCCAAGGCTGACAAGGTATGGGTTACCCTGTCTGATCAAAGTGGCCTGTTATTTATGGAGATCAGGGATAACGGATCTGGGTTCAATACGGACGCTATTGGAAAGGAAGCCGGACATTATGGTCTACTGGGCCTCCAGGAACGGGTGCGGCTGATTGGAGGAGAAATGAAAGTGCGCAGCAGTCCAGCAGGCACGAGTATACAAATTGAGGTATCATTCACCGAGGGAGAATCTATATGAACCGGTATAAAATCCTGATCGTAGACGATCATTTCGTTGTCAGGGAAGGCTTGAAGCTGATTATGGAAACCGACGAACGGTTTCAAATTGTCGGGGAAGCAGGAAACGGACAGGAGGCAATACACCTCATTGATGAGTTACAGCCGGACGTTGTCCTCATGGACTTAAATATGCCGGTGATGAGCGGACTGGAAGCAATGAAGGTATTGAAAAGCAAGAACAGCCCTGTTCCGGTAATCATTCTGACGACCTATAACGAGGATGATCTAATGATTAACGGTCTGGCTTTGGGGGCGAGGGGATACCTGCTAAAGGACACAAGCCGGGAGAATCTGTTCAGAAATATTGAATCTGCGGTGAGAGGGGAGACCTTACTTACGTCAGAGATTATGGAAAGAGTAATAGCCACCCGTGAGAATTACAAGACTTCTAACACTGCTAATGAGGAAGCCTCTATGCTGACCGATAAAGAGACTCAAATTCTGCAGAGCGTAGCTCAGGGTTTCAAAAGCAAGGAAATCGCCTCAGATATGGGAATTGCAGAACGAACGGTAAAAGCACATTTAACGAGTATTTACAACAAACTTGGAGTGGACTCGCGGTCTCAGGCGGTGGCTATCGGTCTGGAACGAGGGATCTTACATATGTAACTTGGACATGCGAAGGAATTCTTTCGCATGTTTTTGTTTTTTTATATTCACATTTTAAAGCGAGGCCCCACGGTATGTGTAGGGCTTTTTCTTTTGGACTAAAGGGCTGCCCGAAAGGGCAAATGCGGTCTGCCCGTTTGGACGATGTTGAACAGTTAGCCGGTCTGTAAGATTAAGACATAGATAAAACCTTAGTAAAGAGGAGCGATACTGAAATGGCTAAATTATTATACCGGCTGGGGTTTTGGTCAGCGAAGAACCGGATTAAAGTCCTTATAGGAAGTATTACTCTGTTAGTAATAGCCGCTATTGTGGCGCTGTCGATGGGAATCCATTTTGGTGAGGAGACCAGTATACCCGGGCTTGCCTCGCAAAAAACGCTTGAAGTTATGGAAAAGGAATTTCCAAACCCACAGGGTAACCTTGGCAAGACCCAGCTGGTGCTGAAAGCACCGGACAATGAGACCTTATCCTCTGAAGCAGCTCAGCAGCTTATAACCGCAAAGCTCAAAGAAGTGGCAGCGGATCAGGAGGTTTCTTCGGTTGTAGGTCCGTACGAGAACCATTCGTTAAATGCGGACAGCACTATTGGCTATGCCACAATTACTTATAAAGTTCCGGGTGCAGATGTCACCGACGTTTCGAAGGATTCAGTGAATCAGATTGCCGAAAGTCTGCGGGATGCGGGCTGGCAGGCCGAACTGATCGGAGACGGCTATGTGAAAATGGCAACCAGCAGTCCTACCGAAGGTCTCGGAGTTTTGCTGGCCCTGGTAATTCTTACAGTAGCATTAGGTTCTATCATTACTGGCGTTCTGCCGATCCTTACAGCGGGTTTAGGCCTAGGCTTCGGGATTATGCTGATTATTATCGGAACCAGTTTCTTAGATATTCCTTCGTTTGCCTTATCGCTGGCCGGGATGCTGGGACTGGCTGTGGGCATTGACTATGCACTGTTCATTATCGCCAGATACCGGCAGCAGCTTGCCGAAGGCTACGAAAGACGGGAAGCAATTGCCATCGCGAACGGAACAGCCGGGAGTGCGGTTGTGTTTGCTGGAGTAACGGTCATTATTGCGCTTGTCGGGTTTTCATTCGTTGGAGTACCGTTCCTTACCGCTATGGGTACAGCTGGAGCACTTACTGTATTGACCGCAATCCTTATGACTATATTCGTCGTACCGGCGATTCTGGAAATGCTGGGGAGCAAGGTTAAAGTGCCCACCAAGCGTTCCAAGCGCAAAGGAAGCAATCAGAAGCCGGCAAGCCGCGCCAATCTGTGGGGAAGATTTGTTACCGGGCAGCCCTTAATGGCTGTAGTACTGGGTGTAGCCCTGCTGGCAACGATTGCTTTGCCCTTCTTCCACATGGAGACGGGGCTCGGTAATGATGGGCAAAAATCTCCGGATAAAACCGAACGGCGGGCCTACGATCTCCTGTCCGAAGCCTACGGTGAGGGATACCATGGTCCGTTAGTCATTCTGGCCGAAACGGATGGCGGTAAAGAGGCAGCAGCTAATCTCAATAAAGTTATTGAAGAAGTAAAAACTTATCCCAATGTCGCGATGGTAAACCCGGCAGTCACTGGACCTTCCGGAAAAATCTCGCTGATTACTGTTATGCCGACAACGGGACCCAATGATTCGGAAACCATAGACCTTGTCCATCTGATTCGTGATAAGGCGCCGGAAATAGAACGGCAGGATCTTATTAAGATCGGTGTAACCGGCAGCACAGCTGTCAACATCGACATCACCCAGAAATTAAACCAGGCATTGCCTAAATTTTGCATAATCATTGTCGGCTTGGCCTTTGTACTGCTTATGCTGGTATTCCGTTCGATTCTCGTTCCGATCAAGGCAGTGCTCGGATTCATCCTGTCGCTTGGTGCAACCCTGGGATTCGTTACCTATGTCGTTCAAGATGGACATTTCCAGAATCTGTTCAACTTCTATACCAAGGCACCGGTGTTTAATTTCCTGCCAATCATTGTAGTCGGCGTCCTGTTCGGTCTGGCGATGGATTACGAAGTATTCCTGGTCAGCCGGATGCGTGAGGAATTCAAGAAGAGCGGCGATGCCAAAAAGTCCGTTCTTGCCGGTATCCGCAACAGCGGCGGAGTCGTAACGGCAGCAGGCCTGATCATGGTTGCAGTCTTTACCGGATTCATTCTCGCAGAAGAGCCTATGGTTAAGGTTATGGGGTTGGCGCTCGCCTTCGGTGTTCTCTTTGACGCTTTCATTGTCCGGCTGCTCATTGTTCCCGGCGTGATGACCTTGCTTGGGAAGTCGGCATGGTATTTTCCAAAATGGCTGGACCGCTTGCTTCCGAATCTCGATGTGGAGGGTGAAGGAGTGATGGAGGAAGTGGAGAAGAAACGTCTGGCTGCAGAGATTGAACCTAAAGTCAGACTCCTTGGCTAATAATCTTACTCAGAGGTGTCAAGTTATGATCTGCCTTTCGGTGGTCGCACCTGTCTATAACGAAGAGGGAAATATATATGATCTGTACTTAAGCATCACTGATGCGTTAAAGGGAAGAATAGAAAGCTATGAAATTATCCTGGTAAATGACGGAAGCAGGGATCAAAGTGCAGTCCTTCTGGATGAAATCGCGCGGATAGATGAAGCTGTAAAGGTTATCCATTTTGAGCGGAATTACGGGCAAACAGCTGCGATCTGGGCCGGAATGAAGAACTCAACAGGCGAATTAATTGCTCTTATGGATGCAGACCTGCAGACAGATCCCAAGGATATTTTTAGACTCATGCCCTTTATTGAAAAGATAGACTTTGTAAACGGGAAAAGGAGGGATCGTAAAGATGCCATACTTAAGAAAATATCTTCGCGTATCGGTTATGGCATCCGCAACTTCATTACCGGAGATTCTATTTATGATACAGACTGTCCGATGAAGCTTTTTAAGCGTGAGGTTGCTGACAGCCTTCATTTATATAAAGGAATGCATCGTTTTCTGCCGATAATGGCGAAGATGAACGGATTTTCGGTTATTGAAGTCTCCGTAACCCATCAGGAAAGGAAGCATGGCGTATCCAATTATGGGGTGTTGAATCGAGCGTTCGTAGGTTTGATGGATGCCATTTTGATTGGCTGGCTCAAAAAAAGAGTAATCCTGTACCGGATTAAGAAATAATGGCCTCTATCTGACAACAGCGTTCGAATAAGTCCTACCCCCGGCAGCGTCAAATCGCACAGGACCGAAAAGAGGCTTGCAGAAGAAACGAGAACATTCGATGATACGCAGCCTGCACCAGGACAAACAGGGATGCCCCTAAGCCATTATCGGCTGGGGCATCCCTGTTCACATTCACTGCAGTAATTGTTTCGGTTTATTGCAAATTGATGATATTGCTGATTATAACAGCGGCTTGGGCACGGTTCGCAATACCTTTTGGAGCAAACGTGTCCTCTGTCATGCCCTTCACAATTCCTTCCTTGGTGAGCAAAGCAACCGCATTTTTACCATAGGAAGCAATGGTCAATTTGTCTTTGAAGTTCGCTAGTGCGGCATCAGCATCGGGAACGGATTTGCCTTTAAACTTCGTCAGTGCGTTCGCGGCGATAATCGCCATCTCCTCACGTGTGATGGAGCGGTTGGGTTCAAACTTGCCCCCTCCTACACCGTTCACCAGACCACTCTCAACACCAGCAGCAATATAGCTGTAGGCCCAATTCGCAGGTTTTACATCATTAAAGTCAGCGGCAGCCTTCTCCAGCGGCAGGTTGAAGGCACGGACGATCATGGTGATGAATTCGGCACGGGTCACTTCCTTAAGCGGTGCGAATGAGTTGCCGCCTACACCATTAATGATGCCTTTAGCCGTCAATTCTTCGATAGCAGATGCTGCCCATGCTACTTTGCCAAGATCCGTGAAATTGGCTCCCAGAGTAGGTGTAGCTGTTGGCTGCTGAGTAGCCGGAACTCCAGTTGGAGCCGGAGCCCCAGTTGGTGCTGGTGTTGCAGTTGGAACGGGTATACCAGAACCCGGGTTAGATGATGAAGCTGGTTCCGGCTCAAGCACACCGTTGTCCATACCGTCAGCTTCCAAAGCTGCCGGAGCCGATGCATAGATCGCGTTCGCCAGTAATCTGAACTGGTTCTGCGGATGATATTTATTGAGGAGATCGTTCGCGAACAATGTCACATGGATATTATCCTTTTGGTAATTCAGTGCCAGGACCTGCCCCTTAGCAGCATCGCTGTTCGGCCACCATCCGGCTTTGAAGAAATCTTCGCCCGTTCCGTATTTCGCCAGTACTTCAGCGCCTTCCGGAACAGCCGTGATATAAGCGGCAGACACGGTATACAGATACTCTTTATCTGCATAAGGAGCGGTAATTACGCTGTCCTGCGAGAGGGTTGCCTGGAACAAGCCTTCATGTGCTGCCCCTCTGTTCGATTGATTCACCGGATTGGAGTAATCCAAGCCCGGCAAGAGATTCAGAGATTTAATACTGCTCAGCATCGTACGTCCGTATCCGATGAACGGTTTACCGCCGGCAATCAAGCCCGTACCGGCATTGACCAGTACGTCTGCAGCAGCCGTATCGGTAGTCACTTTAAATCCAAGATCGGACAATATAAATGAAGGTGCTCCGGCAATGCCCACATTCGCCGGCTTGAGCAGCTTGCCTGTCTTGTCCCCTGATGCGCCGAAAGGCACTAGGTCGAGCAGGTATTTGGAAGCTACTGTTCTGAGATTAGATCTGGAGACCAGGAAGCTTCCCTTTTCATACCCGGTTCCACCATTGGAGAGCAAAGTTACGGCCTTTTTGTTCGCAAGCAATTCGTTAACTGCCTTGACCGCATCATTATTGCTGTTGCGGATGACGTAATTCTGCTCAAAACGGTATTGATTCAGGTCTGTCGCGGGAATGACGATACTGCCAACCTGCTGGGTTTTGCCGGAGAAGATCCCTGTGCTGCGGCTGATATACCGGTCAAACCCCCGCATATCCGCGAAATTCTGTACGGTATCGGAATACATGGCATCGAAGTCGGATACATTCAGTCCATCATACAAGACAAGGTTGGCATAGCCGCGTTTAGCCTGATGCATGTTCACTACGTAGGTTCCTGCCGGATAAGTGATACCATCCACGCTTACTGGAGTGACAGTCTTCTCAACCTTCACACCGTTGCGAAGCAGGTATTGCACCATTTTGTAGGTTTCCAGCTCGTTCTTTTGCAGATCCTTGGCTACCGGGAGCACATAATATTCAGGGAAAAAGTTCGTTTCCTTCGTCTCACGCTCACGTCCGATTGATTCATATTTACCGTTGACCAAATACTTGTCAACCTCTTTGTGGTCTTCGTTATTGATTCCGCGTTTGAAAATCTCAAGCTGGTTCAGGAACAGTTTCTCTTTGTTGTCCTGTACATAGCTTGTGGCAGCAAGTGCCGCATAATAGAAGGCGTCAAGGGAATCTTCATTCAGCTCCGGCACCTCAATCGTATGTCCAAGGGCACCTTGATGCATGGCATAGACAGCGGTGTAAGCTGGTGATGCATCATCCCATCCGGTTGCATTACCGTAAGGATTAGCATACTCCGGATCATTTTTTAGTTTCTCGGCTTCCAGATAAGGAATGTGGTATGCATCATATTTGGTATTACTGATTCCGGCATTACCCATGGCTGTGGCCTGTTCAAGCATATTGTCCATAACCAGATCGTATTCGATGTTCGGATCATGCGGCGGTGTACAAGGCTCGATCAGGAACCCGCTCACGAAACCGTGCATGTCCAGGAAGCTCAGCGGTGTCCATTTGGCGATTTGCGCTGTAACTGCCTGAGTCTCCGGTTGTGTCTGGTAGGAGTTGTCGCGGTTCGGGTCAAGCAGCGTAGAAGTTGCACGTGTGTTGAGCGCACGGCCATCCGGATTCTCCACATAATCGAGCAGGAAAATCACATTGTCCAGCGCCTTGTCGATGTCCAGTGCAACCGGAACAACATTGCCGTTCGTATCAGTCGTATCATAGTTCACGATTTTCTGGGTCATTAGCGTATCCAAAAACTTAATAATAACGTCTACACCATTGGCTTCATCTGCATGGATGTTGTTCAACCAGATCGGTACTTTATAATTTTGCAACTGGCCGTTTTTGATCATCTCCTGCAATGCAGCAGGGTCATTGTTCATCAGCGGCAGTGTTTCGTTCAAATATTGGTCTACGGACGCTTTGTCCTTAGCGACGATGGAGAAGTGGATCGCCCGTCCCTGCTTGGACGTTCCAATCTGCTGATACTCCACATAACGGCCGTATTTATTGTTGCTGCTCGCAGTAATTTTATCAATCGCCGGTTTAATTTCATCATATGTATGATAGGTATCATACGGGTTCAGCTTCACTTGCTGCTGTGCCAGCATATCGCCGTTAGGAGTAGTCGCTGTCAGGTTATAGGTCCCTGCAAGCTTCACGTACTCAGCCCGGATACCGGTAAGTGAAAGGTTGGAGCCGAAGGGCATATCGAAGTATACCAGAGCGGTTACCGTTGCAGGTGAGATAGGCGCATAGGTTACTTTTACGAACGGGTCTCCCGTATAGGCTCTAACATTCGAAGTATTGTTCCATTTTTTCCATTGTGCCAGAGGCTTCATTTCTTCTGCTGTTCTGCCGAATTTCCAGGTAATCTGGTCTGCAGTCAGACCTTCAGGAAGGGTGAGCGTAACCGGCAGTGTCCTGGCCTCGGTCATTGAGGCTTGATAGACTTCTGTTGATACGGTAGGTACAGCTGTTTGATAGACTTCCGAAGTAACCGTAGATGAAACGCCGGAATCGGTGGACGCAGGAACTCCCAGAACTTGAGACTGTGCTTCAGCAGCGGCTTCTCCAGCATAGGCAGCAGGAAGGATTCCAGACAACGTGAGGGTTAACGCAATGAATAAGGATAATAATTTCTTGGACATTATTTACCTCCCAGTGATTTCTCTATTTATTGGTTTGCTAGTAAAACGGATGACTCCAGCATATCTGATTTATGCAATCCTCCCATCTATTCGAACCGCAATGCTCCCATGAATTTGTTATATTCACATCACGTGTAACGAATTAATATACATAAAATATATTTATTATTCATTTGAAATAATATAATATAGCATTTTATTCAAAAGCGGAAGCTTTTTCATAGATTAGAGCAGAAAATATATATTCTATTGAATGTTAGCTATATTAAGGTGAATTCTACTTAAGTGACCGCCTGATAGATTGGGATTTGAACAGCACGCGATCTTGGGTAAGTTTCTATTTCGGCTTTTAAAGCTGTCAGAGTAGTTTGGTATAGAAGACGGGGGAATTCTAAAAATCAGTTTAGAGAAGCGGTTAGTGTAATATTGAACGATCTTGCCCGGTGAGGATTTATTGTTACGGGAGGGGAAAGTTAAAGGCAGCCTTATGCAACATCCATAAAGATGATTTGAGCTTGATTATTATCCAATCGTTGAACTATATCTTTTGATTTTAAATGGTAAAAATTACAGGTTGCATGATATAGGGAGTTCGAGGTATATTATTAGTCCGGCCAAGAAACATCAACGCCGAGCTCGATAAGAAATTGAAAAAAAGAGCTTGCATTACCCGGCCGAACGTGATATATTATAAGAGTTGCTGGTGACGAGATAATCGGCGCCGACGACGAGCTTGATCTTTGAAAACTGAACAACGAGTGAGTGGGATTTCACGCAAGTGAGATCCAAAAATAGAGAATATTTTATTCTCGTCAGATGTTTCAAAATGAGCAATCGCTCTTTCTAAATACCAATTTGGAGAGTTTGATCCTGGCTCAGGACGAACGCTGGCGGCGTGCCTAATACATGCAAGTCGAGCGGAGCTTATCCTTCGGGGTAAGCTTAGCGGCGGACGGGTGAGTAACACGTAGGCAAC
>NZ_LVYZ01000042.1:0-100300 GCF_001909095.1 Paenibacillus sp. P46E
ATATCAGTATGTGTGGGAGGATGGCAAAATACTCTTGTTGCCCAACAAAAAATTGCTTTTTTGTTATTTCGCTTCGGAAGTTGGTATGGTGGCCGGAATAGGCATTGGTTACAATTTAAATGTAAAACGCTTTCATTTCAAGGAGGGATGCTTTTATTATGAGAAGGTTGAAAAATCTTTGCGGTGCAGGTCTGACTTTGCTGCTTGCCGGATTGCTGGCGGGGGCTCCGTCTGTTTCGGCAGCCACCGTCTTTTATGAGCCACTAACCTACTTCAATTCCGCAACCTGGCAAAAAGCCGACGGCTATTCCAATGGCGGTATGTTTAACTGCACCTGGCGCGCTAACAACATCTCGTTTACCAGCGGAGGACAGCTTCGCCTTGCGCTGACCAGCTCCAGCTACAATAAGTTTGACGGTGCAGAGTTTCGGTCTACTAACAAATATAGCTACGGGAAATATGAGGTCAGCATGATGCCGGCTAAGAACAGCGGAATCGTCTCCTCCTTTTTCACCTATACCGGACCTTCCGACGGAACTCCCTGGGATGAAATAGATATCGAGTTTCTGGGTAAAGACACCACCAAGGTCCAGTTTAATTATTACACGAACGGTGCCGGCAACCATGAGAAGATTGTGGATCTTGGATTTGACGCTTCCCAAGGATATCATACGTACGCCTTCGACTGGCAGTCAGGCTACATTAAATGGTATGTGGACGGCGTCTTAAAACATACGGCAACCAGCAATATTCCCTCCCATGCCGGTAAAATCATGATGAATCTGTGGAACGGTACAGGTGTGGATTCCTGGCTCGGGTCATATAACGGAGCCAATCCGCTGTACGCTTATTACGATTGGTTGAAATATACAAGCAACTAAATGTGGGTATTGGACCCCGACAGGCGAGCAGACTGCGTCTGACAGGGTCCTTTTGCTTCTAATGGAAATCCAGTATCTTCAGAATTTGTTATATGGATTGATACATTGGTATGGCGGCCTAAGCCGGCATTCAGTACGATAATAGCAAGACAATATCACAGGAGGAACAGCATTGAATCGCAGAAGGTTAATCAAATTGTCCGCAGCGGTCGCAGCTCTGTCGGCCGCAGTATGGGGCATATGGGCCTTCACTTCAGTATCTAAATCCGAGGCTGGAGTTGTGAAGGACAATTTCTCAGCATTCAACACGGAGTTATGGAATAAAACAGACGGTTATTCCAACGGAGACATGTTCAATTGCACCTGGCGCGAGGACAACATCAAGTTCGCAGGTGACGGTCTCATGACCCTGTCAATCACCAGTCCGTCTTCTGGAGAATTCGACGGTGCAGAGTACCGTTCGCTGGACAAGTACAGCTATGGCAGATACGAAATCCAGATGAAGCCGGCTGCCAATCCCGGTGTAGTCTCTTCTTTTTTCACTTATACCGGTCCCTCGGAAGGGGAGCCTTGGGACGAAATCGACATTGAATTTTTGGGCAAGAACACACAGCAGATGCAGTTGAATTACTTCACTGACGGCGTAGGGAAGCACGAGCAGGTGATCGACCTTGGCTTTGACGCCTCACAGGAATTTCACTGGTACGGCTTCGACTGGAAGAAGAATTCCATTACCTGGTACATCGACGGCCGCCCCGTTCACACGGCAACCGAGAACATTCCCTCCACTCCGGGCCGCATTATGATGAATCTCTGGAACGGGACAGGTGTGGATTCCTGGCTGGAGCCGTTTGACGGCAAAGTCCCGCTCTATGCTTACTATGACCAGTTCCGCTATACTCCGGATAAATCGTCGGACAAGTAAGTAGTTCCGGCGCCATTCCGACAAGAAACCGCCTTAATCAAGGCGGTTTCTTGTCCCTGCGGCTCTCATCGACGGCTGCGGTCCCAGGCATTGACCTCCGAGGTTTCGGTTAGTCCCCCATAGGCTTTCCATTTATCAACGAATTCGTCAAATTCCCCGATGCCGCTGTCCGCAAAGATGATTTTTTGGAAGCTTTTTTGTTCCAGCTTCTTCAGCAATTCGCCGTCGCTCTTCATCGTCGCAGTTGGCGGTCCCGTGAACTGATCCTTGCGGGAAGCCTCCTTCTGGCCGAGCAGCACGGGGGTAATGTCCGTCGGTATTTCCTTGACGACCTTGGAGGGAATTCTCGCTCCATCGAAGGTTAGCGTGTAGGAAGCGACCCGGACACCTCCCAGCGGCAAAGCAGAGGGCGCAATAGTCGGCTTACCGCCTACCATTGCCCAATCATACCCCTCTGCAAGACCATTGGCGAATTCGCCGGTCGAGGTAGCGTAATAATCAAACAAATCATTCTGATAGGTAAAAAAGATTTCAGGATGCTTCATTTTCTTGTTGATTAGAATAGCGCCGTTGACAGGCAAAGTCCCTCTTCTCATGGCGATGCCGTCAGGGCCGTATGGTATGGCAACGGCCTTAACGCGCGCCCGAGGGTCTTTGTCGGTCAGGATGGACAAGGGCCAGCCGCGCATCCAGTACGGACCGGCAATAATGCCAGTCTTGCCGGAGACGAACAGATTAGCGGCACCCTCTTCATCAAGCCACGCACTATCGGTGGACAAGTATCCTTGCTGCACCCAATGCTTCATAAGCGCGACAGCATTCCGGGCGCCTGGCTGCACAGACCCGTATTCAAGTGTTCCGTCGCTCCGGCGGTTCCATTGCTCGGGAACCGTACCGAACGCGCCAAAAATCCAACTGCTGTCCCCCATCCAGGTACTCGGACCGTTGCGGAAACCGACGGCAAGGCCGTAAGTGTCCTTAATACCATTGCCGTCCGGGTCCCGGTTGACAAAGGCATCCATAACCTGCTCCAGTTCGTCCAGAGTCCGCGGCTCAGCAAGTTGCAGCTTGTCCAGCCAATCCTGGCGAATCCAGAGCAGTGGATCAGAGTTATACTCGTAATCCATAATTGGTATCGCATACTTGTGCCCGTCCCGCACAAAGGTATCCCATGCCGAAGGGTCTTCGGCCACAGCCTCCTTCCATACTTTGGAAGCGTACTGTTCAAATAATCCGCCGACTTCCATGAATTGCCCGGAGTCAATCAGTTCCTGAATGATGTCGGCATCCCGTGTCGTTACGACATCGGGCATATTGCCTTTGACCATTTCAAGCCTCAGCTTGTTGGCATAGTTCTCCGAGGTGCCGGAGATGGTCCAAAGATAACGGATACGGATGCCAAGCCGATTCTCGGCCCAAGTTGTATGAACGTTATTTTCAAGGCTCTCGCCTTTTTTAAAGGTCAGATTGGGGTTCACGGAGCCTACCGTATATAGATCTACAGGAGGATTATATTTGCCCGTCTTGATATCGAAATGAGGCGAAGTGCTCTCCGTAGAGATTGCCGGGAGACTTTCACCTGAGCTATGAAACGCGCAGCCCGACAACGTCAAGAGCAGCACGAACAGCGAAAATCGAATTTTCATAGAACCACCTGCTTTTCGTAAATGTTCTGGGGAGTCCCAACAAATTGTACCATAAGCTTCTTGGGCATCGTGTGATACACTTCTTTTAGTACAGCGAAGTCTTTGAAAAGGATGATCTTATGACCTGGCGTCCGAACCTATTTATTAAAATGGTTGCGATTCTTCTCTCCCTTATTTCAGTCACGCTTTTATTCTATGGATTATCCTACCGCAAGGATATCGGTGTCATTTCGAGTCAGATCAAAACGACCGATTTGAATCATCTTGAGTTCATGACCCAGCAGATGGACAACAATATCAACCAATTAGCAGGCAGCATGTATGCCCTTCAGAGAGATCCCACCGTCCGCGACTATGAGCAGATCCGGCAATTGGGCCATCTCATTGATCCCGCCCAGACCATTATGACCGTGCTGGAGAAGCTCTCCCTTCAGACCAGCTCCAGCACGTGGGAGAACCGGATCATCCTGTACAAGCCGAACAGCGGCGAGACCCTGGGCTCAGATTCCTCTCTTTCCTTTGATTCCTCCGTACTGGACAAGCCTTTGCCTTCTGGCTGGGAGTATATATCGGAGGACAAGGGCAGCACTGAGGCGGGCTTCCGTCTGTTGCTGTCGGACCCTGCCGAGAAGAGAATTGTTCCCCGCAAGGCGGGACTACTGATGTCAATGTATTTTCCTGTATCCAATATTGAACGGATGTTCGATGCCTACCAATCGCAAAACAAGGGTGACACCTTCCTGTTCCATCCGTCATTCGGGGTGATTCTTTCACGCAATACCGACCGGGAAATGGCGGAGCAGATCATTACAACACTGGCTCCTTCGACCAATCAGGGGAGTTCAGAAATCTTCAGCCTCAAGGAGGGCAGCTTTCTTGTCAGCTCCGTCCCATCCTCGGCCATTAATTGGCAGGTCGTGCATTATTCGCCGCTGAAGCAGATTCTTCAGCCGATTCGAAGCAGCCGTTATACCTTTCTGACGGGCTCGGCGATACTTTTGGCCATGAGCCTGCTGTTCTCGCTGCAGCTCTACCGCCAAGTGCAGCGTCCGGTAAGCCTCTTGCTGCGTTCCCTCAACAGAATGAAGGAAGGGCGCTGGTCTACCCGTATTCATACCAAGACCAATCCTGAATTCACGATGCTCAACGAAGAGTTCAACGAGATGGCGGAAAAGATCCAATCGCTGATCGAGCAGGTCTACCTGGAACAGCTCCGGGCTAAGGACGCTCACCTGAAGCAGCTTCAATCACAGATCAATCCGCACTTTCTCTACAATTGCCTGTTCTTCATCAAGAGCAAAGCCGTTGTAGGCGATACGGATTCAGTGGAAGCGATGGCGCTTAATCTTGGCGAGTATTACCGCTATATTACTAAGGTTGACCACTCTCTCACAACGCTCCAGGATGAGCTGAAGCTGCTGGAGAATTACTTGGAAATTCAGAATTTGAGGAAACAGCGCATCCGGTACGAGATGGACATTGCTGATGATGTGCTGGGTCTGCAAATTCCCCGGCTGCTGATTCAACCCTTAGTCGAGAACAGTATCATCCATGGCATTGAGAAAAAAATTGGCCCGGGCTTCATCCGAATCACCGCCAGCCAGACGCATGAGGCGGTCACCGTCACCGTTGAGGACAACGGAGCCGGCATGACCCCTGAAGCGATTGCCTCTCTGTATAACACAATATCCGAATCCACGCGCGAGGACGGAGGATGCGGGCTATGGAATATCCAGCAGCGTCTTAAGTCTCATTATGATGATTCTTCCGGCCTTCTGATCGCCCCTTCGCCTGACGGCGGTCTAAAAATCACTCTCCTTATGGAGAAGAAAGAGGAAACAAATGCATCAAATTCTGCTGGTTGACGACGAACCTTACGTCGTCGATGATCTATCCATCTCGCTTCCTTGGGCGGAAATGGGGTTCGAACAGGTTCATAAAGCCTACTCCGGGTACGAGGCGCTGGAGCTGCTTCAGCACTATCCTATCGACATTGTAGTAACTGATATCAATATGCCGGAAATCTCAGGCATTGAACTGATCGCTTCCATCCGCAGCCGTTGGAAGCATATCCGGGTAGTTATGCTGACCGGTTATGCCGAGTTTGAATACGCCCGCAAGGCGATAGAAGAGCAAGCCAGCTCCTACCTTCTAAAACCGATTGCAAATGACCAGTTGATCGCCGTCATCGTTAAGCTCCAGGAAGAGCTTCGAAAAGAGTGGGAAACATGGTCCTCCTATCAGCGAACCATGCAGACCTTCCGCGAACACCTTCCTCTCCTGCGGGATCGCCTGCTCAGCGAGCTGCTACAGGGACGGAAGCTGTCCGGGGCGCAACTGCAAGAACGGCTGGCCCAGTTCGATCTACCGCTGCGGACCGATCTGCCAGTATGCCTCGCAGTCGTAAGACCGGAGGAGTTCTTCCGGCGCCAGGACATGCACAGCATGCTGTTGTTCGAATACGCGATCATTAATATCGCACAGGAGCTGTTCCAGGACCTTTTCCGCATATGGTCCTGCAAGGATGTACATGATTATCTCGTATTTCTGCTCCAGCCCAGGGATGACATTGAATCCGACGGCGATCCGGCAGATGATGTAGCCCAGGCGGCCTATCAGCTGCAGAACCATGTCAGCACGCTGATTGGTGGCGGCCTATCCGTTGTGACTACAGGCTGGGGAGACTTCCCCGACCAGGTCTACCCTCTCTATCAATCCGCCATCTCGGCCATTCGCCAGCATATCGGCAGCGAAACAGGCATCTATCTGGATGTAACGGACAACAGCGGCTCCCAGCCTGTGGAGATTCTTCAGCCGCTCTATGAGCCTCCGCTGCTCTTTCACATGTTCGAAGCGAGCAACTGGCAGGGTATCGAAGACAAGCTGAATGCAATCACTTCGGAGCTGGCCCGAAATCCGGACCGCTCGCTGGAGCACATCCATGAAGTCCGTCTTCATCTGGAGACGGCATTCTATTATTTCGCCCACAAGAACAACAAAATGCTGAGCGAGATTGTCGGCAATCCGATGCTGGAGCAGGCTCCCTTTCAGACGCCGGACAAGCTGCGGGAATGGGCGCTTGAGGTAATCGTTCTGCTGAGAGAGCATTTTGAATCGGAACGCCGGGACAGCCGGACCGTCCTGATTCGGAACGTTCATGAATATATCAACAGCAATCTGCATTATGTCTCACTCCAGGCCATCGCCGATCATGTTCAGATGCACCCGGTCTATTTATCCAAAATGTACAAGCTTGAGACAGGCAAGCGAATCAGCGACTATATCAGCCAGATAAAGATGGAAAAAGCGGCGTATTTGCTAATCCATACGCCGCTGAAAATTTATGAAGTTTCCGCTGAGCTTGGCTACTCCAACGCCCATTATTTTATTAAGCTTTTCAAGGAATACGCTGGCATGACTCCGCAAGAGTTCCGCGATCGGTCGTTGTAACGATCTTAGCCTCGAAATCGCAGTTCCACCTCATGGGAGAGGCCGTCATCTATAGCGGGTACAAGCCCTCCCTCAAGTGTGCGGCCATCCATAATCATATGGGCCGTGCTGTCCTGCGTCCGGCGGAAGCCCTCCGGCTTGCTGATCCGAATCCGGTACGAGGAGCCACCGAGCTTGAGCGTGTAGGCGAACTCCGTCTGCTCTTCCCGCAGGATCGGATTGAGTGCAATGCCTTGCGCTGTATATTCAATGCCCAGCGCTTCCATAAGCGAGAGGGTGAGCCAGGTCGAGGTGCCGCTAAGCATCGGACCGATGTTCTCACCAGTCTCGCTGTTATTATATTGGGTGCAGAATCGCGGATTTCCGCAGATTGCAAACGGATCTTCCATGGTCTTAAACGGCATGATCCGGTCCAGCAGCCAATAGCCGAAGCGACCCAGCTCCGCGGCAAGTTCCGTATCCAACACTTCCTTGGCACCCTTGAACATCGCTGCAGCCGCCATCATGCAGGCATGCTTGAACACGCCGCCATTCTCCCTGTCACCCGGAAAGTATTCGTCCGAAGCTGTGTGGGAGGACACCCGTCCCAGTGCAACAGGCGAGACCAGCTTCAGCCCGAAAGGCGTCATGAGATGCGACTTCATAGTGTCCAGCATCACAGTGATCTGTCCTTCATCGGCACAGCCGGACAGGATGCTCCAACTGAAGGAGTTCAGGAAGTAAGAACCATCGGATGCCGGATCTGAGGACAGACCATCCCCCGCGGCTCCCAAATACGTGTATTCGTCGTTCTCATACCGGTTGAACAGCACGCGCGCGAAGAAGTTATCCTTCCAGGCATGATATTGAATACGTCCCCGCAGCTCTGCTCCAAAGCGTTCCAGCTCCGCGGCATAGTCTTGCTCTCCCTTCCGGGCAGCCAGTACGGATAATTCATCCACCGCTACCTTCAGCAGGAAAGCATTCATGACGCTCTCGGAATAATCGCTGTCCAGCGGATCGCCGAAGACTCCACCAGCTTGTAGCTGCTTCCGGTAGCGTTCTTCCTTGGCCGGGCCGTTCAGATACGTATCGTCGAGCTTCAGGCAATCGTTCCAGTCTGCGAAATCCAGCAATGGAAGACCGTGGCGGCCAACCGAAATACGTCCCGAATATACAATGATCGCCTTCAATGTCTCGAAGACCGGACGACTGGTTTCTTGTCCCGCCACCGGGCAAGACTCGTCCAGGAATTCAAGATCTCCTGTAAGCATTACATATCGATAGACGGCTTGAACAAGCCATAACGCGTCGTCGGACCATTTGCCCGGCTCCTTGCCGACCCAGAAGAAATTGTGATAGGCATAGCCCATTTCGAACACCATACCGGTCCATTCCTTCAGCAGGCTTTTCACCAGACCGCTTCTTCCCATTGAAGCGAAATAATACATCGAAGCGTACAAATCCTGGATTTCGCGGAAGCCAATCTCCCTGTACCCCTTCTGCGTCTGGCAAAAGGAACGGGAGACAAACGATTGGTAGAGCACCTGAAACGGCAGGTTACGATTGACAAATACATCGAAATCCCTGTCACCGGAGGATACCTGCAGGAACTTGCCATACTCGCGCACGAAGCCAGACGATTCCTCAAGCGCCGATTCCGCCGCACTGCGGTCAGCGAAACGGGCAAGCAGCGGCCCTACCTCATCCGCCAGCACCGTTTCGCTCCAAGGCGCACCGCTCTTATCCGAGACAAGCCCGGTCAACTGGTCGATAGTTACCACGCTTCCGGCTGGAATATGAACCTCACCGGCTACAGCGAAAAAGCCCGGTCCCTTGCGGTGCAGAATGCTGCTCAGTTTGAGCGCACCGGCCGGCCGGTGCAGTGAGCCTGTACCGACGAATTCATTGTAGCTGACGCAGTATTCACGCGGCAGTAACGGCCCTTCGGCTCCATGAACGATCATCGTGTGGAAGCGCAGGTCGTGACGGCCTCCTTCCGGATAATAATCGGGACTGATGGCAGCAACGCCTCCCGAGGAATCCTGGAGCACGCCGCCCTGCATGATGACATTGCTGTACAGCACATCCTCGAACAGTGCACCCGGAGCAGCAGAACCGAACATTCCGGTGTAGACAAGCCGGAGACGGCGGTCGCCTTCTCCGTGATTTGCAATCTCAATCTGCTGTATTTCGGTGGCCAGAGGCAGACCTTCGGAGTGCGGCAGGATAAAGATGGTGCGGGTGATTTCCAGACCACAGCGGGTGCGATAGCTTATGACGGTTGCATTCTGTGAATGCCGGCAGATCGCCGATTCAATGGCTGCCTCGCCGGGGTCGGCGGAATAGAAAATCTGCTGACCGTCCTCGAACAGATAGAACTGCCGGTTAGCGGGGAAGCCATTCTCCTCCTGGCGCATATCCCAGCGGGTCGCCAGCACCTGAGTAGCTGCATGTGAACGAAAGCTGCCGCCACCGAACCGGTCTACAACACTCTTCGGTGTAGTCTGGAGCGGATGGGGGAACTGCAGACGGTTGCCCAGCAGCAGATTGACCGCGAAATGCGGACCCGGAACCGGTGAGCGCAAATCAATTACATGCTCACCTTCAGCGTTAAGGATGCCGGCCCAGCCTGGTGCAGCTTGTAGCTGCGCCAGTGCCTCGCTTGCGGTGGCCTTCGGTATGGCAACCGTCTGTTCCGCTCTTCCGGCGTGCCGGATATACAGGGACAATTCCGTGCCTTCACCGTTTGCGGCGAACAGCGCGGATGCGCCGGCCTCGGCCGGGAGCAGCGCTGCCACGGCCGGGAGCTTCAACAGCTCCTGAATAGCCGGCAGCCGAAACGGCAGACCAGCGATGCCGACAGCCCCGCTGCGCTCCGAATCGGTAAAGACGGCGCTAACGTGTACACCGGCGCCAAGCCGGTCGGCAAAGGCTTGCCTCAGAATATCCTCAGCTGAGACTTTGGTTTCTCTAGCGGTATTAAATATCAACATGATTTACTCTCCTCTTCCCTGGCATACTACGGCTCAGCCCTTGACAGCTCCCGCGGTCATACCGCTGATAAAGTATTTTTGCGTCATGAAGAATATCACCATAACCGGCACTGTAACAACTGTAGAAGCTGCCATCAGCAGGTCATAACGGGTATTGTACTGACCGACAAACAGGCGGATGCCGACTGGAATGGTCTGTACATCCGAGCTGGTCGTAAGTACCCAGGCGAAGAGAAGCTCATCCCAAGCCGTAAGGAAGATAAAGATACCTGTCGCAATGATACCGGGCAGAGACAGCGGCAGAATAATTTTGTAAAAGGCTTGGAATTTCGTACAGCCGTCAATGGTAGCCGATTCTTCCAAATCTCTTGGAATCGAGACAAAGAAGCTGCGCATAATCCAGATACTGATCGGGGTGTAGAACGCCGTATAGACGAGAATCATTCCCCAGTATGTGTTGATCATCGGTAAGCCGAATGTATTCTTGATCCACAGGAACATCAGATAGATCGGGAACAAGAACATAATCCCCGGAATCAACTGAGTGGATATGATACTCATGCTGAACAGCTTCGATCCCGGAAAATCAAACCGGGCCAGTGCATATCCGGCCAGCACAGCAAAGGTACCAGCAAGCAGAGTCGTTGCACCGCAGATCAGAAGGCTGTTGCGGAAATAGACGGCAAAATTAACTGTATCCCACATATTGATATAATTGACCCACTGCGGCTTCGGAAGGCTGAAGGTAGTGATCCCGTTCAGAATTTGATCATTGGAGTGCAGAGAGGTGAAGACCATCCACAAGATTGGGAATATCGTCAATATAACGATAAGCCAAGTCACTGAAGTCAGCAGGAACGAACTGACAGAACGTTTACGATGTGTACTCATTGTGCATTCAACTCCGTTCTAAAAGCGCGGTACCAAACGCCGACGATCAGCAGCATGGCAAACATCAGCATGATTGAAGCGGCAGAACCTGAACCGAATGACCAATAACCGAAGGATTGGCGGGTCAAGGCTGTCATCAGGAGGTCGCCCCATTCCCCTGGATATCCGGCACCGTTGCCGAACATCGTGGAAACGATGTTATAGGAGTAGACGTTGTTAATAATTTGGAATAAAAGCTGTACGGCAATAACCGGCTTAAGCATCGGCAGCGTCATATTCCAGAACTGGCGGAACTTGCCCGCACCGTCAATGGTTGCCGCTTCGTAGATATCTTCCGGAATCGTCTGGAGTCCAGCCAGGAAAATAACCATAAGGAACGGCCAGCCGCGCCAGATGGTCGGGATAATGATCGCCCAAATCGTATTCGGTCCAAGCAGCCAGAAAGGCTTCTCTGCATAGAGATGCAGAACGTCAACCAGGAAATAGTTGATAATACCGTTTTGCTGCCACATGAAGCCCCAGAGTACACCGACAACATAAGACGGTACAACCCATGGAAGCAACATTGCTGTACGGGCAATACTGCGGCCGGGAAAATCACGGTTCAGCAGCATGGCCATCATTAGGCCCATGACCATTACACCAATCGTCACGATGACCGCGTAAATGGCCGTGTTGCGAATGGCGAAATTCAACCCTTGGCGGACCGGATTATCGGAATTGAACAACAGTCCAACATAATTGTCCATCCCTACAAAAGGTGCCTTCAAATATTTGCCCAACGTAAATTGGTTCAGCTTCAAAAATGACATCCAGAATCCCTGAATCATCGGGAGCAGATGCACCAGTAACATGAAAATGATGGTAGGAACCATTAGCATATAAGCAAATTTATTCTCTCTAACCCGCTTGCGCCACAGTGCGCGTTTGCTTACGGCTGCTTTTGCGGGAAGATTTTTTTCAGTATGGAGTCCCATCTCTTATCCCTCACTTTAGTAATGGAAGAGCCGCCGCGCCTTATCGCGCGGCGGCCTCCCTACTCCTTGTAGTTATTGATTATTGATTGATAATGGCTTTGACTTCAGCTGCTGCGGAATCCAATTCTTCCTTAACGCTTTCTCTGCTATACTTGCCCTTCACGCCGGCAACGATATCCCAAACGTTGGCAAAATGCTTTTGCAGTGCTGTTTCTGTAGGCCCCCATTGCGGAATAGCCGGATAGGTTCTTCCGTATTTGGTTGCTTCCGAGAATGCTTTCATGTTGGCATCCAGATCTGGCGATTCCAGAAGAGACAGTCTGGCTGGAAGCTGACCGGATACGGCAGCATAGGCCTTCTGCGCTTCATCGGCGGTCAGGTATTTAATAAGCTCCCAAGTAGCTTCCTTGTTCTTCGAGCCGCTGAAAACGGTCAATTCACTGCCGCCGACAAAGGTAGCTTGTCCGCCGGGACCGGCTGGAAGCGGAGCAACCGCGAAGTTTTTCGCTGCTTTCTTGTCATCCATACCGCCGTTTGCTTTTGGTGTCGCAAAGTTCTTAGCAAGCCATGGCCCAGAGATAATTACGGCCGATTTGCCATCACCGAAGTCACCCTCGATCTGCGACGAGTTCTTTTCAAGCGATGCCTTATCAACAAGGCCTTCCGCTGCGAGTCCTGTGTAGTACATAACGCCATCAAGCCCTTTGTCTTCGTTGAAGGCTACGTTTTTGTTATCTTCCGACAGAACGTCGCCGCCTGCAGCCCAGATCCAAGGGAAGATATTATGCACTACGTTCCAGTCGTTTTTACCCGGAAGTCCAAGTGCAGCGATCTTCTTGCCGTCAACCGATTGTCCGTTGACCGCTTCCAGCGCACTTTTGAAGGAATCCCAATCCTTGAATGCAGTTTCCGGATTTACCCCTGCTTGTTTGAATACATCGGTCCGGTAGTAAATGGCGCGCGCATCCACGAACCACGGTACTCCGTACACCTCGCTGTCACCTGCGATGGAGGTTGTTTTCCAGATAGCCGGCAAGAAGGCATCTGCGCCGCCCACATCGGCAACCTTATCAGTCACTTTATCAATACCGCCCATGCTGGCAATTGCCGGCACCCAGGTGCTACCCAGTTGAAGCAGATCCGGGCCTTCGCCGCTTGTTGCCGCCGTTGTGATCTTAGTCCAGGCAGAACCCCAGTCAAGCACCGTTACCTTGACTTTGACATTCGGATGCTCTTTCAGGTAGGGATCAAGGGTCTTCAGGAAGTCCGCATCCGGTTTCGGGCTGTTCGGCATCACCCAGGCATTCAGTGTAACCGGTTCCGTGCTTGGAGCTTTAGAAGCTGCTGGAGCCGTAGTCGCGCTGGAGTCACCTTTCTCTCCTCCGTTGTTAGCAGAATTGGATGAGTTGTTATTGCCACCACATCCGCTGACGACTACTGAAAATGCCATGAGCAGCGCACTAATTGAAACGGCTGTCTTTTTCACAATTAATCTCCCCCATTGTCTTTTGAAGATCATGGAGAACGGTTGCCCATCCCCCATGTCTTGATTATAAAAGCGTTTGTCACCGGTCTAAATACCAAATCCCAAGCCTGGATAACAAATTATTAAGCTTGTCTCAAGGTGCAGATACCGTTCCGTTGTTCATCAACACAATATCATCGACATCTACGGCAAGATGGCCTGTACCTCCGTCCGCAATATTTCCCAGTTCGAAAGAAATGCGGCCGATGGATGTGCTTCCTCCGTTAACATCGAATTCCAGAGTATACTCAGCGTAGTCCGTACCAAGATCAATTATTTTGCTCGTATATCCGTGCCAGGTGTAATTGTTCGCAACGTCCAGCCAGCCGATGCTGATGTTCATTTTGCGTGGTGCTCCTGCCTTGGCTTTAAAAGTGAGCGTATAATGATTGCCTTCGTTGTAGGCTACTCCCTCGTAATAGACCTGCCGGTCCCAACTGTTCGTTCCTGTGGATCCGATCTGCATCCGCAAAGCCTCATTCACATTGTCAATAGACAATTCACCGCTGTCGGATGAATAGGAGCTCCAGCCCTGGAGCGGTGCTGAGAAATCTCCGTTCGGGATCAGATTCTCCCCATACGCTTCTCCGGCAATCACCGGATTTACCTGAAGGAGGGAAATGTTACTCAGCGTGACAGTATGTGCCCCAAGTGCCTCCGATACCTTGCCGAGACTGAACTGAAGCAGGGCGGCGGCATCGCTCTCTGAAGCGTTAAAATAGTATTCGAAGTGTCCGCCGGCTTCGCTCAGACTAGCCGACTTGTTCGTATACGCGGTCCAGTTGTTGTCCGAAGAACCGTCATGCTGAACTAGTACCCGAATCAACCGGGCTATAGAAGCTTCCGCATCGAAGCGAAGCAGGTACTTCTTACCTTTCTCCACCGGAATCGCGCCTTGCTTGACCTGTACATTCCATTCCTCGTCGCCGCTACTGCCAAGAGCAACCTGCAACGCTCCATTCTTAGCGGTCATTGCAGTATTCTTCACCGGATCATTGTCTACCCAGTCCTTCTTGAATAGCGTCCAGCCTTCGGTCGAATCGTCCTTGAAGCTGCCGTTCACCACCAGCTCGCGGGAAAGATCCAGCCAGGCCAAATTATAGCCGCTGCCGCCGAGACGGAAATAATAGGTTCCAGCGGGCAATTCAAGCGGTGCCCCGATGACTGCGCGATAGGATTGAAGTCCTCCCGTATCCCCAATTGCGGTGCTGTAGACAGCTGCCGTCACCACACTGCGCTTGCTGGCATCCAGAACAGACAGTTCCAGTTCGGAATCCGCCCGTACACTGGACACCCGGGCCACCGGAACAATGCTTGCCGCCTGAGGAAGAACCACTTTGTACTCCGCGTAATCGCCTTTGTCGATATCGGTAATATCCTTGCCGCCCTCGCCGCTCGGCGTCTGGCTGATTCCCGATGCACTCCAGTACTGGTCGCCGCGAAGATGCAGATAGCCGCTCAATGCTGGCGGATCGGCCTTACGGACCAGACGCACGTTGTCGATCTCGGTCTGTCCGGCAGACTGGCCAAGAAGAAACGACAGTGCACCTTCAGTGCCGGACGCGCCGGTCAGCGCTATTTCCGCTGTGTAGCTCTTCCACTCCGGTGACAGTGCAAGGGTTGAGCCGTCGGGATAGAGAGTCTCTCCCCCGCCGGTCTCCAGCTTGATTCCGAGTGGTTGCGCCTTATCCGATCTGGCATTGAATGCGAGCTGATAAACCGCTCCTGTAGACATAGGTATACCTGTCTGGGTGAGCGTCACATCCTCCGGGAATACGCCGGTAGTCTGGACTTCAGCCTCGAACTCCCGCTTCATAAGCGGCAGTTCCAGTATATTGGTTACCTTGGCTTCAGCCACTGCCCCCGAGTTCGGCTTAACCGCAAATGTCCAATAGCCCAGCCGCCCTTCTCCCTGGTCGAATCCTCCATTGTAAATCAGGTTTCCGTCTGTAAGCGGTGTGCGAACCACCGGTAGAGGCTCCGTCTCAACAACCCGGACGTTTGCTAAATATGCTGCAATGTCGCTAAGTCCCAGATTGAACTCGAATCGGACATTGTTGTCGGTAGCCTGGTCCATGTTAAAGGTGTATTCGAACGATTGCCAGTCCGGGGTGAGCTGGAAATTCCGTTCCTTGGAATACGCCGTCCATCCCCCGCCGAATTCGGTAAGCTTGCTCATCAGCGGACGGGCCGCATCCGCTTTGGCATCAAACGTTACCTTGTAGGCTTTACCCTTCTCCAGCATAAGCGGCATCTGGGTGAGCTGAATGGAATAATTTTTGGTTCCTGCCTCTTTGACAGCAACCTTAACCGCCTTGCCTTTATCCTTGTCCTCAATGACGGAGGCTGTGCCTTCACCGCCCGCATTTTTGATTAATTCCCAATAATTAGGAAGTCCATTTATTGCTACAGCATCGGTGAAATCACCGTTGTAAATCTGGTTCCCATCTGCAAGCCCAGGACGCTGCGGAACTGAGATCACTGGCTTCGTTGGACGATGTCCCGTTACGTCCGGCCACTGATCCAGCTTCTTGTACTTGTAGACCCGGACATAATCGACATACATTTTGTCCGAATGGAAGTCAGCCGCCGGATTCCCCGGCCAATCGCCGCCAACCGCAAGATTGAGAATCATATGGAACGGACGGTCAAACGGCGCGGGGTACGTATAGTAATCCGGCTGGCCTTCAGCCTTGGTTCCCCAATCACTCGTTTCGAAATACAATTTATCGTCCACGTAATACCGAATCAGGCCTGGAAGCCATTCCAGCGTAAAGTCATGATAATCGTCAGCGAACGTTTGGCCCTTCTGTAGAACGTAGGTCTTGGACTGGGACGTATGCGGAATGTCGTAATGAATCGAACCATGGACGGTTCTTGGATACAGATCAGCCTTCTCCGTATCACCGGCCACCGGTCCTGTCAATTCCATGATGTCCATCTCGCCGCTTCCCGGCCAAGGTCCGTACTGCTTCTCTTCGTCGGTTGGCATCATCCAGATGGCTGGCCACATTCCCTGTTGTATCGGCAGCTTGGCGCGGACCGTGAATTTCCCATAAGTCCAGTCGCCCTTCATCTTGGAGGTCAGCTTGGCAGAGGTATACTCTTTGCCGCCGTAAGCTTCCTTCCGCGCTTCCAGAGCCAGTACGCTCTTCCCGCTCTCCTTCTCCAGTGAGGCATTGTCAGGGTGGTAATATTCCAGTTCGTTGTTGTATACAGTCCCTGTATCTTGAATATTCCATTTGGTCTTGTCAACAGATTGGCCGTCGAATTCGTCGTTCCAGACCATTTCCCATTGATTCTCCTCTGATGGCGGAGTTGGTGTGGCCGCTACACTCGGGGTAGGCGTGGCGCTGGCCGTCGCCGTCGCTGCCGGTGTCGGCGTTGGTGTAGCTGGCGTTGATGTAGCTCCACCCCCAGTTCCGCCGCTCGCCGCGGAGGTAGCCGCAGCACTGGCCTTCGGTGAGGAAACACCTCCCGACAAGCCGCTTAGTATCTCTCCGGCTTTTAGCACTGTTCCGTTAAGAAACACATTGCCTGCCTTGCTCTCAAGCAAACCAATTTGCCCTTGGTTTACGATTTCTGATCCGGCAGCGGCGCCGCCGACAATCAGGGTATCCACCCTTGAGCTGGCCCCGATCTCTACTTTGGCCGGCTGGATCAATTCAATCCGGGCCGCAGAGCTTCCATCCTCCAGAGCGAGCCGTACAGGAGCCTTGGGGACGTCTACAGTGGTCTGCCCCAAGGAAGCTTTGCGGAAGACCACCGAATGACCGCTGCCTCCGGAAATACGGGTGTTACCCTTCACCAGTATTCCGGAGAACGATACTTCCCCTTCCCCCGTTCCGGCAGCCACATAAAGATTTCCGTTGACTGCCCCGCCATCAATCCGCACATTCGCCCGGTTGACAATAACGTTTCCGGACACAGCACCAATCGAATAAGTGCCTTCCGCCGGACTGATCCACCCGATCATCCGCCCTAGCAGCGCCGCCAGCTCGGCCCGGGTCATCGTAGCCCGCGGATTCAGCTTGCCTTCCGAATCGCCGCGGATATAACCCTCCGCAAGCATGGCATTCACAGCTTCCCGGGCATAGCTGCTAACCGCTATGCCGTCCGCCTGCCCGCGCAGTGCAATCTGGGAGGAGACCTCCAGCCGGAAGGCCCGAGCCAGCATCGTTATCGCTTCCTGCCGCTGAACTGACGCTCCCGGCTGAAATTGGCCATCTGCATAGCCTTCGATAATGCCCGCTGCGCGGACCCTTTCAACATCCATTGCATACCACGAAGAAGCGCTTACATCACTGAAAGAGACAGTACCCGGGTTAGTGTAACGGAATACCCGGCCCAGTATGACTGCCATCTCCGCACGGGAGACCGCGCGTCCCGGCTCAAATTTGCCCTGCCCATCGCCTTGCAAAATCCCTGCGGTTGCCAGCCTGTCCGCTGCCGCCCCAGCCCAATGCTGATTCATATCGGCAAACGCTGCCGTTCCGGCTGCGTCAGCACTGTTTGCGCTTACAGCTGATCCGGGAAGCCCATCCGGCCCCGCTGCTCTTGCCATTCCCGTGTTTCCCGGAAACTGAAGCCCTGACAGCAGCAGAACTGCAACCAGAAGCTTAGATATTCCTTTGCGGTACATCTAAACATTCCCCCTTATGTAGAACTTGTAGAATCCCGGCGTTACCGCTGGTCGATTTCAGTATAGAGTCCGCTCGCTGCAGGTAACATACCAATTCCTTAGCGCATATAACAAAGATGCAACTTTCGTAAAAAAAGCAAAAAGCCCAATCTTCGGGCGGCTGTAGCAGCCGCCCGAAGATTGGGCGCGGTGAATCTATGTAACTCTTTTGGAGCATGAACCAGGAGAAAGATCAAGAAGACGCATGAATCTGCGGGAAATCCTGGGCGATCTCTTCCCCGGAGAACAAATCGTCAAGCGAGCTGAGTGTGCCGTCTTCTTCAACCTGATACACCGACATTTTCTCGCCATTGACCGTCAGTTCGATGAAGCAGCCCCAGCAATAGAACTGGTGGGAACCGATCTTGCCGATATCCTTGGAGTTGCAGTTTGGACACTTCATATAAAACATTCCACCTATCCGTTAACAATATTAATGGCTTTTTGAAGCCGTTCTTCGCTCATCGCGGGAACCAGTACGGAATTCTCCCCAATGGACATTCCATCAGAACAAGGCAGCCATTTGCGGCCTTCGATCAAATCAGTTACTAACCCGTCACTGATTTCCAGCGCTACTATTGTGTTTCCCAACTTTTGGTCAAAATAAACATCAGATACGCGCCCGAGGATTGTTCCGGATGCCGTAAGCACCTGAAGATCCTTTAATTTATTTTTCCCCAAAAGAAATGTATAAGGTATATGGTCAGTGTCGGCCTTCACAATCGACTCTTTACTGCGGATCATGACAGCATCCCCGCCATAAGCGACGATATCCTCCCATGCCACAACTTTCACATGACTGGAGAAAAACGTTTTACTTTCCAGTTCAATACCCGTTATATTCCAGTTTGAATCCAGAAAAACGTCGACAATTTTGCCTATTTCGTTACCTTCTTCAACCTCGTATACAGCCAAGCCGATCATTTCTTGAAGTTTCATGGCTGTTTATGTCCCCTTTTACTTTGAGTGTACTTACGGGTTCCCTTAGGTTGAAGAGCACTCAAGCACTGTAACGGCAACGAGGCTACATTTAGCCTAATCCTTTTTACGCAGCCGGTTCAGGATGGTTTCAACTTTTTGGGCCACGTACTCCATTTCTTCACTAGTATTACCCAAACCTGTGCTAAATCGAATCGCAGAGTTCAAAAGATCCTCCGGAAGATTCATCGCCTGCAGCACATGGGAGATCTCCAGCGAACCTGAGGTGCAGGCTGAACCGCTCGCGGCCGCAATCCCCTCCATATCAAGGTTCATCAGCAGCACGTCGGTTCTAGCTCCTGGAAAGCTCAAATTCAGTATCCCGGGCATAAATTCCTGCCTGTCTCCGTTAATCACGTAGCCCTTCTGCCCGATCCGGCGGTCCAGCTCCTCCAGCAGTCCTGTTCGCAGCATGAGTGCCTTATCCCTGCGCTCTTCCAGCCCGGTTACCGCAAGTTCCACTGCCTTGGCAAACCCGGCTGAGTTCGCCAGACTTTCGGTTCCGGCCCGTCTGCCGCGTTCCTGCAGTCCGCCGTGCTGTCTCGGATGCAATGGAGCCCCACGCCGGACATACAACCCGCCGATCCCTTGGGGACCGCCAATTTTATGGGCACTGAAGCTCATATAATCCACAGGCAGCTCACGTAGAGTTATAGGCAGCATCCCCAGTGCCTGTACAGCATCGACATGGAACAGAATCCCGTGAGCTGCGGCTACTCTGCCAATCTCTTGTATAGGTTCTACAGTTCCTACTTCATTATTCACGAACATTACGCTAATCAGCACCGTATCTTCGCGAAGTGCGGCTTCTACATCAGAAGCAGATACCCGCCCTGCAGCATCAACCGGCAGATACGTGATAGTGAAACCCTGTTTCTCCAGCGCTTCGCAGGTATGCAGCACCGCGTGATGCTCAACGGCTGTCGTAATGATATGTTTCCCTTTATGGGCAGCGGCCGCAGCCGCTCCGAACAAGGCAAGATTATCACTCTCCGTGCCGCCGCTGGTGAAGACCCATTCATCTGGCGCACAACCCAAAAAGCCCGCGATGGTATCGCGCGCGCCATTGATAATCTTTTTGGCGGAACGTCCGTACGTGTGCACGCTGGACGCATTGCCATATTGCTCAAGCAGCATATTATACATGACCTTGGCCACCTCCGGATGAACCGGGGTTGACGCAGCGTGGTCTAGATAGATCGGTTTCATAACGATGTTCTCCGCTTCTGGTTATTCAGGATTTTCATACAGGACTACTCGATTATACTGCTGAACCTGGCCTTTTACCACCTGTCAATAAACACAATATTGTAACATTTTAGGAGGGGAAGAACCATGAATAATTTTCTCCAGTTGAATAGGACACTTCCAAAAAAGGCCGTTGCAAAAGGTTCGAAGCTTCAGCAACCGTCTTTTGGTGCAACTCCCACAGCAGCTTATTCCTCCGGAGAGTCCAATTCCTTCAATCTGGAAGCAAGCTGTTCCTCGGAAATGACCTCAAGGCCACTGCGTCTAAGCAGCGCAGAGGTCACACCCTGGCCGGGAATCTTCAGGCCGGTGAAAGTACCGTTGTAAATCATGGAGCTGCCGCAGGAAGGGCTGTTCTCCTTAAGAACTACGATTGTGGCTTCAACCTTACGTGCTTGCTCAAGTGCCTCATAGGCGCCTTGAATATACATTCCGGTGACATCGTTTCCGAGCCGGTCTATGACCATAGCCATTCCGTCAAGCACCGCATCCCCGTCTCCCCCAACAATCTCCGCCGGTTCCCTCGGAGTGGAGAACCCGCCAAGAAGCTCAGGGCAGACGGCAACCGCCTGATTGTTGTCCAGCAGCTTCTGAATGGTCTCATCCAGGCAAGCCGTACCATTGTATCTTACTTTCATGCCTGCCAGGCAGGAGCTTACGATAATCATAGGATGCACTCCTTCGCTATCATCCGCATCTTCTTATATAATGGATGCTGAGAAATACAAAGAGCATAGCATGAGGGCTTCAACACTGTAAACAAGCCCCTGCCATAACTTCATAAATCCGGGGAGGCCACTGCAAGATGTGCGGAAGATATACCATTATGGTAAGCATGGAAGAATTGATGCTCCATTATTTTATCGAGGAAACCACTATGGTCCATTATGCACCGAAATACAATGCAGCCCCCATGCAGAATCTCCCGGCGGTCATTCATGACGGTAAGCAGAACAGGCTCGGACAGCTGCGCTGGGGGCTGGTGCCCTCCTGGTCAAAAGATGACAAGCAAAGCAGCAAAATGATTAATGCCCGCCAGGAATCGCTACAGGACAAACCCTCCTTCAGGAACCTGATCAGCTCGCGCCGATGCATCATTCCGGCAGACGGCTTCTACGAATGGAAGCGGCAAGCCGGTAACAAGCAGCCGATGCGGATCGTGATGAAGAGCGGTGAGCTTTTTTCTATGGCGGGTCTGTACGATATCTGGATGGATACCAGCGGCAACCGACTTGGCACCTGCACCATTATTACCACTGTGCCCAACCGCCTGATGGCAGATATTCATGACCGCATGCCGGTGATTCTCAGCCGTGAAGCGGAATCGGAGTGGCTTGACCGTAATAATCATGAGGTTCCGAGCCTGATGAAGTTGCTGCAGCCCTATGCTGCGGAAGAAATGCGGGCATATCCGGTGTCACCCGCGGTAGGCAATGTGCGCAATGACTATAAGGCATTGGTTGATGAAGTGAAGCTCTGCTTATAGTGAAGGCGAACCTATCCTTGTGTCCGCAACAGCAAACAGAAGCTCATCCAAAGAGAGACTGGGCTTCTGTTAGTTCACATTGACTATTTTGCCGACAGCTCACTTTCTACAACCCATTTATGATTAGTCACCTTATCCCCGCCGGTTGTGGGGGTGTAATCGATCATATACACTGTCGTTTGCACGGCTGAATCCACAACGGCGTCTGCCCCCTTCATTCCAGGCATGTGATCTGCTGTGATTGTAATAGCAGCGCCTTGCGGATACGTGCTCTCCTTTGCATCCTTAATCTCTTCTTGGATGATCCATTTATGGTTGGTAACTCTCGCACCACCAGTTGTCGGGGTATAAGATACCGCATATGCTGTTGTGTCATAAGCGCCCGATACGGTCGCTGTAGCCCCCTTCATTCCGGGCATGTGATCTGCCTTTACAACAACCTTGCTGCCCACCGGATAAACTGGTTTCTCAGCCTTCTTAAGTGATTCTGGAACTTTACCAGAGCCCTTATGCTCCGCCTCCGTATTGTGCGCCACTTGATTGCCGTTCATGATGCTGTCTGTTTTCGTAAGATCCTTTCCGTTCCCGCAAGCGCTCAGAGTAACGGCCATAACCAGGCTTAGTAATACAAATATCTTTTTCATAGCTGCAGCACTCCTTAATGTGGTTTGTTGGGTTCTTCAATATCATACCCCCTAAGGGTATATATCAAACCTGGCGCTTGCGAGGGGAATTAACTGCGGCAAAGGAATGATGTGGTTATGTAACCATAGATTATCTGTTAAGAATCGTTTACTTTTGAGAATTGAACCTTGTTCCCTTCCAAAATTCGTATATAAAAAATGTGGAGTGTCCCATCGGTAACCTATGGGACATTCCACTTTTCAGACAAAAATTATCCTATGAACATTGCACCGTTAACGTCTATTGTTGCGCCACAAATATAAGATGCCTGCTCACTACACAAAAAGCAAATTGTAGCAGCCTGCTCTTCCATAGTCGAGGGACGACCGATCGGAATGCGCTCCAAAATAGACTTCCTCTTCTCTTCATCGTAGGCTGCCCACATGGCTTCAACCCGTTCAGTCAAGGTCAATCCAGGGGCTACAACGTTCATTGTAATTCCAAATGGAGCCAACTCAAAGGCGCATTGTCTGGTAAAACCAATAAGGGCAGCTTTGGCTGCTGTAAAATCCGCCCCTCCAAAAAAGGTGAATGTCCGGCCTGCTACAGCAGATACGTTGACAATCCTCCCCCATCCCTGTTCTTTCATACTTGGGACAGCAGCACGCGTGCAGTTAAATACATGTTGAAGGTTCAGCTCAAATGTTGCATTCCAATCGCTGACTTCGATAGATTCTACTGATTTGGAATGCATAGTACCGCCCACTGTATTAACCAGAATGTCGATCCGGCCGAGCTTATGAATAACATCTTGGAATGTCTGTTCAACTTCAGAGGCATTTGTAACATCCACCTCCCATCGTAAAGAGCTATCCTGTGTTCTCAGCTCACCTATTTTTTTGTCCAACAGTGCAACTTCGCAACCACTTTCCCTCAGCCGAGAAGCTACCTCTCTTCCAATACCGTTTGCTGCACCAGTTACAATTGCTACTCGTCCTTTCATTTTCCCTCTCCTTTGGCGAGAAAATATTCTTATTGCTCCCTCGTTACATGGATTATGCGTTTAAGATGAACTTATTTAATTCTTCAACCATATGTCCGGCTACCTGGGTGGCTCTGCCTTCATATGCGTCCAGATCCATATCCATGCGGCCGGAAATAGACTCTGACTGCTCATCAAGAGTCATTTCAAAACCCACTCTGCATGTACTGTTTGGCAGGAGATTTACCGTCATCCATTCTGTCTGACCCAATGAAATTCTGGAATGGACACGTTGAGAATTCCATGCATTGAACAACTGGGGATACGGTAGTTCATACGCCGCAGTCCGAGGTGTAATTCCTTTGGGATACAGCGCTGCTGGCTCTATGTGCTGGCGTTCCGTTGCTTTGATAACGCTAAGCTGTATGGATTTAACTGTTTCTTTTATTGAACCTTTCAGATCATATTGGGTTGGAATCGGCACTGTATTGGAAATAGGACCGACTACAGTGTAGTCCTCCGGACGCCGCCGGTTCACCAAGGGGACACCCGTTATAACCCTGCTTGTCCCACTTACAGCACTGATTGCTTGCTGATAGGCAGCGAACAATAAGGTGAATGGTGTGACACGGTATGCTTTTGAAGAAGCCAGGACCGTCTGACGGAGTATATTAGTATGAAAAGGGACACTTTGCATCCGTCCAGTAGAACCTCGCGGGGTCGTGCGGATGTTATCCATGCCATAGGGGCCTTCAGCAAGATATACATCTGTCATATCACGACTTAATTCTGTTCTTTCCTTAGCATAGGAATTCTCCAGGCTGGCGTATTCTGTCCATTCAAGGGGATGGTGGGTTACAGGAACGCCAGTATACCGCTTCGTAATCTCATCGACTATCAAGTCAATTGATGCTCCGTCACAAGTAAAGATCCAAAAACCGATCCATATGTGCAATCCAGAATCATCCCTGACGGATGCCAGACGGAGACCCGGGTCGCTGGCATGTCTCGCTCGATATGCAAGAAACGATTCATTCGTAACACCCTGATGCCCTGTCTCCAAGTGCTCCCTAAGCGCCAAACGCAATTTTGACTCTGTAGGAGCGTGGCCTACAACTGTGTCATTATCATACTTGAAGCAGGCAGCAAGGATGGGGTAACGCGCCAATGTATCAGCCACAGCATCCCACGCTTCCTCTTGCACACAATCAGGAGAGAAATCAAGACGGAGGGCCCCCGAATAGGCACGGCCCGTTGCATCCAGCATGGCCCCCGTCCATTTTTCTCGCAACATTACTGTGCTGGGTATACTTATGATTGGTCCATCTACAGATGGCAATAGATAGTTCTGCGGCATTGGAGTCGCCTCCTTATTTCATAACTTCAGATCAACAAGGAATACGAAAATCAATGAATCTAGGATTATTGTGAATTCGCTGGTTTGGCATCATTCTTCTGGTGATCGGAATTCGATGCCAAAACAGTGCCCTTGGACCAAATAAGAATTACTCCGCTAATCAGTACAACAGCAATTAGGGAGAAAGCGATAGTAAACCCTAAAGGCTGAATCGTTGTGGATACGCCGACTCCGTCCGCTGAAGCTACCGCTACGGCAACAAAGAGTGTAACTCCGCCTACTTGGAACAATTGCTGTATCGTCGACGTTATGCCTGAACCAGCTCCTACATCCGCCTCTGAGAGGTCCAAAGTAGAGAGCGATTGAGCAACTGGGGAAACGCATCCAAACCCCACCGAGGTGACCAGCATAGCGGGCAATACCCTTGTCCAGTAATCCAGACCGGATATCCCGGTGGCAAACAGGATAAAACCCGCTGCCGATATAATCAGACCCACCATAGCAGCCGTTTGGAGGTTCCATCGCTTGGTGACATACTGGAAAAGGAACAGGCCCGGAAAGAAGCCAAGACAGAAGGGTAGCCAAGCCAGCCCTGCCTGCATAGGGGTCATACCCAGAGAATCCTGTAATATAAGAACACCAAGGTAGAATAAAGCGCCAGATGAGGCGGCTAACATCCCGACAATGACATACCCCGTAATTCGCGGAGAACGGGTAATCAGGCGGGCAGGAATAATGCCATTCTCCATCCGCTTACAACGCAGTACAACCCATATAACTCCAATCAGACCTAACAGAGTTAAAGCGAGGCGGAGCCAATAGGTCTGCTCAATTCCTGAACCGATGATGCCCAGGACGATCATTGAAACTGAAAAGGCTAATATCAGTGCATTACTAATATCCAACCGCGCAGACTTCTGCTTTGAAATCTTAGGGACAAAAATGACAATAGCCACAGAAAGAATCAGGGTAATAGGAATATTGATTCCAAAGATCCAGCGCCATGAAAGATACTCGGTAATCATCCCGGAGAGCAAAACGCCTACTATCGAGCCCAATCCACCCAGCGCGGCCCAGATCGAGAATGCTTTATTGCGTTCAGGACCGGAGGGGAACAATAGAGAAACCATGCCCAGAGCTGTTGCCCCGGCAAGGGCCTCACCCACTCCTTGGCCAGCACGTCCAACAATAAGCAAGGCTGCGCTTGGAGAAAAAGTAGCCAATAAGGAGAAGGCGCCGAAAACAGCAATTCCTGTCTGCAGTACACGCCGCAGCCCGAAAGCATCCCCAATGCGTCCACCAAGAAGCAGTAAAGAGCCTGCAGCTACAAGGTACGCGTTTACTACCCATGTTAAGGAGCTGGCAGTAAATCCTAGATCTTGCTTGATATGAGGCAAAGCCACATTTACCACAGTAGCATCAAGTAACAAAATAAACTGAACAATTGAAATTACCGCCAGCGCTTTCCATCGTCTTTCAAAGTTAATTTGATTGTGTGATTCTTCCGTCATTTCATTGCACTCCATTCTGAGTCTGGTTCCTGATATTCAATAATTTGGACATTTCTTGGTTACATCATAGGGTGGACACTTTCCATTGTCCGCAGTTCCTGATGTACTAACTTCAATGAATTTTGGATCATCCTGATACCGTACATCGTTCCAACGCTCTCCGGGTGAAACTGTACACCTTCGATGGGCCGGTAACGATGACGTACACCCATAACTACACCATCTGCATGAGCGGTGGCAGTGGCAACCAGTTCATTGTCTATACCTGGATGTGTAATGGCTAGTGAATGATAGCGAATTACAGTCGTAGGTGATGGGACATCAAGAAATACACCTTCCCCGTCATGTTGTAGCTGAGCCTCTTTGCCGTGCTCAATGGTAGGAGCCAGTACGAGATTCCATCCGAAAACCTGGCCAATCGCTTGATGGCCCAGACATACGCCAAATATCGCTTGATTTTTGTCTACAGCACGAATGATATCCAGATATCCATGTTCTTCCGGCGTTCCGGGACCAGGACCCAATACCAGCAGATGGGGTTGCCACTCACGATAATGGCTGATAGGATCCTCATTGACTCGCACAACCCTTGTTTGTGCACCAACCTTGGCATAATATTCAGCAATAACGAAAACAAAACTATCAAAGGCATCTACTAATAGAACTCTCATACGCCGCCTCCAAACGCTCGAGCAAAAGACTGTATCTTGGCACCCGCTTCGTCCCATTCTGCTGAGGCCTGGGAATCAGCTACTATGCCCGCAGCTGCTCGTAATTTATAATTCCCCGAATTGCCGGTGATCGTTCTGATCGTCAGGCTCAGTACACCATCGCCCGACCCATGAATATACCCGGCGCATCCGGTGTACAACCCCCGAGGTGTGTCTTCAAGTTCTCCTATAATCTCCATCGCACGAACCTTAGGGGCCCCAGTCATTGTCCCCGCCGGGAAATTCGCGGCAATCAGGTTCCATATATCGCAATCTTTTCGGATCGGAGTCTCAACCGTCGAGACCAAATGGAAGAGCGGACCATATGCGTCTGACTGCATAAACGAGCTGACATGCAAGCCTCCCGGAACAGAGCAGCGCGCCAGATCATTACGAGCCAAATCGACAAGCATTAAATGCTCTGCGGCTTCCTTGGGAATATGATTTAACTGGCTGCCTCTTTGATCATCCTGCGTCATTGTTCCTGCAATTGGACGAACCTGGGCCGTACCCTCCCGGGTACGTATCATGAGCTCAGGGCTGGAGGACATAACATGCAGGTCGCCAAGATCCAAGTAATACATGTAGGGAGCCGGGTTAATTGAAGCAAGTCGTTCATATAAATCTACCGGTGGTATCGACGCACTTGTTACTGCTTGCCTGCACAATTGCACCTGATAAATATCACCGGCACGAATATAATCCTTTGCCCGGTTTACTGATGCGTAGAATGCGTTTGGGTTGGTCACATCCTGTACGACTCCTGACCCCCATGCCTCATGAGAAGAGGGAGCATCTCCCGGATTCGTAAGTGTATCAATTAGAAATGCAGCATCCGCCGACTGATCATGCGGGGTGCTTAATACACGGAGGTTAGCCCCTTCATCTACCCCATTGTATTCAACCACATATCTATAGACGCGCATGACTACTTCCGGTTCGCTGCTATCTATCTTGATGCCTGGCAGGTGTTCAACAAAGCGGGCGGCGCTGTATGCCAAGATTAATACAATGGGATAATCCTCCGGTAATGCTAGGAGCTCCGAGACCTGCCGAAGGCGGTCCCACAATGGCTTACCGGAGTTGCTTACGATGTCAAGGCACCGGTCGGTTTTCATAGATAGCGGCCCCGCCCCGCATGCATGCCAGGTATCATCCAGCAGTTTCAGCTCAAACAACAAATCGACCATGAAGGTAGTCTTATTCCCATCAACAGGTTGAAATCCGGCCCCGGTCTCGAATAAAGCCGGCTGAGGACGCAAGTCCAGTACTGCCCGGCGAACCTTTGCTACAGGCTTAGCCTCAAGTACGGCATACCGATCAACGCTCAATGAGCTTACTTCAGCTTCATTGATCATGGGATGACCTCCAATCACGAATCCGTGCATATTTCCAAGAAATATAAGCACCTGTTTCCGTGCGTGGGTCCAGCTGGTTCTGCAATGATACTTGGACAGGAACATTGAATTGGGCAGCCAACAGCTCACGAGCCTGCGATATGGATCTGTTCCCCATCTCTGCGGCCAATGTAACCTCTATTTCGTCAGTACCATCCTTTCCCAGTCTGACATCCACTTGATACCCCCAGACACAATCGGCAACTCCCAAGACAGCGGATTCGATAGTTGCCGGGAATACCTTACGGCCGCCTATTGTCATCACATCATCAGCCCTTCCGAATATGCGTAAGCAACGGGAATGGCTGCCACAGCCACATACACTGGCCGGGTAGAGGGATGCCAAGTCTCCAGTACGAAACCGGATTAACGGCTTAGCCCCTGGTACAAGCATTGTCAGACACAGCTCACCGACGCTGCTGTCCATCCCTTCTTGGGGAAGTATCTCCACAAGATAATTCGTCTCAGAAAGATGCAGATTCCCATGAGTACATCCCGTGGCTACAGCATGTGTTTCTTGTGATCCATACAATCCGTGGGTACAATGCGCACCCCATATTAGTGAAATGTTTGAAAGCATCTCTGGTGTACACAATTCACCAAGCACCAGGATCTGCTTCACCGGTGTACCTGAAGGCTCAACGCCAATACTCTTATAAAAACGAGCAAGGGCAAGGGCAACAGCAGGTGAACAAATTAATGAAGATACTCCAAGCTCAGCAATTAAATGGGCAGCTTTTTCAAGTCCAACCCGTGGACTTTCCGGCCATAATCGCACAAAGGGAATGCCGAGATTCCTGCATATCTCTCCATAGGTATCTCCAAAGGCATACAGCTCGGATGGCCCCATGATGGCAGTAAGCGCCTGCATCGTACCAAAGGTTGATTGATATACCTTTTGTACCGCCTGCTGGACATACGCACCGCTCGTTTCGACGTCAATGGACGCCCGGGGACATGGCGTTGATTTCCCGGTAGTCCCCGTCGTTTCGTAGTAAGTCGCAATCCGGTTAAAGGGAAGACTGCACACGGCTGTGCCAACAGCACGAAGATCACTCTTGGTCGTGTACGGCAAGCCATGTAAGAGCGCAAACTCGCTATCTCCCCCAGTCCTGTTACGAAGATGCTCACCATAAAACGGGGATTGTGACTCGACGTATTTCAATATTTCTTGGGTTCGTAAATCTTGAACCTGACGCATAACTCCCCATTCGGTTTGTCCGTTCAGATGCTCTGCGATGCTTATGAGCCACTCCTGATTTAACAATTCTCTGATCATGGTTCCATCCTTTCTGCCAGATCGTTGGCCAAGTCACGGATCGTATCAGTCAGCAGAATGCTTTCCAGTGGAACTTTCGTTGATAATTTAGCTTCTAATTCGATTTTGAGTTTCATTGCAGCCATTGAATCTCCGCCCAGGTCAAGGAAGTTATCTTCTGGCAAGACGACTTCTTGGGCTAGTTGAACCGAAATTGCATGTACAATCACACGTAGGAGGTTGCGTTGATTCATAACAGGTGACCCTGCTACTTCAGTCTTGGATAGGATGTCTCGTAGCAATTTCACATCGACCTTTCCATTTTTGGATAATGGCAGTTGAGGAACATTCTTGATCAATTTCGGTACCATATATACTGGCAGACGACTACTGAGCGACTGGCTGATCAACTCAGGTCTGGGCCCGCCTACATACGCTAATGCAATATGCTTCAATCTCCCATCATTACCCGGCAATGCAACAGCACAGGCCCGCATCACGCCTTCACAGTCCTCGGTTGCTTTTTCAATCTCGCCGAGCTCAATCCTGAGTCCATTTATTTTGATTTGATTGTCAACCCGTCCAAGTATTTCAATTTCTCCATTAGGAAGATAACGTCCCAAGTCTCCGGTACGGTACATCCGGCGGCCGGTTCGCGGGTGGTTAACAAATGCAAGCTTCGTCAGTTCCTCCTGTCCTACGTACCCCCGTGCTAACGAAATGTCGCTTTCTACCAGCATCTCGCCAGGCACCCAGTCCGGGCGCTCGATCCAATCCTCTGAAATAATAAGATACTTGGAATTCCGCATAGGCACTCCATATATTACGGAACGGCAGATGCTCCCCTCCTTGGAGTCTATTTCATGAATGATAGACCAATTCGTAGTTTCTGTAGGACCGCCACATGAGAACATTCGCGCTGCAGGAAAAACGGTCTGTGCCCGAGGGATTAGCGAAAGTGGTATCCAGTCTCCAGCCATCACAATGTTCGCTACAGACGGAATAGGCTGAGTTGTATTGGTCGACTCGCCCACGCAACATACAAGATCCATTACAGCAGGAACGCATGCCCAAAAGGTGACTTCATGTTGCCGGTGTAATCTCAGCCAGGATTCCGGGTCCGGTCCAGCAGCATGTTCTGGGATTACGGCAGAACCACCATGAACCAAAGGTCCGAATATATCAAAAACCGACATATCAAAATGCAGTGCTGCTGTAGCGAGATGACGAGTAGACTCGTCCAGATTGAAGCGTTCAGCAACATCGAAAATATGATTGACTACTGCAATCTCCGGAATCTCAACCCCTTTCGGTTCGCCGGTTGAGCCGGAGGTGAAAATGATATAAGGCGAATAATTTTCAGGGACAGCTTCATAAGTGAGCTCTCTGCTCTGCTGTATCCAGTCGCCCAGTCTACCCGTGCTGTGTTCAACTCTGATCACATCCACAGGCAATGCTGTGCCGGGTGAAGTAATTACAGCTTTCACGTTTGCTTGTGCAAGTATTTTCCCTACACGTTCAGACGGCAAATCCATATCTAAGGGAATATAACCTTTGCCAGCCAGCAGGCAGCCATACACTGCAGCATACTGCGAACCCCCTTTCGGCAGCATAATCCCCACGAACCGTTCACTGGAACCGCATACCTGTTGAATCAGCATTTTGACATGCGCTGCTGCTCTCCCGATTTCACTCCACGTATACGTTCCTTTGCTATCAATAATGGCCGGGAGATTGGGGCGATCTATGATGCGTTCGAGTAACAGCTCACGCAAGTGAACTTCAGGAATCTGCTGCTCTGTGGAGTTCACCTGCTGTCTAACAGCAATCTGCCCCGTTGGTCTAAGCTCAAGCCAGGTCCGCTCCCAGATTTCAGAATTATCCGCCAATTGCTGCAGCAGCTTGCAGAAGGAATCAAACATTGCCTTAATAACATCAGGGCGTATAACCCCTGTCAGGTAATCCCACTTGTAAAATAAAGAGCCTTCAGATTCACGAATTTGAACATCAAGAGTCACCTGTGGTGTCTGTGAAACCCCAAACACTTCTCTGCCAAACCGGGACGCATCGTGCCGGCCTGGATGTCCAAGAAGGCTTGTCAGCACTACTGGCATCAGAGGCTCACGTCCAACTTTGCGAAGCCGGGACAGCTCGCGCAAAACCTCGACCCCTGTAAAAAGCCGGTGGTCCAGCGCTTCCCAGATTGCGTCTTGTAGTCGGCGACCCCGAGCAGCAAGGGTATCCGCAGCATCCGTTTCGTAAGGGACCAGTAAGGTATTGGTAAAATCGCCAACTACTAAATCAATGTCATCACTAACCGCCATACGGTCTGATACCGGAAAGTTCAGTGTAAATTTGTTCTCTTCGCTCCATGAGCGCAAAACTTCACACAGAACTAGAGCCACCACTCCGGAAGAAGATATTTTTCTTTCCTGAGCTTGAGCTTTGAGCCGACTCCACGACGCCTGATCAAGTATCCCCTCATGTCTGTCGAATTTCACCATCTGGTTGGACTGCCCCGGGTCTAGCTGCGGCAGTTTGGGAGCAGGGGGCAGCGCCTTGATCTTCTCCAACCAGTATTCACGGTGGGTACGATAGACTTCGCTTTGCCTTACCGTATTGCGGTAATGAACATACTCCTGAAAAGTGGTGTTAAGACTAGGCAGATCAGGCTGCTCTTCCGCGTACAGGTCAATCAAATCCGGAATAATGATTTGAAAGATAGACCACGCGTCAGCCACTAGCATATCAATGGACAGATGCACCCGGCTCTTGGAGTCGCTGATCTGGCTTACTCTAAAATGGAATAAAGGCCATTGGGTCGTGCCAATCTCATCATTTGCCATATCATCACGAACCCGGTTAATTTCCTTGTTCATCTCATCCGGTGAGAGACTTCTTAAATCCTGGTATTCTACGGCCTTTCTTCCATCAACGGCTCCAATACGCTGAAGGCCATCTTCATCAATTGTCATCCTGAGCATCGGATGCCGATCCACTAGTAACCCGACGGCCTGGATGAAGCGGTCAAAGTCCAGGTGCTCTACTTCCCACTCGAAGTATCCCTGACAACCTACACCACCGTAATTAAATTCAGGGCCGCGGCCGATCCATAGAGCCTGTTGACTCTCGTTGAGTTCAAAAGACTCCAGTTGATGACTGGCGGAAAGATGCTCAAATGGCGGTAAATCATTGTTACGGGAAGAATTAGCCAGATATACAAGGTGTGAAAATACCGGTTTCTCAAGAAAGGAACTCATCTGAATGTGAATTCCATACTTGCAGCTTAATTCACTCATCATGCGCATGGCCCGCAAAGAGTCCCCGCCAGAGTGCAGGAAATTAGACTCCAGAGTCACTTCCTTACAACCGCTCCACGTCAACCAGCAATCACGTAAAAAAATGTCAACTTCTGTTGTCGGAGCAAACACATGTCCCAGCGAATCTTGCTCCAAGGAATCGGATCGGAGCAGATCATAATCAACCTTGCCATTTCGTCCTAGCGGTAGAATCATCAAGCTGATCTGATTCGGTAGGGCTGCAGATGGCAGCTTTTCACTCAGATGGTTACGCACCATGTAAGTCACATCATCCGTATAAGGAGCCTGCTCAATAAAAAGTGCCAGCATTGTTCCCTCATCATGGGTAAATGCTTTGGCCGCAGCTTTTGCCACACCCGGTACTTCAAGAGCTGCAATCTCTATCTCGGCTAAGTCAACACGATGTCCCCGGATCTTCACAAGCGAATCGGTTCTCCCGAATATTTCGACAGCTCCGTCCAAATGGGCACGCGCTCTATCGCCAGAGCTATATTGGAGGGTGGAAAAGGTGTCGAGTGTATTTGGACGAAAAGATTTTTGCGTCTCCAAGTCATCTATGTAGCCGAGTGACAAGGTCTCGCCAGTAATGACCAGTTCTCCCACACAAAGCGCGGGTAATTCCTTACCTTTTGAATCGACAATGTACATATTGGCCCCGGGAATTGCTCGTCCCACTGTGGGCAGAATAGTACGGCGTACTCCCGACAAATCCTCTATCGAGACAACCGCAGCTTCTGCAGAGCCATAAATGTTAAGCACTTGGTAATTGAGCTCGGCAGGGGGCCATTGTTTGCACCGCTCACCAGCAATTAACATTGTTCTCAGGCTGGTCTGAGCCCCATAAGCCCAAATGGCTTCTGCAACAGATGTCATCACCAGGGTGTGTGTAACGCTTTTTTTATCGAACCATTTTGTTAAAAGCCCTATATCCTGCATGACTTCGTGTGACGGAATACATACTGTACCTCCAGCACACAGCACCGGCAGAGGGTCAACCTCGATCATTCCGTATCCGGGGGAGGACAGCCATGTTCCCCGTGAATACTGATCTAACCTGGCGGAATCAACAATAGCTTCAATCGTGCAAGACATGCCGCTATAGGATAAACAGACTGCCTTCGGTCGCCCTGTAGTGCCTGAAGTACCTGCAATGAAGCAGGTTCCGTTGTGATTCTCGCCCCCATCCCATTGTTCCTCCTGAACAGCCGGTGAAGGATAGGCAGCTTCGTCAAAATCCAGCAGAGGTACATTGAATACACCACGTGCCCTTTTATCAGTATTAGCATCAACAAGTATTGCGTCAGGACGAGTCTCGCTTAAAAAACCTCTTATTCGATCATCCGGATTCGCTGTATCCATCAATATGCAGGTGCCGCCCAAACGCTGAACCGCAACTATTGATGTAAGATATCTCCATCCCCGTTCCATAAAGAGCGCGATTCTCAATTGGGATTGGGAAATGGAGATATGCTCGCATAGCTGACGTACTACTCCCCCCGAAGCCTCCCATAGCTCAGCATAAGTGATATGCTCATCATTGATATCATCTACAATTGCCAGGCCTGACGGATTCATTTCTTTGTATTTGAATACGTATTCTGCCAGAGAAGTATATCGTCTGTTTTTTTCAAAGGTACTTTTGGCAGGGAGAGTGTCCACCGCAGCAGCAGCGTAAAAATTTACGGCTTTGGCACACGCAAAATCCACCACTTTTCTGAGATGTTCATACATGGGGTAATCCATGCAATCTTCCCGTACAGACAGTACACATTGGTCATCCTGAACAACCAGCCACACCAGTGAATCTGCCGGAGGCAGACTTGTTCCGTCCGTAACCTCTATGTCCACCGGATAAGTTACCTTTTCTCTATCCAATTCCTCTGTTAGACGAAGTTTAGTGATGAATTCTTGTATATTTCCGGTATCCTGGAGTTTTGTCGCATCGATCTCCAGACAAGTTGATGATCCCTGGTCATGTATGCCTATCATCACTCGTCCTTCGGAGCTGACAAGGCCGCCTAACATAGCAGCAACCCCAATAATGCCGTTCAAGGATACAGACATACTCTGGGGCAGGATGATCTTATCTTCCAATCTGCCGGCTGGCGTCAATTGTCGGGAGGTCCGGCTAATAAAAGCATTCCAGACAGGCGAGACTAAGCTTAGCTGTTCGATCTTCATTAGTGCATTTGCGGCCTGTTTTTCATTTGAACTTGATGCTTCTAACATTTGATTGCTCCCCCTATAACCATGAGATATAAAACTTCTTCAAGGTATATATATGGCACCAATTCGCTCTGCCCACATCACGGCTGCTTCTTGAATAATTTGTTGATCCTTCTGCAAAATATCATCGGGGAGATGTATGGAGAGTAATCGCTGAGAACCCTTTGCCGTTACACGCCAAGTAGTGACCGCTTTACTACCGATTAACACGACAGGCAGGCCATTTCCGGCATGATCGTAAGCGCCGATCTGATCAAGGCCGAGACACGAGCGATGCCTGGACCCTGGTGAGTATCCCATTAGCAGCGGGTCCCAATTCGGCAAAAACCGAACCCTTTCATCAGATGACTCACTAACATTAGTGGCCCAAGACTCAAATGTTTTCTTTTGAAGGGGACCGAGCCATAGCCCGGATTCGATCTCACCTGCTCCGGCCTTCTCCAGGAATAGTCGAGCCAGTTTCTTGGAAATCCCCATCCACCATGCAAGGTCTTCGACAGATACCGGTCCATATTGCTCAATATAATGACAAGCAAGTTCCCACTGTAATTGTTCATGGTCAACCAAAGCATCATGGCTATGCATCAGCTCACTGGGCGCAGCAGCATACAACCACCGGTTAGACCATGGGTTGGGTGAAGGTGCTCGGACCAACACTCCATTGTAGGTTGCTACAGTCGTACAAGCGCGTGCTTGAGAACCGCTCAGCCCCAAAAAACTTTTGATCTCTTCCAAACGAACAGGAGAACCGCTGGCGAATCGAATCAGCTCCGGTCTTATCCGCAGATAATCTTCCAGCGTGAGTTCCGCTTCACGCAGCCGCCACTCATGATCCAGAAGAGGCAGACACGTCGCACCAAACACCATGTTCGCCATAGATTTAGGGATTAAGAACTTCGATCTTCGCATGCCTGGTATTCTTACCAGTTCCGGGTCATCTTCCGCCCTGAGGGCTTCACTTTTATCCATATTGTGATTCCGTGCTAAGACTGCTTGCCAGCTAGTAGGTCTATTCGAGTACACTCCGATATATGCTCTCGCGATGTCCGCTACACTTGACCCGGCAAACTGTTCAAAATGAGTCCGCATGATCCATCTGGCCAGAAGCACGTTTGAGATCGGGTCCCCGGATAATTTATCATTCATGTCATTCGCGCTCAGGGAGTGAGGTTGAGCTGGGTTGGGCTTATCTGCGGTGTTCATATCTTAGACCTCCAATGAAGTAGAAAGCGGCTTTCACCATGTATAATCTGCCAGCGGATAGATACCGCAGAGCTTTTCTGCCTCTGAACGAAAGTGCTCTTGCAAAACAGGGTCCAATTCGAACTCCTTATCTCCAAGCGGATGCACACTATCCAGAATTCGGCACACCAAATCTACAATCTGATGGCAGCCCTGTTGATCAATATGACGTTGAGCCAAAGAACCTGTACCAATACGCAACCCGCTGGTGACGAATGATGATCGGGTCTCGCCAGGTATGCGATTCTTGTTTACAATAATCGAGCATTGCTCCAAAGCCGCCTCAGCAATTGCGCCGGTCATGGAATCAGTTAACCGGATTAGAACGGTGTGATTCTCCGTGCGTCCTCCAACGACATCGTAGCCTTTTTCCTGAAATGCTGCTGCGACGGCATCCGCTGCCATTCGGATTCGTCCCATGCTCGCATCAAACTCTGGTGACATTGCATAATTGAACGCAGCCGCCTTTGCAGCCACGATATTTACGGCGGGGGCACCTTGCATCCAGGGGAATATGGCTTGCTGTAAAGCTCGTCTAAACGTTGTATCCATCCCTGGAACTTGTTGATCCGCATCTCTCCCGGACAAAATCAGACCTCCACGCGGCCCGGCCAGCTGTTTGTGTGTACACATCGTTGTTACATGCGCAGCATTAATAGGGCTCGGGTGCCGATTAGTCGCTACGAGTCCTGCAATATGTGAAATATCCGCCAGCAAAATTGCCCCTACCTCATCAGCGATCTCCCGGAATCTTGCAAATTCCACAACACGGGAGTACGCTGTAGCACCGCAGATAATGATACGGGGGCGATGCATGCGGGCCAGCTCATACACCTGGTCGTAATCAATGATCCCTTCGGGTGTTGTCCCGTAACCAACTGCACGATAGTAAGTTCCTGAGAAGGTAACTGCACTGCCATGCGTAAGATGTCCCCCGTAGTCGAGAGCCATTCCCAGTATAGTATCCCCGGGCTTAAGCAATGCCGAGAGCACCTGGTAATTAGCATTGGAGGCTGAGTGCGACTGGACGCCTGCATACTGGGCGTTGAACAACTTCAAGGCCCGCTGAATAGCCAAAGTCTCCACCAAGTCCACGTTCACACATCCTGCGTGGTATCTTTTGCCCGGCAAGCCTTCTGCTGTAATGTTGGCAAGCACGGAGGATGCCGTAGCCAAGGTTCTGGGTGTCACCGAGCAACTGGAGGCAACAAGTGAAAGCGTCCGATGCTGACGTCTTACCTCCTCGTCCAGAATACTAGCCAATTCATGGTCTTTCTCTTCCAGGTCTTTCAAGCCTCGTTGCAGCAGTTCCGACTGGTTTCCAATGAGTTTAGTATAAGTGGCCATTGTATAACTCCTTTCTATTCTTGGAAGAGAATGAAAGCACAAGGTCTGCAACTTCTTTGGCATGCGTTCGCAAGAAATAGTGGCCGCCGCCGCTCACACTTGCTGACTCAGCCATGTCGATATATTTGCTCCATTGACTGACCACTTCCTCAGGATAAGCTGTAGCTGGATCTTCACTGCCTAACAATACTAATGCCGGTACTCCACGCGCTGGGAATTGAGACAATGTTCGATAGGCTTCAACCGCTATCCTGTGATCCCTTCTGCCTCTTCCCAGCATCCCGCTGATCTCCCAGTCGGATAATCCTGTGAACGCTCCCAATGATCTTAGGTACTGGCTCCATTCATCATTGGAAGTTGTCTCTGCTTCTTGCCATGCAGCATCCGGGTCAGCTATGGGCTTCGATGCAGCAACGACTAAGGTGACCGGACGGAGGGTGGAGGCTGCTGCCGAGGCTATACAGGCTGCAGTTGCTGCTCCTGCACAGTGCCCGTAAATAATATAATGATCGGCATCAATTCTCTTAATCTCCTGAATGATGGTATTCACCAATGATTGGAAGTCGGATGCTTTATCCATTTCAAAATTACCGAAATCCACTCCAAAGACGCTCACATTTTGATGTTCAAAAAACATTTCCCGATAGGCCGTGGGGTCCCCTCCGCCGTATGGCACACCGATTACAGCTATCGAACCTCCAACGGTTGACTCCTGTAGCGAAATAACTTTGACTTCACGGCGTATATTACTTAAAAGATAGTGTGCTAGTTGCTCTACTGTAGGGTGTTCAAAAATGGATACAACGGGCATGTCCCCGCCCAAACGCGAGAGCATACGTATAGCGTCAAATGAATCCGCACCAAGATCAAAAAAGTTATCCTGCGGACTGATGTGCTCTACTCCAATAACTTCACAGGCCACAGCAGCAATTCGTTTCATTTCTTCATCAATCGTTCGACTGGTTGAATCATCCTTATCAGACATCTTCTTCCCCTCACTTATAATGTAGTAGAATTATCAAATATCCTACCCCTACTAACCGGATAGAATATATGCCCATTCATATAGAAACTCACTTGCTGCATCCTTATTACAGAATCGGCCTTCGATTTCAAGGAACAACTCTGAATCACTAATCTGCCTGACGTCCACACCCACAGGGAATGCTGTGCCCACCACTAGCGACGCAGGAATCCCCCTTGGGAATGCGCCATTAACAAACAGTTCAGACTCACGGCAACACTTTAATGCCTCGCGTGCTCCTGAACTGAATTTTGCTTGGGCTTCCAGGCTAGATCGGGTTAGAGGCCGGGAACTTGTCCAGTCTTCTACCGGCAAAGGCGTGAGGCCTGTCATCATGCCGATAGCTCCCGATTCGTGTGTCAGACGCCAGCATTTAGACATACAGACAGTATTGCCCTCAGCCACTTCACCTGAGCGGTGCAGCAACGACAGAAGGACAGAAGTTGCCTTTTCCTTCAACGAGTTTTTTTCCGTATTCACAACATGATTCAGGCAAATGCGGGGGGATTCCTCACTCCATGCAAGCCGGCCGGTTTTCGAGATACGCACGGGTGACATCAAAACACATTCCGTCTCCTGTACATCTGCACCATCCTTGGCCAGCATACGTTGCCGTTCCACGTAACTGTGGTAAAGTTGACGGCCCTGGATCATCTCATAAATAGCTGATTCTATCATTCCTGAATAAGCCAGTCTGACCAAACGGCTAATAACCTCTAGCGAATATTCATCTGCAAGCGCATGATGAGCCGATAGATAAATTTTAGAATAGTTTTTAGTTCTGACTATGCTAACCGCGATTAAAGCCGCACCAGACCGTACAGCAAACTGTGCAAAACGCAGAGCTTCCTCATCCGTAGCTTGAGCCTCAGCAATGGTTATATAGGGGGCAATTTTCTCTCCCCATCCCGAGATCAACAGCTTGCGTAATATTTCTTGATCAACATTCACCTCATCTTTCAAACATATGGCAGTAGAGACCTCAGGAGACACTCCACTATAAGAAGCAATTGCAACAACAGCTTTGGCTTCCGCACTTAACGGCATATCCAACATAACTTTGCTCATCCGTGTTCATCACCCTATCAAAAGAATGAAATGATATATTACACGTTGCAGTTGAACTCAGATCATTGAATTTTATTCCATGAAAAAAATGCATGACAAATCAAACTATCAGCGCTGGATGCCAAAGTTTCTTATGTAAATATTCGTTGAATTATGTAATTTCAAAGCGGATAAACCGTTTCATTTCCGTTGTTTTAAGAATTTTAAAAATTCAATTTTTTTAATAAATAGAATTAGTTATATCTTTATACCAATATAATCCATAATCCTTTCTTCGTTTTAGATCTTAGCACATATTTTTACATATGTCACTCTTAATTGTATATAAAATACTTTTTTGCTTTTTTCAGATAATTATTTAAATTTTAGTATTTTTTTAAAATTTCGGATTAGCGCTAATTCGGCATCTATGAAGTCAATCTTTTGCCCGATCCCCTCCGTTACCAAGACTGGACCTTGTCCAAATTCAAGATACACAGGTTCAAGCGGGTCCCCTAAAAGTTGCCTCATTTTCAGACATAAAAGGAGCGCTTAACCCTATAATTTCAAAGGTTCAGCGCTCCTTTTATTCACCCTCTAAATGTAAAACATGTAGTTGTCTGCATGACTTTCTTCTTTAAAGTTGATCAGATCGGACAAGGTTGTGGAATCCAGCACATCAGCGATGCTGTCGCGGATGCGCAGCCAGAGGTCGCGCTTCGCCGGGTCGTCCTCTTCAGTGAAATCCACGGGTGAAATAGGTCCTTCCAGCACGCGGATGATGTCTCCGGCGGTGATGGTGCCGGATTCACGGGACAAAATATATCCGCCGTAGGCTCCGCGGATACTCTTCACCAGTCCCGCGTTGCGCAGCGGTGCGATCAGCTGCTCCAGGTAATGCTCGGATAGTCCGTTTTTCTCGGCAATGCTCTTAAGGGATGTGGGACCTTCGCCAAATTTCAGGGCAAGCTCCATCATAATGGTTAATCCATAGCGTCCTTTTGTCGATATTTTCAAAGGTGCACCTCTTTCGGTTTAGTTGCTGGCGTTAGTTAATCAAATCGTTGCATCACATGAGAAATGTCATATCAACGTATTCCGATGTTTGCTCTCAGCTTATGTTATCATATCCTTGGACACATTTGGAGCGGAAACCGTAATTTTTTGCAAGAATGTTCGCCAGTGGTGGACAAGTTGTCAAATATTCCGTCAGATCTGCTACAATTTGCAGTTGGCTAATACAATCTGGGGTAGACAGGTATGTTATAATACACATTGAACCGGGTTCTGCAACCTACCGGTATTTTTTGCATAGAAAATGGTGATTTCGATGACAAAGGCAAATCAGGATACACGTGTCGTTGTCGGCATGTCGGGAGGCGTCGATTCCTCCGTTACGGCACTTCTGCTCAAGCAGCAGGGCTATGACGTCATCGGCATCTTCATGAAGAACTGGGACGACACCGACGAATTCGGCGTATGCACAGCCGAGACCGACGCCGAGGATGTCCGCCGCGTATGTGAGCAGATTGATATTCCTTACTATACCGTTAATTTCGAGAAGGAATACTTTGATAAAGTCTTTTCCTATTTCCTCGATGAATATAAGGCTGGGCGGACACCCAATCCGGATGTCATGTGCAACCGCGAGATCAAGTTTGGGGAATTCCTCAACAAGGCGCTTCAGCTTGGTGCGGATTATGTTGCCACAGGCCACTATGCACGGGTCATTGAAGAAGACGGTGTCTTCAAGCTACTGCGCGGCGTGGACAATAACAAGGATCAGACCTATTTCCTGAATGCGCTGAATCAATATCAGCTCTCCAAGGCCATGTTCCCGATCGGACATCTGCCGAAGCCTGAGGTGCGCCGGATTGCCGAGGAAGCCGGTCTCTACACCGCGAAGAAAAAAGACAGCACCGGCGTCTGCTTCATCGGCGAACGCAATTTCCGCGAATTCCTCAGCCAGTACCTGCCGGCTCAATCCGGTGACATGGTGGATATCGCCACCGGCGAAGTCAAAGGCCGGCATGATGGACTCATGTACTATACACTGGGCCAGCGGCAGGGTCTTGGCATCGGAGGTTCCGGTACAGGAGAACCCTGGTTCGTCGCCGAGAAGGATCTGGAACGCAACATTCTATATGTAGTTCAAGGAGACAAGCACCACAGTCTGTACTCGACAAGTCTGATAGCTTCCGGTGTGAATTGGATCGAAGCAGGCACACTCGGCACCGCCCCGGTGAAGTGTACCGCGAAGTTCCGCTACCGCCAGCCTGATCAGGGTGTAACCCTGACCGCGCGTGAAGACGGTACGGTACATGTAGCTTTCGATGTGCCGCAGAAGGCAATTACACCAGGACAGGCTGTAGTATTCTACCTTAATGAGAAGTGCCTGGGCGGTGGGATTATCGAGACTGCCGAGAAGGTGGTACCGCAGCCGCATTGATGATATAGCCGTATGCAAAAGAACCTTCAAAACCACAGAACTGTGGGTTGAAGGTTCTTTTGCATAATTTCACTTGAATACGTGCTTACTCTTCATCCTTCTATCGGGATTCCAGTCCAATTATGGCTGGAGCCCCCATACCAATACACCATTCAAATACAGCGGCACCCGGTTCCATTCGGTATAGGCCGTTTTGGTTGGATCGTAAGAATAATCTCCTGTCTCATTGTAATTGCTCCAGTCCGTTTTGTTGATCCGCAGCTGAATCTCCCCGGTGTTCGCACCGGGTGCCAGGCTGCCGGCTGCCGAACTGAATGAAATCTCCACGTAATAATCCGCTCCGGCTACAGCAGGAACAAGCTTCACGAAGTTGCCCTGCACATTGCCATTGCCTACCGTGGCATAATCCACATTGAACTGCTGGGCCTTTTCCCCGTCAATGGTGTAATAATAACGAAGCTTGAGTTTGCTGAGATCAACCGCTGTAGTTCCGTTATTGATGATCCGCAGTTGTGGACGGAACTGTGAGTCGCCGGCATTCGTATCCGTAGTGCGGTACTGTACCACCAAATCCCCCACTGTCGGTACAGGCACAGCTACAGGTTTGGCAGAGACTTCCGGAGAATCCGGGCTGGTCCCCACTTCGTTAGTGGCGCTCACTACATAATAATAGGTTGTATCATTAAGCACATTAATATCGTTATAGGTGGCCTGAGTGACAACACTAAGCGTAGTGTAAGGTCCGCCGCTCGTGGTTGACCGCTTAACCGTATAGCTGTCTGTGCCTGTCACCTTGTTCCAGCTAAGTGCAACCTTTTTGTCGCCGGCTACTGCCGCTGGTTTGGATGGGGCTTTGGGTATAGTGGGTTCCACATTGCCATTGTTGATCAGACGGTCATATTCGGCATAGGCGGTGGCCATATCCACCTGTGACCAGAACCGGTGATAGGTGAATTCAGGGGCTCCATTCTCCCATTTCTTGGTTACTGGATTGTAGGAGCTGTTATATTTCGATTGCAGATAACTCCATTTTGGATCATTTTTGATGGCAGGAAGTACATCCGTATAACTTGCGTATACTCCATTTCCGCCTTTGGCCGGATCGGAGACTACGGTAGAACTGCCCGGTATGGTGTTTCCCTGTCCAAAAGTACCCGTCCAGCCCGCAGGGAAATACACTTCTTTGGTGAAATAGCGGGAATAATCAGCCCGGTTCTCTACTGTAGTGATACCCACTCCGTCATTATAGCTCCATGCTGTATCCAGTAGTGATTTGGCCAGCTGTGAAGCCGTTACGCCAAGCGCAGTATTGCTGCCATGCTCTGCCTTATTGCCGGCAGCAAAGAACGTAAGCGCTTTAATATAGCTGCCCAGCACGCCTGTATCCTGGCCCGGATTCTTGGTGACGGCCTTCAAATTGCTGTTGCCGCTGAAATTACTGAAGCCGTTCCAGGTATTCGGCTGTCCTTGCCACTCCACATTGCCCGGAATCCAGAACTCACCGGGTGCGGATACGGTAGCCACTTGCGGGTCAGCACCGCCCAGAATTCGTTGTCCTTGTTTGTTCAGATAAAAGCCCTCTGAATCAGTCACCGGGCGGCTGCCGGCAAAAACATAATCGGTGGACCAGTCGATCCATTTCTCTACGACGCGTTTGGCCATTTGGAAATTAGCCGAAGTGGTATCTCCGCTGGAAGCCAGAATGTAATACAGTTCTGCTACACGCTCTACACTCCATGCCTGCATTCCGAACCAATTGTTGGACGGAGGATCATGGTAGACGGGAGCCTCATCATAGGCCATGCCATAAAATGTGCTTGTACCGGCTGGATATGCGCTGTATGAGCCCTTATAGCTGTTAGTGGCTCCACCCGCTATTGCCCCTTCGGATGATTGCAGCCAATTGTAGAATTCCAGCTGGCGGGTCAACGATTTACTCCAATCCTGTCCCGCCGTTGCCGAAGCGGGGACCAGGCCCCCGGCCGGATCAGAAAGGGCATACGCAGTAACTACGTTCTGGTAGCCCTGATGTGTATGGCTGGCGCCAATTCTCCACGCCCAGTTTCCATTTGCACCCAGGCCGCCGCCCCATGCAGTATACCAGGCCATCAGATAATGGCTGGCATCCTTGCCGGTTCCGGCTTCAGGCGTACCGTCTGCCGCACTACCGATCTTTTGAAAATACTTGTCGTACATGCCGTAGCGCAGATAATCGCCCATTTTCTTGGCTTTGTTCAAATAAACCGGATTGTTATAGCCAAGCTCTTTAGCCCAGTACATAGCCTGTACAGCACGCGCGTCAGCGTCCGTCGCATCGGTGTACCGCCACTGCGCCGAAGGAACATTGCTTTCTTTGGTGAATAGGCTCATGAAGCCTTCATTGGTTTTGCCGAATGATTTGTCATCCTGAGACGGATGCGGGACTGCTTCCCACACGGATTCCTGCTCGCCCCGCTGAAAAGTATTCACATAAGCGGCTGTATGCGAAGGATTCAGTAAATTTCCGAACCCGTACCAGTTGTCCACGTCTACAAGCCAGTGCATCAGATAGGTCTGATTGTTGCCATAAGTAGACTTTAGTTCGGTATCCAGCGGATCTTTACCCGCGACGTATTTGCCGTTCAGCGGGCTTGGATATTGGTCCGGCTGCCCGAACTCGGAGGCGTAAGTCGCCGGACTATTCGGGTTGTAGTTGCTCATTGTCGGTTGTTCCTGTACACCATCGCCTTCATTCACAGGTATGATGTATTTCTCCATGTTATCCCAGGCAGCTTCCAGCTTGCTCCAGTCCCCGGTATGATAGCCATACAACACTTCAAGCCACATCCAGTAGCTGTAGGCCTCCGAGGTAGTCATATGCCCATAATTAGGCGCTTCGCTGAGCAAGGTCTCTACCGAATGATACGGGACGCCCTCAGCTGAGAAATAGCCGTTTGCCGGGTTTTTCAGTTGGGCGTAAAGTTGCAGAAACCGCGTCTGTTCCACCGAAGCAGCCTTTGCTGTTGCGGGTCTGAAATTAAAGGTACCGGTCATAAGGGTGAGAATCAGGACTGCAGCCATGGCCAAGGAAATAGGTTTCCTGATTGAACTTAGCTTTATCATTTCGGCATGCTCCCTCTCTGGATCAATTTATGGTTCCAATCCCCATACCAATTTCCCTTCTTGGTGAAGCGTGACTTTATCCCAATCTGCGAAGGTCTGCTGGGTTCCGCCATAGGAATAATCATTGCTCTCATTGTAGGCTGTCCAATCTGTCTTGTTGAAGCGCACCTGGATTTCACCGGTATCCGCACCTGGAGCAAGATTTCCGGCACCTGCAGTAAAAGAAATCTCCACATAAGAATCTGCCGTCGCGCCAGGAACAGCCAGCTTCGTAAAGCTGCCGCTTAGATTCCCGCTGCCAAGGACAGCATAGTCACAGTGAAATTCCTGCGGCTTGTCTCCATCAACGGTGTAATAGTAACGGAGCTTCAATCCGCTAAGTGCTACCGCCTGGGTTCCCGTATTCACAATCCGGAACTGGCTGCGGATCTGCGAATCCCCGGGATTCGTATCATTCGTGCGGTATTGCACCCGCAGATCTCCCTTGGCAGGTATCGGAGTCTCACGCGGCCGGGCAGAGGCCTGTGAGGATGCTGTGCCCTCCCCTACTGCATTTGAAGCGGTTACAACATAATAATAATCCACTCCATTTACCAGCCCGCTGTCACTGTAGGCTGTTCCTGTTACTGTTCCAACAACCGTATAAGGTCCGCCGCTGACCAGTGCACGTTTGATGCTGTACTGTGTTGCGCCGCTAACCGCATTCCAGGTCAACGAAACACTGGCATTTCCTGCGGCTGCCTGCAGTCCAGTTGGACGGCCCGGAACCTTGGGTTCGCTGGGATTACCGCCGGACGGCAGCTCTCCGTAGACCTTAACACCTGCGTCGAACACCGGAATATACGGATTCTTCACAGGAGCGGAGGCACTTGAAGCCACGCCCCGGAAGGAGAAATCATTTGTGTTATCCCAGAAAGACGTGTTCATCGGAGCACTAATCCGGAACTGGATCTCCTTGTGGTAGACCGATTGGCCACCAGGATAAACCGGGGTGCCGGTGAAGTCAATTTTCGTGTAATAAATATGATTCGCTTCGTCAAAGGGCAGCAGCGGCGAAACAGTCCCGCCCTGGTTGTAGCCTCCTGCTTTGACCGTGATATCCTCCGGTCCATACCCTGCAGCCTGAGCTTCACTTAAGTCCACATAGTAATTAAATGACATCGAGCTGCTGGAACGTGCCGGCCATCCGGAACGGTTATTGATCAGCGCCCGGATTTCCACAAAATTGCTGCCGCTCGCATTCACCGAAGTCTCGGCGAACATTTCATCCTCCCGTGTTTCCGCCGGAGGGAAGTTGCTAAGCGGCTGTTGCCCCTGCCCGTGCAAGAGCATCATTTTGGCCAAAGCGCCTGTAAAAGCTGAATTGTAATCGGTTGCAACTTCATTCGAGACATAATCGCCGATCGAATCCGTATAGCTGTCGGTCTTGGATGGTCCACCCACCAGTGCACCATACAGAACATGGCGGTGGTTGACTGGGGTAGTCTGGCTGTCGCTCCAGGAGCCATGTGAAGTCCGGTGATGCGGATGCTGCGGTGCATTACTGCCGAAGCCGATGACATAGCTGCTGCTCCGGGGATTATCACCCAGCATATAGGTCATCTGCCGTTCGGCAAACGTCCGGGCTGTATTCCGCTTAACCGGATCGGTTACCCAGTCGGCATAGACAAAGGCCAGAAACGCCTGATTTGCCGCATATCGCAGTGCCCCCCACTGGTCCAGATGGGCAAGCCCTCCTGGTGTATAGGCTACACGGTCGGTTGTCCCATTCACCCCGGTTGTCCAATACTGCATATTCCGCTCAGTAGATTGAATAAACCGGGGATCGCCTGTGATACGCGAGAGCAGCAGCTGTGCACCATAATGCTTGTCATCCCAGGACTGGGTCCACTGATAGCCCCACTGACCGGATTGATTGGTGCCCCACAAGTTGCTGGCGGCTACGGCTTTGTCCAGATAAGTCTGTTCACCAGTCGCCATATAGAGCCAAACTCCGCCCCAGCTTAATTCGTCGGCATAGCCGCTCCAGGAATTGTAATACTGCTTGGCGTCAGTGATACTATCGGAGTATACCCCACGGTACGTATCGGCAAAATTGTACAGTTGCTTCGCGTGCAGCAGCAGCTTGTCCGCATATGCCGCATCCGAGTCCCTGAAAATGATTGATGCCGATGCTAAAGCTGCAGCAGTTTCTGCCGCCAGATCTGAACCGGGATGAGCAGCATCAATCTTGTACGACGGACGCGCCATAGGCATGACCTCCGCCGGCCCCCACCAATTGTGATCTGCCGTACCGTTACCGACCTGTCCCCACAGCTCATTGGGAGCGGTATGCGCTTTCACAAAATAATCTGTTGCCCAGCGGATGTTACCAAGAATTTCATCCAGCTGGCCTGATTGCACATAACCATCCTTGTACTCATAGACTGACCATGCCAGCATCGTGGCTGTGTACGCCATAGGAAACCCGAATTTAACATGGTCTCCCGCATCATACCAGCCTCCCGTCAGATCGTGACCGACATCCGCACCGTCCTGCAGCCCGGAGTCACCTCTCCATTCCACACGGTTATTACCCGGCAGATCCCCGGATCGCTGAGCTTCATAGAAATAGATAGATTTCTGCAGTGCCTCTGCATAATTGAATCCACTTCCCTCCGCTTTGCTGACTGACGGGTGAAATGCTGCTCCTGAGACCAACGTGCATGATAGCATTACACATAAAGATAAGATTAGGCCTTGCTTCCGCTTCTTCAGGTTCATCCAAGCCCAGCTCCCTTCTTCTTCCTCATCTTACATGCCTGCTCGATCCCTTCCATCACGGACCAATACCTCCCCAGTGTCCAGACTGTAATCATGTTCATTCGCCAGATTCATCTCCCACCTCCCACGATCATGTCAGGATATGCTCATCCCATATACACATATACCATATACAGGGATTTAATTCTATATATTTACAGTAAAAAATCTCTCGAAAACAGTATTTTTTGTAAAAAATTTTCCATTTCGATCATATTTCCGCGTGTATATTCGACTTCTATCAAATCTCCACAAAAAAAACCATTCTCTTACGAAAGGCCATGCTGCCCATTTCGTAAAAGAACGGTTCTGTTCAAATATTTCCCACTTCTTGATGGACGCTACTGTCCGCGCCGCAACCCCTGATTATGGCGGATCTTTGCCTCATTCCCCTGCTCGGTAGCCTGATAGAACACCTTTCGGGCAATCGCCTTCGGCAAATATTCCTGCTTCACATAATGGCCGGGAAAATGATGCGGATACTGGTAGCCTTCATGGCCAAGCACCGATGAGCCTTTATAATGTGTATCCCTTAGATGGAGCGGCACCTCGGCGGATTTCAGTTCCTCAATACTATCCAGCGCGTTCGAAATCGCCATCACGACGGCATTCGACTTCGGGCTCTCAACGGCGAACAGAATCGCCTGAGCGATGTTCAGCCTGGCCTCCGGCCAGCCATTATTGCGGTAGGCCTCGAGAGCACTGACCGCCTGTACCATCGCCTGCGGATTGGCCAAGCCGATATCCTCGCTGCTGGCCGCAATCAGTCGCCGGATGAACGTCATCGGGTCCATGCCGAGCTTCTCCACGGCATAGAGGAACCAGAACAGAGCGGCATCACTGGAGCCGCGGATGCTCTTATGAAAAGCCGACAGAATGTCGTACTGCGTCGATTCATCGGCTTTGACAATCGGACGGCGGATGGATTCCTCCGCTACCGCAAGCGTAATATGAACGCTGCCGTCGGCCTCCGGTGCTGTTGTCATGGCAGCCAGCTCCAGTGCGTTCAGTGCGCGCCGGATGTCACCGTTGGCCATGCCCGCAATATGCTGCAGCGCTTCTTCATCCGCCTGCAGCTGCATGAATCCCAGCCCCCGCTTCTCATCAGCCAGCGCTCTGTGCATCGCAATCAGGCTATGCTCACTTGTCAGTGATTCCAGCTGAAACAGCGTGGAGCGGCTCAAAAGCGCTCCGTTTACATAATGGAAAGGGTTCTCCGTAGTCGCTCCGATAAAAACTATCGTGCCCTTCTCTACAGCAGGCAGCAGCGCATCCTGGCGGGAACTGTTAAAACGGTGTACCTCGTCCAGGAACAATATCGTCTTCGAGCCGTACAGCGATTTATTGCTCTGCGCACGCTCAATGACCTCGCGCACATCCTTTACCGATGCCTCCACCGCATTGAGACGTACAAATTCCCCTTGCGTATGATGGGATATAATATGAGCCAAGGTCGTCTTGCCGCAGCCAGGCGGGCCATAGAGCAGAATGGAAGACACCTGGTCGGCTTCAATCGCACGGCGCAGCAGCTTACCTGGTCCCACAATATGCTCCTGGCCGATATATTCATCGAGATTCTCCGGGCGCATCCGGTCTGCAAGCAGACGTCCGCCCGCGGGTTCCTCACCGAAGGAAAATAAATCCATGATTCCACTTCCTTGCTATGATCTTGTAGGCGTTATGAAGCATTACCGCTCTCTATCATACCACACGGCGGCAGCAAGCGAAGTGGAAACGGCTTCGTCGTCCTATAAAAGGACGATATCCGTTTCAGCGAGAAATAGAAGGATCATTTATAGCGTGAAATATATAAATGCTTATATTTAAATAAAAGAGCATGACCTCGCCTTCCCGGCGGGCGCCATGCTCTTTGTTCAAAGTTCAGGCTAGCGGTTCATCGCCAGCCGTGTTTTTGAAATAATCTTGCGGATGCTTTCTTCAGATAAGTGGTACCTCTGCTGCAGCTCGTTCACCGAGCAGCCGCTGCTGTGACTGCAGAAAATTTCCTCGTTGCGGCTGGCAATCTCTTGCCTGGAGCCGCTGTTCTCGCCCCATCTTACCCGCTCTTCCGTTTTCTTCGGGATGTAGAGCAGTTCACCCTGGATGTATCCCTGTAGCTCTTCGAGCAGACCCGGGGGGAGCACATCCTTTCCATTTACATAACTCACGTACCGTTTCCTCCTTCAACAGGTGTGTTCCCTTGTGTCCGATCACTGCGCTGTTCATCAGCTTCATGCCACCTGCCTCCTTTCTTCTCCTCAAATTTGGTAAAACCGTAATTTCATTATATAAAACCCTGTGGTTAGCGTCTACATTCAATGTAATGTACTTTTCATAAATGATAAGGAGGCCTCGCGGCCTCCTCGTATGCAGGCTTCCGCACTAGACGGAAACCACCTCGTATTCTGAAAACATTCCAATCAGCCTCCTTCCAGAAGTAATCTTGCCCGGCCGGACACTTATTATTAAGCCATAGGGAAGCCCCGGTTACAAGTTCAAGAATAGTTATAATCGTTCTCCACCAGAAGAAGTAAGATGTTTCCCGTTCACGGATGAAGGTATACTAAGAGCAGACCGCACATGAAAGGAGTATTCAAGCTGAGATGAGAGCAACTGACGGGCTATACAAACTCATTGGCGCCAAGCGCGTTAATGCCAATCCATCTGAGACTGGGCTTCACAAGTCAGATCAGCATACACTCCTCATAGTGATCAAAGGCAGCGGAGAAGTTGAAGCAAAGGGTTATTTGTCTGCGCTGCGTCCTTGCGATGTGCTGCTGCTGCTCCCTGGAACATCATGGAACCTGCTGGTGAGGGAGCAGCAATCCTTGGAATACTGCTCCTTCACCTTTGATGTGTATTCAGAGAATGATCAGAATACGCTTCAGCGGGGTGAGCTGGAGGCCGGTATTTATCCGCCCATACCATGGCCTGAAGCAGCACAGAGGGCCTGCACGATCTGCTCGGGCTGGCAAGAAGGTGAATGGGAGCGGATGGAATCGGCTATCCGGTTTCAGGAGCTGCTGCTTCATCTATGGCGGCCCGTAAAGAACGGGATAGTGAAAGACCATGCTTCAGCCGGGGCGATCAGCCAGTCCAAGACCTATATCGATACTCATTTCGGACATTCCTTAACCCGGGAAAAGCTTGCCCAAATGACAGGAATGAGCGTGGCCCATTACTCCCGGCTGTTCAAGAAACAGGTAGGACAAAGTCCAATGGAGTACCTGAACGCTGTCCGCATTCAGAATGCAGGTGATTTGCTGCTCCGTTCTGAAATCACACTCCGTGAAGCTGCGAACCGGGTGGGCTATCAGGATGAGTTCTATTTCAGCCGTAAATTCAAAGCAGCAACCGGTATCCCGCCAACCGTTTATGTCAAAAAACAACGCATGTCCACACAAATTGCTTCCATAGCCCATCCTTACACTTCCCACTTGCTGGCGCTGGGCTTAACGCCTTATGCGGCGCTGGTCAACCCTTCATACGGCCCTGCTTCCGGCTTGAAGAATGTAATCAGTCTAGGGCATGATCAGCCTGACATTGACAGTCTGGTCCAAGCCCGCCCAGAGTTGATTATCAGCTTCGAGCAATCGGATTACGCGGAACCGGACAAAGCTTCTTTGTTCCCTCACATTGCACCAACCTGCACTGTGCCTTTTAAAGGCGATTGGCGTGAGCATTTCCAAATGATTGCGAGAGCCGTGAACCGTCTGGAGATCGCGCAGCAGTGGCTGGCGGGGTATGAAGTGCTCGCTGAGAGACTGCGGGCAAATGTTAGGGAAAAGATAGGAGACAGGAAGGTCGCAGTAGCGCAATATGAGAAAGGCAGCTTCCGCTTGTTCGGCAGTCGTAATTTGGGTACAGTGCTCTATAACGATCTTCAGCTCTCCAGACCCCGTCAATTAATGAATGTGGATCATTCTATCATCCTTACTGCCGAACAGCTCGCGGAATGCAGCATTGACCATCTGATACTATTCACATCCTGCGACGCTCTACAGCGTACCGCGATCCATCGCTCGCTTGCCTCACAAGTGGCATGGAAGGGCCTAAAAGCCGTTCAAAAAGGACATATCTATGAAATCGGGGATTCCAGCCGCTATTCGTGCTACACCTCCTTGGCCCACGATCTATTCCTGCGCCGTTCAAGCGAATTGCTCATGAGCCAAATGTCCAGATGATGAGCATATTTGTCCATGGCCCCCTTGCAGACCACTCCTTATAATAAGTATTGATAATGATTATCAAACTCATTTATGAAAGGTGTGTGGCTTGTGCTTCCAAGCATTCGTAGGTTTAATCACAAATTTAATCGGGGAGCCATCGGCCTGATTGCAGTTTTAATGCTGGGGCTCACCGTCGGATGCAGCAACAGCAGGAATAACGGAAATGCGGCAGAGGCAGCAGCCCCTTCCCCATCACCTGCCAATACGGCAGAGCATTCAGAAACCCGGATCATCTCCACCATCAAAGGGGATATAGAAATCCCGGCACATCCGAAGAAAGTCGCGGGCATGCTCTATGTTTTTGCAGACCATTTACTAGCACTCGGAATTGAACCGCATGCCATGGTTACATACAATGACCTGGGATTCCCCGAATACTTGGCAGACCGGATGAAGGATACTATCGCCATCGGTTCGGGTGAAGCTCCAAATCTGGAGGCGCTGCTTGAAGCGGAGCCGGATCTTATTCTTGCCTCAAAGACACTGAATGAAGCTAATTATGAGCAGCTGTCTAAGATCGCGCCAACGATTCTTTTTGACAACGAGAATGAAGAGGATTGGACAAGATTCCGGCAGACCGCAGAGATCTTCGGGAAAGAAGCTGAGGCTGACCAGATCCATGCCGATTATGAAGCCAAGGTAGCCAAGGTAAAAGATGAGCTGGCTGCTGTGGCCCCCAATGAGACCGTCGCTTATCTGCGGGTGCAGGACAAGCAGCTGCAGCTGATACAGCCCGGTGACAACTTCACGTTATTCGGCCCGCTTGGATTGACTCCAGCTTCTGTTGAAGGCATAGATTTCAAGGATTCCTGGAATGTAGCCATCTCAGAGGAAATTCTACCTGAACTGAATCCCGACCGTATGTTCATTATTCTCCGGCCTGGTGAGAGTAATAAGACAGCGCTCGATAATATTATGAGCACTTCAATCTGGGCGAACCTTACGGCCGTCAAGAACAAGCATGTGTATATCGGGGATGCGAATCTATGGTTTGCAGGCTATGGCCCAATCGGTCTGAGTAAGGTCATCGACGAAATTTCGGGTGCTTACTCACCGGAATCTTAAGGGACGCTGCCATGAACCATTCAGACAGCCAGCTTATACAGACGATACGCGGGAGAAGAACAATACAGGAATTCAATGGTGTCCCTATTGCCCAAGAAACCCTTATGGACCTGCTGGATAACGCGGTCTGGGCACCATTTCACTCCACAAAAGAGCCATGGCGGTTCATCCTTTTCGTTGGAAATGGCCGGGCAAAGTTTGCTGATGCAGTACTGGCGGCACGCTCCGCAGCATTCGCTCAACAGTATGGCGCACAAATCTATGATGCATATTGCAGCCAAACCCCGGCCCATCTTGTCGTGGTGATGAAAAGCGATCTTCCCGGAAAAGCCTGGGAGGAAGCTCTCGCAGCGACAGCCGCCCTGATTCAAAACATCCAGCTGTTGGGTTGGGAACAGGGGATCGGAATGGTATGGAAAACAACCGCCTTCAATGAAGCCTCCTCCTTTCGAGAAGCATTAGGCGTCTCAACGGCTGAAAAGGTGGTCGGCACCCTTCATATGGGATATTTCGATCCCAAGAACCAGCCCGCTCCCAAACCGCGCACAGCTGCAGCAGACCTGCTTACGGTCATAAAAGATTGAAAAAAAGGATCAAGTACAAGCAGGCCAGCTTGTATTTGATCCCTTTTTTATGCACCCGTTTCGCATTCTATCACAATGGATGAAAATGCAGAAACACGAAAAATCGAGCCAAGCCCGCCCGGTGTCTAACCTGCGCAGTCTTGGCTCGTGTATTATATGATTTCTGGCTCCGGCCACCCTAGTGCAGTCCCATCCCCATTCCGAAGATACGTCGGAAGGCTGCCGCCATACAGCATCCACAGCTCGTGGAGTGCACGGGTACAGCCTACATACATCAGCTTAGCATCCCAGGCCGCATCGCCGTAATGGTCCGAATCGGCATCAGCGAGGATTACAGCATCGAACTCCAGCCCCTTGGACAGGTAGACCGGCAGCACGGACAGCCCGCCCCGGTATTCGGTCATGCTGCCGTCGATCAGATGAATATCATCGAACGACCCAGCAAGCTCTGTGTACAGCTCTGCGGCTTCCCGCAGGCTGCGGGTCAATACAGCCACTGTCCTGTATTCCCGGCCTGAGAGCGATGCCAGCGCCGTTCTAACGGCCTCCATACGGCTGTCCCCGCCTGCTGTATGCTCCGGCTTCTCTTCTGCATATGGAATCAGCCGAACCGGATTTCCGCTGCGGAAGACGGGTACGGCCAACAGGCTGCTGCCGACTCCGGCGGACAGAATGCCGTTGGCGAATTCGATGATCTCCATGGTTGAACGGTAGCTGCGTGTCAGCGCATGGTAAGCTGTGTGCTCAGGGGCGAACAGCGTCTGCATTTCTTCCCAGGCATGCACGCCTTTATAAGCATGAATCCCCTGGGACAAATCGCCCAGAATGGTAAAGGAATGACCTTTTACATACAAATCCAGTACTGCAATCTGAAAAGGTGAAAAATCCTGCGCTTCATCAATAACAATATGGTCAAAACGGCTGCTGCCTTCATTTCCGTTCAGCAAATAATGAATGTACAGCAGCGGCGGCAGATCCTCTTCATGCAAGATACCTTTTTTGAGGTCCTTGACCGTCAGCTTCAATACACCTTGCGGAATTCTGTCCGGCGCTTCTGCCGGCCAATCCTCAGGGACCTTTACGGCACGGAAAATCTGCTTGTAGATCATCAGCGGATCATACTTTGGCCATTTTGTGCTGTAGGCCTTTTCGCGCGCCGCACTTTTCTTCTTGCGGTCCTTCAGTACCGCAGCCGAGGGGCTCTTCTTCAGCTCCATTTCAATCCAGCGGTGAATCCGCGCCATGACCCGTTCCTTGCGCTTGGCTGGCGGATACGGAGCGTACTCTTCATTATGCCAGCGCAAAATCATGGACCGGCGCAGCACTGAACCTTCCCAGGGACTGAAGTCACCTTCCGGCACCGCACCGTTCTCCAGGAGGCCTATGGCAGACTCAATAATTCCCATCAGGGCAGTCGATCCCTTGAAACGGCCTGGTGTTTCTTCCGTAATCTCCGGCATACCGCCCTCACGTTCAAACCAAAGATTCATAGTATCTGCAGCATTCTGATCGGGCAGCACAACCCCCAGCACATCTGCTGCCCAGTCCGGGAAGGTGCTCTGGGCGATATTGCCAACGCCAAGCTCCGGCAGCACATCCGAAATATAATCCAGGAACATCCGGTTTGGCGCAAAAATAATCATTTTCTCCGCTGATACCTGATCCTTGTATTGATACAGCAGGAACGCCAACCGGTGCAGAGCGACCGTGGTTTTCCCGCTGCCCGCAACGCCTTGGATAATGAGCGCGGTGTTCTTTGCCGCCCGGATAATCCTGTCCTGCTCCTCCTGAATCGTTGAGACGATGTCACGGAGCCGGTTGTCCTTGTTCTCACCCAGCCGGTAGACGAGAAATTCATCCGATACGGCCGGTGCGTCGCTGTCGCGGTTATAGGTATCTGCCACCCGCTCCAGAATCTGCTTGCGGATCACTACGTTCCGCTTCAGGTACACCAGCCCTTCGATCAGCCCCTCCGGAGCTTCGTAGGAGGCCGGCTCCGTCCCGCCGGTAAACGAATAGAACAGGCTCGCTACCGGAGCACGCCAGTCGATCACCAGCGGACGGTCGCTTACCTGTTCCCGGTCTACACCGATTTTACCGATATAGAGCGCCTTGCGTTCATCCTCATCCTTGCCCTGAAAATCAAGCCGTCCGAAATAAGGCTCCTGCCGCAGCTTGGCAAGATCTTTGCGCCGCTGCTCTCTTGAGTCCTCCAGCACCTGCTCCGTATACTCATGCCCAGTGTATACCGGAATGCCCCGCAGTCTCTCAAGAACGGTGTCAATCTCCGTAAGCGCGCTGTTCAGCCTGTCTTCTTCCTCTTGATAGGCACTTTGAAAGTTGTCCTCCAATTTCAGTTACCTCCTAAAAGTCTATGGGCATACGCCTGCTTCCGGCAAGCGCACACCCTGATTTGCCCCGTGCAAGACTGGCTTCACTCACACAAAAAGGATATTCATCATATCACAACGGATTCTGGAATACCATCCCTTTTGAACCAAGCAGAAACGGTTTCCATTTCCGAGGAAAATAGACTATCCCATCAAAGCATGCAGCACAAAGTTGGCCACAAACAAACCGGCGATGCCATACAGCGCGGGCGGAACCTCTTTGCCTTTGCCCATAGCCAGCTTCACAATCGGGTAGGTGATGAAGCCAAAGGCCATGCCGTCCACGATACTGTAGGTGAACGGAATCATCACCATAATCAGGAATGCGGGGAACAGCTCGGTCAAGTCGCTGAGATCCATCTCGCGTACGCTCTGCACCATCAGACCGCCGATGACAATCAGAATCGGCGCAATAGCGCTGTCCGGCACGTAGGCCAGCAGCGGAATGAACAGGAACGTGGCACTGAACAGGAGGCCAGTGACCAGCGAGGTCAGGCCGGAGCGGCCGCCTGCAGCAATCCCTGCCGTAGATTCAGCAGCCGCAACCACAGGGCTGCTGCCGAACAGGCCTGCAGCGATATTGGCGATGGATAGCGCACGGAGGCTGCTTTTGAAGCGCTCCGGACGGCCTGCCATCAGTGTCTGGGACGAGATGAGGCCGATATTTTCAAACACGACTATCAGCAGCAGCAGGAATACAGCGATCCAGAAGACCAGGCTGATCCCCCGGCTCCAGTCCATTCCGGCAAACACATCACCATATCCAGCGAAGATATGCCCAGAATCGGTCTTCTCCGGTGCATGGGCTGCCCCCAGCAGGTAAGCCAGCCCCGTACCTGTCAGCATACTGATCAGCAGTCCGCCCTTTGTACCACGTATGAACAACACCAGGGCAAGAATGAGAGTCACACAGGAGGTGATGACAGCCGGATCACTAAAATGGCCGATGGCGACAAAGGTCGTGCGGTGGGCAATCACGATGCCGCTTTTTTGCAGACCGATAAACGTCAGAAACAGCCCGATCCCGACTGTAATCGCATGCTGCAGATTATGGGGAATCGCATCGCTCAAAATCCGGTACAACGAGGTAAATGCCACAATGGCGAACAGCACTCCTGTTACGACTACTACTGCGAGCGCTTCACGCCAGTCCAGCTTCATGGAATGCACCAGCGTATAGGTAAAAAAAGCATTGATGCCCATACCCGGCACCACAATAATCGGCGTTTTGCCGCCAAAAGCCATCAGGAGACAGCCAGCAACTGCCGTCAACAGTGTTGCCACCATCCCTGCCCGCAGCGGCATCCCCGCATCATGCAGAATTGCCGCGTTGACCATCACAATATATACAGAAGCAAAATAGGACAGAATACCCGCCGAGAGTTCTCTTTTCCAGTTGTCGCCCGGCTCCAGGCCTACACTATTTCGCCAAACCTTCGATTTCATGCAAAAACCTCCACTAATAATGGAATTCCAATCAGTCCCTGTAGCTTAAATAAACCGCAATAAAAGGGCGTAAACAGCCGGATGGCGGCTGTACGCCCTTTGTTCAACAAATTAGTCATTTCCCCAATACCCTGCGGGCATCGTTCTTATTCAGCTCTTCTTATACAGTGATGCCGCCTGCCTCCAGCAGGTCGTGTACGGTGACACTAACCATAATAAGACCAACGACCGGGGGCACAAACGAGTTGCTGGCCGGAGGCTGTTTGGCTTTGCGACGGTCCGGTGCATTGGCGGGAACAATCTGTTCTGTAACATCCTCGCGCGGCTTCACCGGTTCTTCCGTTGAGAACACAACCTTAACGCCTTTCTTGATACCTTCCTTGCGTAGCTTCTGGCGTACGACACGGGCAATCGGGTCCATACTGGTCTTGGAAATGTCAGCCACCTGAAAGCGGGTTGGATCCATTTTGTTAGCTGCGCCCATGCTTGAAATCATCGGGATTCCCCGGGCCAGGCATTCCTTGATGATATGAATCTTATAGATAATAGTATCCGAAGCATCGATTACAAAATCAGGATTATACTTGAACAGCTCCTCATACGTTTCCTCCGTATAGAACATGTTCAGCGCAATCGCTTCGCACTCCGGATTGATCAGCTTGATGCGCTCCACCATCAGATCCGTTTTGTTCTGGCCAACGGTTGTGGTCAGCGCATGGATCTGGCGGTTGATATTCGTGATATCTACCGTATCCTTGTCGATCAGGATTATCCGGCCGATTCCGGTGCGGGCCAGGGCTTCAACAGCCATGGCACCCACACCGCCGATTCCGAGCACAGCCACTGTGCTATTTTTCATGATCTCCAGACCTTCCGGTCCAATAGCCAGCTCCGTACGTGAGAACTGATGCAGCATAACGTACAACCTCCCATCAAAGTTTTGTAAGCATAAGCTTCCAGAACTTTGAAATGATTTATTTCTTTTCTTTGTCTGGCTTAGGAGCCAGTCTAATGTGAAGCTGCTCCAATTGACTAGCGTCTACCGGTGCAGGTGCATCCATCAGCAGATCGGTTGCACTTGCTGTTTTTGGGAAGGCAATCGTTTCACGCAGATTGGTACGGCCAGCCAGCAGCATAATCAGACGGTCGAACCCAAACGCGATTCCGCCATGCGGAGGCGTGCCGTATTCGAAGGCATCCATCAGGTAACCGAATTTCTCATAGGCTACTTCTGTTGTGAAGCCAAGGGCATCGAACATTTTCTCCTGAACATCGCGCTTGTATATACGCTGCGAGCCGCCGCCGACTTCATAGCCGTTAAGTACAATATCATAGGCTTGCGCGCGGATAGCACCAGGATCTGTGTCGAACAAATGCAGGTCTTCGTCCATAGGACGGGTGAACGGGTGGTGTTCCGCTACATAACGCTTTTGGTCTTCATCATAGCCGAGAAGCGGGAATTCAGTTACCCAGGCAAATTTGAATACACTGTCATCGATCAAGCCCAGCTGGCGGCCGATCTTCAGGCGCAGCGCCCCAAGCACATCTGCCACAACTTTCTTATTGTCAGCCGAGAAGAGCAGAAGGTCGCCTTCTTCAGCGCCTGTGCGCTCCTTCACAGCAGCGATCTCTTCTTCCGTGAAAAACTTGACGATTGGGCCTTTGAACTCGCCGTCTTTTACTTGAATCCAAGCCAGGCCCTTCGCGCCGTAACGTGCAGCATAAGGTCCCAGGTCATCAATTTCCTTACGGGTCCAGGTGCCGCAGCCTTTGGCGTTGAGGCACTTCACTTCTCCTCCCTTTTCAATGACAGAGGCGAACACTTTCACACCGCTGGCGGCTACGATATCGTTCATTTCTACCAGTTCGAGACCAAAACGCAGGTCCGGCTTATCGGAGCCATATTTGCCCATAGCTTCGGCATAGGTCAGGCGCTGGAACGGAGTGGAGACTTCTACGCCAATTGTTTCTTTCAGGAGACGCTGCATCAGCGATTCCATCATGGACAGGAGTTCGTCCTGAGGCATAAATGAGGTCTCGATGTCGAACTGGGTGAATTCCGGCTGACGGTCCGCGCGAAGGTCCTCATCACGGAAGCAGCGGGCCATCTGGTAATAACGTTCAATTCCGCCAACCATCAGCAGCTGCTTGTAGATTTGCGGCGACTGCGGAAGCGCGAAGAATTCACCGTCATGCACCCGGCTTGGTACCAGATAATCACGTGCACCTTCCGGGGAGCTTTTGGTCAGTATTGGGGTTTCGATATCGATAAAGCCTTCGCTGTCCAGGAAGTCGCGGAAGATTTTGGCCGCTTTGGAACGGAGCAGCATAGTCTTGTACATTTCCGGACGGCGCAGGTCGAGGTAACGGTATTTCATGCGCAGGGACTCATCCACTTCCACTCCGTCTTCAATGAAGAATGGAGGGGTCTTGGCTGCATTCAGTACTTCGATTTCTGTAATCTGTACTTCAATCTCACCGGTAGGCAGATTGCGGTTAATGGTTTCTTCATCTCTCTTCACAACTTTACCCGTAACGGACAGCACATATTCACTACGAACCTTATCAGCAGTCTGCAGCGCTTCACCGGAGTAGTCCGGGTTGAACACGATTTGTACAATCCCGCTGCGGTCGCGCAGATCGATAAACAGCACGCCCCCCAAATCGCGGCGGGTCTGCACCCAGCCGTTCAGTGTTACCGTCTCGCCAATATGCCCTAATGTCAGCTGCCCACAGTTATGACTTCTACTCATAATTTATCCTACCCCTTTATGGTTAAAATACCTATTTGGTTTCATTAATGGCTGTGCATTCCTATCCATGACAATCCTAAGCCAGTGATGCCGCCAGGTCTTCCAGCCTTACAGTCCGCTGTTCACCTGTTGTCATCGATTTCAGGGCTATGACGCCGCTGTTCAGCTCATCTTCGCCCAGAATCGCTGTATACCGTGCATTCATACGGTCTGCCGATTTCATCTGCGCCTTCATCTTGCGTCCAAGGTAATCCCGTTCCGCAGAGAATCCAAGACTCCGCAGCGTGAACAACTGCTTCGTAATCTCCATATCGGCTGCTTCACCAAGTGCGACAAAATACACATCCAGCGGCTTGGCTGGCTCCAGCTCCACACCCTGATTCTCCAGAATCAGCAGAATCCGCTCCAGTCCGATTCCGAAGCCGATGCCCGGCTGATCCGGCCCGCCGATTTCTTCCACCAGACCGTTGTAACGGCCGCCGCCGCCAACAGTATCAATGGAGCCGATACCTGCCGCTTTATATTCAAACGCGGTATGCGTGTAATAATCAAGACCACGTACAAGACGGGGGTTAATGCTGTATTCAACACCCATAACATCCAGATGGGCTTTGACCTGCTCAAAATGCGTGGTGCACTCCTCATCTAGACTATCGAGAATGGACGGTGCGCCGCCAAATTTATCCTGGTCCACCTTGCAGTCCAGCACGCGCAGCGGATTGCGCTCCATCCGGCGCTGACAGTCACTGCATAGGGTATCCCGCATTGGCCGCAGGAAGTTCAGGAGTTTCTCGCGGTAAGCCGCACGGCTGGGCGCATTCCCTACAGAATTCAGCTCCACATTTACATCCTTCAGTCCCAGATCCTTGTAGAACTGATAGCCCATCGATACCACTTCAGCGTCAATGGCCGGGTCTACCGCTCCAAAGGCTTCAATACCAAACTGGTGGAACTGGCGGTATCTTCCTGCCTGCGGCCGTTCGTAACGAAACATAGGTCCGATATAGTACAGCTTGCTGACATCCGGTTCACCATACAGCTTGTTCTGAACATAGGCGCGCACTACACCGGCTGTTCCTTCGGGACGAAGCGCCAGATCGCGGTCGCCCTTATCCTTGAAGGTGTACATTTCACCTTCCACGATGTCTGTTGTTTCCCCCACGCCGCGTTCAAAGAGCCCTGTGTGCTCGAACATCGGTGTGCGGATCTCACGGTAATTGAACCGACGGCAGAGATCTCTCGCCTTGCTCTCTACAACCTGCCATTTCTCCACTGCACCCGGAAGCACATCCTGCGTGCCCGTAGGCTTCTCAAATCTTTCCTTTGCCACAGCCAATCCCTCCTGAAAATAACAAAAAATCCCTCGTCTCTGTTTGTTACAAACAGGGACGAGGGATTATCATAACCAATAATTCACCCGTGGTACCACCCACATTCCGGATTCAGGATAACTATCCCTAAACCCGCTCTAAGCGGTTAACGCCCGCCTACGCGCTCCGGCTACTGACCTGCGGCAATCCTGTGATTGCCTGCTTTCGCCGTGCGTTCTCGGGGAAGTCATTCATCCGTTCATCAACAGAATCCTTACAGCCAGCGCGTAAACAGTTTGTTAATCCTTCGAATGGACTACAGCTGATTCAGCGGGGATTCTTCTCTGGGGTCGTGGGTTACGGATTACTTGGTCCCGTCATCAAAACAATATAACATATCGTATATTGTTAGATTCTACTGAACCACTGCGCTAAAGTCAAGGCATGGAACAAAATACATCCTCTCCACAAGCCTCTGGACACGTGTGTAAAAAAAATGACCTGCAGCCGATTGCTGCAGGTCCATCATCATATATTATAAAAAAGGGGGTCATGCTTCTATTATAAACACGCTATATTAAGGAATCATGAATGAAATATTACGGTTACATTACAGAAAAGAAAGCGTTTTATTTCCTGGGACATTCCTTATTTTCTTGCCTGCAAATTACTTTACACTACAACATTATTCTCTGTCTAGAGATATAGTACAACTTTTGGGTGTTAACCAATAAAAAAGCTCCGCTAGCCCTTTCCGAAGGGTTACGGAGCCTTTCATGTTCAGCGTACTTCTTTCCCTAAATCAAGCACTCGTCCAGAGACAGTTAGCGTGAACATCATTAATCTTCAAATATTTCCACAAAGGCATGTTTGCCCCGCAGAACCTCTACGACCTCATGATGCTTTTCTTCAGGTACCTTGAGGGCCATAACATAATGCAGATCGTCCAAATCACGGTCATCTGCAACCGAGCCGCTGCGCACATCACCGGCACTGCGTGCATCCGTGTTGTCGTCCAGATCATCGTCCACCCGGATGCCCGGTACGATGGCCGCTCCAGAAAGCGAACCTGTCGCACCTGCAACCCCAAAAGCCCCTCCGGCCATGGCTGAATTGTTGTAAGGCACCAGCGGCAGCAGAATATTACGGCTGCGGCGGTCTCCTTTGTCCAGAGGATCTGTTAATGGAGATACTTCTATGCCTTCCAGTCCGTAAGGAATCAAAGCTGTCTTCGCACCTTCTGCTTCACTTTCATTTCTGAAATACGCCTGAATTCTTGTAGTCATGGTCGTTCCCTCCTTTTAAATGGTCAGATCCTTAAGTTCCTGTGATACTGAATCACGTGTATTACAACACCTTAAGCAACTCACGCACAAATGCGGGCTCATCCTTGGGTGTACGTGAGGTAATGTAATTGCGGTCCAGGACCACCTCTTGATCCTTAAACTCTGCTCCTGCGTTAATCACATCATCCTTCAGCGGAGGATAGGAAGTAACCGTGCGGCCCTGCAACAGGTCTGCACTGATCAGAATTTGTGGTCCGTGACAAATGGATGCAATAGGTTTGCCAGCACCGTCAGCTTCCTTAACGAACTGGAGAATATCCGGGTCCAGCCGCAGATTCTCCGGCGATGAGCCTCCTGGTATGACCACAGCGTCATAATCACCAGCCTTCACCTCGCTGATTGCTTTATCTGCTGCATAAGAGACATCACCTTTCTTGCCAAGTAAGGTCTCATTCTTCTTCAGGCCGATAATTTCTGCCTGATGTCCTGCTTTTATCACTTCATCGTAAGGAACTTTCATTTCGGAATCTTCAAAACCGCTTGCCAGCAGAAATGCAACTTTACTCATGAGATTGTTTCTCCTCTCACTGTTCTGTTTTCATTCTGTCTTCGTCTTTCTATTACCCGCATTAAGAGGCTTTCTAACGATCCGGGGGACAACTCCCGAATATTTACCTTCAAGAACGAAGCGGAGAACGGAAGATGCATACAGAAACAGCCGCACTCTCCTTCACCTTAGGTGCGCGGCAAAAGACTGCGGCTGTTTCCTTTTAACACTTGACGCTCTTTACAATCTTCAGCACTCTTGGCTGCTGCCATTGCTTCAGCACAGCAACCTGCGCAATATGCCGGAATGCTGCTCCAGCTCCGCGACTTTTCAGATTGTCTCATGACCTGACACCCCGCTACCCTGCGAATACTTGATCCCTCTTAGTCTATCCAGCCCAAGCCGGGTCTATCCGTATGAAGGAAGGTAGCCCCCTTGTAACCAGTGCACCTTTATAAAAAAAAGTGCCTCACGCCAATTCCTACACGGAATTTCGTAAGACACTCCTGATCAACAAGAATACCCTTTTGGTTCTATAATACTGAGTCTGTTAGCCACGGCTGTCCAGCAGAAGCGTTACCGGGCCCCAGTTGGTCAGTGAGACATCCATCATCGCGCCAAAGACACCAGTCTCCACCTGCAGCCCTCCAGCCCTCAGCTCCTGGTTGAAGTAATCATACAGCCGCTCTGCTTCGACAGGCGCAGCTGCGGCCATAAAGTTCGGGCGGCGGCCTTTGCGGCAGTCCCCATACAGTGTGAATTGGGACACGGACAATACGGCTCCTCCTGTATCAGTGATACTGAAGTTCATTTTACCGGCCTCATCCTCAAAAATACGGAGTCCGGCTATTTTATCTGCCAAGTACTTAGCATCCTTCTCTGTATCCTCGTGGGTAACACCGACCAGCAGCATCAGACCCTCACCGATCGTTCCGGTCACTGTATCTGCTACGCTTACTTTAGCTTCCTTGCAGCGCTGCACCACAACTCTCATTACGCCTTCCAGCTCCTTGCTCTATTGCATTATGCGGTTTACTGTGTATACATCCTTGACCCGCTTCACCTTATCAACCACAGACTGCAGATGATCGGTGTTGCGGATCAGAATCGTCATATGAATCATCGCCATTTTGTTCTTGTCGCTTCGTCCGGTGACGGCTGAGATATTCGTCTTGCTCTCTGACACGGCCTGCAGCACTTCATTGAGCAGTCCATTACGGTCATGGCCGGTAATCTCAATATCCACGCTATAGTTGGCCTCCATGCTGCCTTCCCATTCCACTTCGATCACCCGTGCCGATTCTTCGCCATCCCCTTCGGCGGGAATATTCGGGCAGTCTTCACGATGGACGGAAACACCGCGGCCTCGGGTCACATAGCCGATAATATCGTCGCCTGGTACCGGATTGCAACATCGCGCAAAACGGACAAGCAGATTATCAATGCCTTTTACACGTACTCCGTTGGTCGGCTGATTGCGCTTCTCCCCGCTGGACTTGATTTCTTTCATTTGGGAAGTTAGCTCCAGATGACCCGCTGCTTCTTCCTGTTCCTTGCGCAGCTTCTCTGTAAGCTTGGAGGCAATCTGCGCTGCGGTAATTCCGCCAAATCCCACTGCCGAGAGCATATCCTCTACATCATTAAACGCGAATTTCTTGGCCACATCCGACAATTTGTCTTCCGTGAGCCAATCCGAAACTTCCACGTTCAGACGCTTCAGCTCACGCTCAATCGCTTCCCGGCCCTTTTCAACGTTTTCCTCACGTTTCTCCTTCTTGAACCATTGCTTGATCTTGCTGCGGGCATGAGAGGATTGGGCAATCTTCAGCCAGTCACGGCTCGGGCCATAAGAATTCTTCGAGGTTAGAATCTCCACGATGTCCCCCGTCTTCAGCTTATGGTCCAGCGGCACAATACGCCCGTTCACCTTGGAGCCGATCGTCCGGTTCCCCACCTCAGTATGAATCCGGAAGGCAAAGTCAAGCGGTACAGAACCTGCCGGGAGCTCTACAACCTCACCCTTAGGGGTAAACACAAATACCAGATCAGAGAAAAAGTCCATCTTGAGTGATTCTACAAACTCTTCGGCATCCTTCGCCTCATGCTGGAGCTCCAGAATCTCGCGGAAAAATGGCATACGGTTCTCTGGATTGACATTATTACCGCTACCCTCTTTGTAAGCCCAGTGGGCCGCAATCCCGAACTCGGCTGTACGGTGCATCTCCCATGTGCGGATTTGCACTTCAGTCGGTTCTCCGCCCGGACCCACCACGGTGGTGTGCAGCGACTGGTACATGTTCGCTTTGGGCATGGCAATATAATCCTTGAAACGGCCGGGCATCGGCTTCCAAAGAGTATGAATAATGCCGAGTGTGGCATAACAATCCTTAATATTGTCGACGATAATGCGGATGGCAAGCAAATCATAAATTTCATTGAACTGCTTGTTCTTCGTACTCATCTTGTTATACACGCTGTAAATATGCTTCGGACGGCCCGAAAGATCGCCTTCGATGCCCATTTCGTCCAGTTTGGAACGGATACGGCCGATAACGCTGTCGATGAACTGCTCCCGTTCCGCACGTTTCTTATGGACCAGGTTGGCAATACGGTAATACTGCTGCGGGTTCAGATACCGGAGGGCAATATCCTCCATCTCCCATTTGATCGCAGAAATCCCCAGCCGATCCGCAATGGGACAAAAAATCTCCAGCGTTTCATAAGAAATACGTCGCTGGCTTTCTTCCGACTGGTACTTAAGTGTACGCATATTGTGCAGACGGTCTGCCAGCTTGATCACAATAACCCGGATATCCTGAGCCATGGCGATGAACATCTTGCGGTAGTTCTCGTTCTGCTGCTCTTCCTTGGAGCGGAAACGGATTCGTTCCAGCTTGGTCAGTCCGTCTACCAGCATCGCGCAGGTATCGCCAAATTTCTCACGGATCTGCTCCAGAGAAACAGTCGTATCCTCTACAACATCATGCAAAAGCGCTGCAATAATGGAAATTACATCCATTTGCATATTGACGACAATATCTGCGACCGCGAGCGGATGCAGAATGTATGGCTCCCCCGATTTCCGAACCTGCCCGTGATGAGCCTGATCGGCAAATTCATAAGCTTCCCGGATGCGGAGAAGATCTTTTTCTTTTATATAGGCGCCGGCCTTTTCGGTTAATTGCTCTATGCCCATTCTCGTCGTATCCGTTTCCTTTCTATAATAAAATGAACCCGCAAGCGCTCGCTGAATTTGCAGGTTCCATATGTTTCAAATCTGCGCTACCCGCAGTGTAAAGTTGTCTATAATTATGACGCTTGTGATGGATTACGTCAACACTTGCCATAGCATGGCATCCGGGTAATGAATGGTATCAAGAATAGACAATTTCGTGGCACTTGCAAAAATGTTGTTGTAAAAAGACGCCGTTCTATTTAATCTAGTAAAGGCGGTTTTTTGAACCTCATATAAAATAGACATGAAAGAGAAGTGAATACCATTGCAACGCGAAATTCAAGTTAATCAAAAGCTCCCTTGGGGTCCGGGTTTTCTGCTGAGTCTTCAGCATTTGTTCGCCATGTTCGGCAGCACGGTGCTTGTCCCTAACCTGTTCGGGGTAGACCCCGGCATGATCCTGCTGATGAACGGTATCGGCACACTGCTATACATCCTGATCTGCCGCGGCAAAATCCCAGCATACCTTGGATCAAGCTTTGCCTTTATCTCACCGGTACTCAGTGTATTGGAAAAACACCAGGGAGATCACCAGCATGGATATTCGCTTGCTCTGGGTGCTTTTATCGTTACAGGTGTTATTTTCATTCTAGTCGCATTAATCGTCCGTTATGCTGGAACCGGCTGGATTGATGTGGTATTTCCTCCGGCGGTTATGGGCGCTATCGTAGCAACCATCGGGCTGGAACTTGTACCCGTAGCAGCACGCATGTCTGGACTGATTGCTCCTGAAGGCGTAACTGACTGGACCCCTGATACGAAAGCTATTACCCTTTCCATGGTAACACTGGGCGTAACTGTCATTGGCGCAGTGCTATTCCGCGGCTTCCCCAAAATCATTCATATCCTCATCGGTATCGTAACCGGTTATGTACTGGCCTATATTATGCAAGTGGTAAATACAGACGCGATCTCAAAAGCGCATTTCTTTTCCCATCCCACCATTATTACCCCTTCTTTTGACTGGCAGGTTATCCTGACCATTATTCCAGTCTCCCTTGTAGTCATTGTAGAGCACATTGGCCACTTACTCGTTACCAGCAACATTGTCGGCAAAGACCTGACCAAAGATCCGGGGCTGGACCGTTCACTGATGGGCAACGGGATCTCCACTATTTTTTCCGGATTCTTCGGTTCTACCCCAAATACGACTTATGGTGAAAATATCGGCGTTATGGCGCTGACCAAAGTATATTCGGTCTATGTGATCGGCGGCGCAGCAGTAATTGCAATTCTGCTCTCGTTCTCCGGAACATTCTCCTCTATTATTGCCAATATCCCGCAGCCGGTTATGGGTGGCGTCTCACTACTGCTGTTCGGTGTCATCGCAGCTTCCGGTCTGCGCATCTTTGTCGAGCAAAAAGTTGATTTCTCTAAAGCAACCAACATGATTCTGGCTACTTTGGTTCTTGTGGTCGGCATTAGTGGTATTTCACTTACTATTGGCGGTGTAGTGCTTAAAGGCATGGCGCTAGCAACCATTGTCGGTATGGTTCTGTCCCTGCTATTCAAATTAATTGAAGTACTGGGCTTATCCAATGAGCAGGGCAGTGACAAAACAGCACATTAACAATAATTAATACAATATATACACTGTATAAAAAAGCGGACTGCTGTCTATAATCGACAGCAGTCCGCTTTTTATTTCCCGGGAAAAGAACACCGTTTTTTATTAGTCTTCGTAGGTAAGGAGAGAATGAACCCCAATACCGGAAAGCTTATTCCGTCCGGCAAGCTGGGTCAATTCGATCAGGAAGGCCGCTCCGACCACCTTGCCGCCCAGTTGCTCGATCAGGCTGACCGAAGTGGCAATGGTGCCTCCCGTTGCCAGCAAATCATCAGCAATAAGTACGTTTTGTCCAGGCTTGACCGCATCCGTGTGAACCGCCAGTGTGTCTTTACCGTATTCCAGATCATAGCCTACCTCAATCGTGTCATATGGCAGCTTGCCGCTTTTGCGGATCGGCACAAAACCGACACCCAGCGCGTAAGCAAGGGGCGCACCAACCACAAATCCACGTGCCTCAGGGCCGGCAATGACGTCGATCTCCAGATGGGATACCAGAGCCTTCAGTTCATCAATGGCCCGGCGATATGCTTCGCCGTCCTTAAGCAGGGTAGTAATATCTTTGAAGCTGATTCCCGGCTGCGGGAAATCCGGAATCACACGAATACTGTCTTTAAAATCCACACTATCATCTCCTCAAAAGTTTGTGAGCGTTACCTCACTGAATTAACTTCGATCAAACTCACTTCGAAAGCATAAGCTAGTTTTGTTAGCTTCTCTGCGTTTATCTTCGTTCAAAACTCGCTTCGGAAGCATATGCTTAGTTTGTGAGCGTTACCTCACTGAATTGACTTCGAATTAGCCCGATTCGGAAAGCATTTGACTTATCCCACCCGGGACACATCCGGGCGGCGGGACAGCATCCACTCCTGCAGCTCGCTGCGGCTGCTTTCCATGAAATAGCGTTCCATTTCCGCAGTCTGCCCCAGTCTCACAAATTGCTGTGAAGCAGTAAGACTCTTGGCGGCGGGCTGCGTAACAAAGGTAACATTCCCCTGAGAACGCTCGATAAAATCAAGCTCCTCGAATACATCGAGCATTTTGGCCAGCATTCGCATCCCCATGGAAGACTGTCGGGTAAGCCGCAGCAGTAGTTCATGCTCAGGTATTGGAGCTGCTGCCAGCGCAGCCAATGATTTATATAGCACTTTGAAGTGGTCTCTTGTCGGCATCTGAAGCCGGTCCCGGCCATCCCTAATCGAATGCAGTAAGGCAATATTATCCACATGGGGAAAAGCGGCGAACAGCGCATCCAGCTGCTCCGGTGTTTCCGGCATATCCAGCAGGCAAAGTAGAGATACCCGTGTGTCTTCTGAAACTGCCGGTTCATGCCGAACTGGTGTTATACCAGCGTCCTCATCATATACCCATAGTGACATACCTTGGAGCGCGCTCATTGGCGACAAGCGGCTGTTCTGGAATACAGCAGCTGTTCTGAGCGGCTCACCACCACAATAGGGCTGCAGGAGTTCTGTAAGCTGTAAGGCTTGCTTCACCGCATCGGCTGCACCGCGAAGGTCAAAGAGTTGCGGACTGGGCACCGACAGATCCTGAAGCATGAGCTGTGGTTTCCGTGAGCCATTCCACTCATTGACCGACAGCTCTGCCAGAATGTCGATCAGCGTTCCATCCGGGAGCAGTTCAGCAAGCCCTCCTTTGCCAAAGGCAACCACTTCAATGGTATGGCTGCCCTGCTGGAGGACAAGTTTTAGATGCTTGCCTTCCTGCCCCATCTTTCGGGTCTCCTTCACCGCAGCACCGCGAACAATGAATTTCGGCACTGGGTTGGCCATCCCAAATGGAGCCAGCCTGTCCAGTTCGAGCGCAGCCTGCAGGGACAAATCAACAATGGCCGTCTCATCATCTGCTGCAGTCACCGGCAGAAAGTGCTCCGGCTTCAGCACCTTCGCAGCATAATCATTTAGAGCCGCTCTAAAATCCTCAATTTTGTCCTGATGCAGGCTCATCCCGGCCGCAGCCGGATGTCCGCCGAAATGATCCATTAAGTCTGCGCAAGAGGTTAAGGCTTCATAGATATCCAGACCGGGAATAGATCGGGCTGAACCCTTGCACATGCCTGTCTCCGGGTGAATATCCAAAATAATTACAGGGCGATAGTAACGTTCCAGCAGCTTGGAGGCTACTATGCCTACTACTCCTACATTCCACCCCTGATGGGCAAGCACAATAATATCAGGCAGCTTGTTCTTCTGAATCTGGAGCTCCAGCATAGCAGTGGCTTCGGTCACAATTCTCTCTACAACCAACTGGCGTTCTTTGTTCAGCAGGTCCAGCTCCCCGGCTAGCTCCTCTGCCTCATCCGGCTGCTCTGTAGTCAGCAAAGTAACTGCGCGTCCAGCGTGGTCCAGCCGTCCACTAGCATTGATCCGCGGAGCCATGCCAAAAGCAATATTGACTGCGCTTACCGTATCCATCGTTATTCCGCTAACCCCAAGCAGGGCACGTATCCCAGGAAATGGTGAGTTCCGCATACTGGAGAGGCCTTTACAAACAATGCTGCGGTTTTCGTCCAGAAGAGGCATCAAGTCAGCGACTGTTCCAATTGCAGCGATCTCGCTCCACTCCTCAGGCACATCATCCCCAAGCAGTGCCTGAGCCAGCTTGTAGGCCACCCCTACACCAGCCAACCCTTTGAACGGATAAGGGCAGTCAGGCAGTTTGGGATTGATCAGCGCATAAGCTTCAGGCAAAAGCTCCGGCGGTTCATGGTGATCCGTAACGATCACATCCATCCCAAGCCTGCTAGCGTATGCAATCTGATGATAGGCACTGATTCCAGTATCTACTGTGATGATAAGTGATACTCCTTGCTGCTTCGCCCAATCCAACGCATGATTATGCAATCCGTAGCCTTCATTTGCGCGGTGTGGAATATAAATATCAAAAGAAGCGCCCAGGTAGCGCAACAGATAGATCATCAGCGCAGTACTGGACACTCCGTCCGCATCATAGTCGCCATATACAAGGATATGCTCTTCGTCTTGTAGCGCCTTTCTAATTCGGGGTACCGCTTCAGTCATCCCCTTAAGCAGAAAGGGATCATGCCCTTCCTGGTCTCCGCCTTCCATGAACATAAGCGCCTTGTCCGGCGTGTTCATGCCTCTTTTCACAAGTAGCGACGACAGGAGTGGAGAAACCGAAAGAGTCCGGGCCAAATCCCGAACTTCTTCAGGATCGGCTGCCGGAGATTGCCATCTTGTTTTTGAATGAAGCAATAGATTTCACCTTTCTCTCCCTTAGCAGCTATTGAAGCAACGTTGGGATTTCATTGTCCACCAGCTCATGGTTGCTTTTGTAAGGATAACCCGGATCATACGGCACAACATCCATATGAACCTCGCCTACATGCACAAAACGGTGCTGCAGAAGCTTTCTGGCGCATTCCGAAATATCCTGGGCTTCCATAACCGTGATACGCGGATTCACGCTGATTTTGACCTGGAGATTTACATAACTACCTTGTTCCAATGCCTGCAAATATTCTACCCGGATCACGCCATGCACCCGCTGTACCGTTTCAATGAAGTTGGCAGCTTCTTCGGAAGGCAGCTCCTGTAGTTTCTTGCCATATACAGAAGCAGTGATCAGCGAAAAACCCCTGCGGATGATGAAACAGCCGGTTAACAGTGCTGCAATCGGGTCCATATATAACAATGGATGCCAGTTCAGAGATCCGCCGGCCATCGCCAAGGAAATCCCGATAACTACAGTAATTGAAGTATATAGACTGAAGCGGTGGTTATCTGCGTATGCAGCATGGCTGCCATCGCCCTTTTTTTTGAAATAACGGTACTGGTACTGAAAAATGGCCTCTTTCATAACAATAGAGATAAGCACAGCGACAAGTGCTGTTTGTTCTGGTGCTGACAAATGTCCTCTGGTCAGATCACGAATCGCTGAGAAGGCGATTTGAAGCCCGCCCATTAGAATTAGTACTGAAAAAAGAATGGCTATAATTGGCCCTTTATTGCTCTCCTGATTGCGCTGTGTTGCTCTATTCTTCTGAGCTCGCACTGTCCGCCATGGAAGCGGAAGAATCTCTGCCAGCTTAGCAGCTGCATCCGATCCCGAATATAATGCATCACCAATTAATGCCTTGCTGCCCGAGACATAACCAATGGTCCCTTTGGCTACCGCCAATGCAAGATCACCGGCAACTCCGGTCCAGACAACTCTATCACTTGGTGGTGATTGTTTGTCATACATTACGAGTTCCTCCTTACCACTAGCAAGTAATCTCATGATGACTGCTTTGCCTGACATTCCACTCCAAAGATTTCGAAAAGCCGCGTCGTCTTAGACGCGGCTTTTCAGGTGTAACTGACTTTAAGCCTTGGCGGGATTGCTCTTTCCAGCCGGTTTCTGGCGCTTTTTCAGCAGCAGCCAGAGCGGGCTTGCGATAAAGATGGATGAATACGCTCCAGAGAGCAAACCGATAACCATCGCAAGGGAGAACATTTTGATTGATTCTCCGCCGAGAATGAGCAGGAAGAACGCGGCAATAAACACTGTAAATGCTGTATACAGGGAGCGCATAAGGGTCTGGGACACACTCTTGTTGACCAGCAATTTAAGATCCTCATATGTTTTCTGCTTGCCGAACCGCAGATTCTCACGGATCCGGTCAAAGATAACTATCGTATCGTTGATCGAATAACCAATAATCGTCAGAACCGCGACAATAAAGGTCAAATCGACCTCCAAACGGAAAATAGAGAAGACGGAAACGACGATAAACGCATCATGGATAAGCGCCACAATCGCAGCCAAGGCAAAACGCCATTCAAAACGGATACTTACATAAATGATAATCCCCAGACAGGAGAGAAGCACAGAATAGATGGCATTGCGCGCCAGCTCCTTGGCCATTTCCGTATCTACCGTATTAACCTCGAAGGAGGCTTTATCATCCAGCTTCGAAATCGAGGCCTTCAGTGCCTCATCCTGGTTATTGTCAAGTTCCTTATCATAGCGGATATTTACGCGTTTCTCGCCCAATGTGATCTGAGGTTCGTTCGAGATTCCAAGACCATTTAGAGCGGGCTTAAGCTGTTCCAGTGTGATGTTCTTCGACAATGCTACGTCAACATTGGACCCGGCTTTGAAATCAACACTGTAGTTTAAGCCCATTGTTGCCAGAAAGATCAGACCTGCTATCGTAATAGCAATAGAAAAAATATAGAAAAATCTGCTCAGATGTACAAAATCAAGCTCTTTCTTAAAGCGCACGGATGTCACTCTCCTTTACCCCAAATTGCTTCGGCTTTTTCAGCGCACCGGCTTTAACCAGCACGGTAAGCAGCCAATGGGCAAAATAAAGGTTCGTTACGATACTAAGCACAATTTCCACAATCAAAATCAGCGCAAAACCTTTGACCGCACCGGTACCAAAAGCGAACATTACAGCCGCTACAATAATAGTGGTTACGTTCGCGTCCATTACCGTACGGAAGGAGGTTTTGTTCCCTGCTTTGACAGAAGACAATATGCTCTTACCGCTGCGCATTTCTTCCCTTATCCGTTCATTGGTAATGATATTGGCATCAACCGCCATCCCTATACCGAGAATGAATGCGGCGATACCCGGGAGAGTCAAGGTGAAGTCGGCAATAACGAACACCGCAATCAGCAGCCACGTATGGAGGATCAGCGCGAAGCTGGCCAGAGCACCCGGCAAGCGGTACATACCGATCATGAAAATCAGAATAATTACGGAACCCACAAGTCCGGCTTTCACCGTCTGGTCAAGAGACTGTTTACCAAGTGTTGCGCCTACGCTCTGCGAATATTTCTCTGTCAGCTTAAGCGGCAAGGCACCGAGGTTAATCGTATCAGCCAGTTCACGGGCTTTATCCAGCGTATAATTGCCTGAGATCGAAGCATTCCCATCGGAAATTTCCATATTGACATTAGGATCTGACAGCATTCTGTCATCCAGATAAATCACAAGCTTCTGACCGATCAGACGTTTGGTAATCTCAGCAAATTTGGATTTATCTTTGACCTTAATGCTGATTTCAGGCCGGTTCAGATTGTCGCGTTGAACATCTGCCGCACCCTCTACAAAATCACTGCCCACAAGCTCAATCTTGCTGTAGGTTCCTGCAGCATCGCCAGGAGCGGCACTACGGAAAGTAAGAACCGCAGGTTCTTTCATTTTCTTGCGGACTTCGGCCTCGTCGGTAACGCCCGCGATCTTCAGACGGATGCGGTCCGTTCCTTCAGTAGTAACCTCAGGTTCGCTTGTTCCTAGGGCATTTGCCCGTTTTTCCAGGCTTTCTGCTGTCTTTTGGAGTGAAGCACGGGATAATTCCGCACCCGCCTCCATCGGCTCGGCGTGATACAGAATCTCGAATCCGCCTTTCAGATCAAGACCCAGACGGACCTTGTCCAGTAGCCCGGGAGTGGTAAATACCATGACCCCTGTCAATACGAGCACGGTAATAATAAAGCTCAACATTCTCTTCATGCTCTTGCTAGTTCCCCTTTCATTACTCAATATTCCTATTATAGCCACGTGCGAAATCACCGTCAATTCAGGCAGGAATGACGGTACTATTATCACACAAAGAAACGGCCGGCTCTGCTCAAGCGGCAAGCCATCCGTTTTTGATAGGAAATGCTGAATTGCCCTTCTCTTACTTTAACGTTTCCAGTACACGTTTGCAAAAGCAAATCGTTCCTTTTATCCGTTCAAACCGCGATAAGCGGCAATAGTCAGATAATTCATATAACTATTGGCCTTGAGTGAATAGATATCATTCACCAGCTTATGCAGGGCAGGTCTGCCTTCCTTGGCGTAATTGCGGCTGACGCAATCCCAAATATCCTTGCCCGTTACATATTCATAGCCGAGGAGCCGAAATTCCTCCGCTTTACTGCGGCACATGGCTTCGATTTCATCACTAAGCTGTTCGTAATTCCATTGTTCCGATTCCACGTGTTGACACCTCCAAAGATCGCTCGCTTATGCATGTTCACAAGTATGTATTCGACCACACTTCCTTGTTTCCTTCTTCCAGCTGAAAAGTTGTCACAACTAAAGCTTGTCATCGAAAGGACCATCATCCGCATATCAATGTATGAGAGACTACTTTTGGGAAGAAGGAGTGCCCTTTGAGGAAACAGAGCTTTATTCAAGGAACCTTGATACTGCTGGCTGCAGGCATTATTAACCGGATGCTCGGTTTTATTCCGCGAATTATTTTACCGCGTGTAATCGGCGCCGAGGGCGTAGGACTCTATCAGCTCGGTTATCCGTTTTTCATTGTGCTGGTAACCATTATCACCGGAGGGATCCCGTTAGCAATCGCTAAAATGGTCGCTGAAGCCGAAGGGGAAGGACGTCCGGAGGAATCCCGGAGGATTCTGCATACCGGACTTGCCCTTAGTCTGGGACTAGGCATTTTTTTCACACTGCTTGCTCTGTTCGGGGCCTCATGGGTTTCGAATGTGATTCTGACGGACAGCCGTGTCTATTACACCTTTGTGAGCATGACACCCATGATCGCCATTGTGGCCGTATCTGCAATCTACAGAGGTTATTTTCAGGGTAGACAGAACATGATCCCCTCTGCGTTATCCTCGGTGCTTGAATCAGTGATCCGGATTGTATTTATGCTGTGGTTCTCCTGGCTTCTGCTCCCCAGAGGGATCGCTTATGCGGCAGCTGGAGCCATGCTGGGTGTGACTGTAGGAGAAGTCGTCGGTATGCTGGCGCTACTGTGGCAATATTATTTTATCGTAAAAAAGGACAAGAACTCAGGTTTATCCACCGCTGCTGACAAAGCTGTCTCTAAAGATTTTCACATCTTCAAAAGGATGATCCGAATTTCGGTTCCTGTCACTGCGGGACGGCTTGTCGGTTCATTCTCCTATTTGCTTGAGTCCATTATCACTGCCCGCAGCCTCGCGCTTGCCGGAATCGCCACTGCTGCTGCCACCGCCCAGTACGGCTCCCTCCAGGGGATGGTTATTCCCTTGCTGCTGCTGCCTGGGGTACTCAGCTCTTCACTGGCCGTGTCTCTGGTCCCTTCCTTATCAGAGGCTGCTGCCCGGCATGATCTGCCCACGATTCACAAACGCATGCATCAGGCCCTACGCCTGGCCATGGTGACCGGAGCGCCGTTTGCCGCAATTATGTACATTTTTGCTGTACCGCTATGTACATTGATGTACGGCAACGCCGATACGGCCCCAATGCTGCGGATGATGGCCCCTTTCGCCTTGTTTTTATATGTCCAAGCACCACTCCAAGCAGCCCTCCAGGCAATGGAACGCCCGGGCAGGGCATTGGTTAATACCCTGATCGGAGCGGTGATCAAAATTCTGCTGATTCTCGGACTGGCCTCACAGCCGGAGTATGGGATCTACGGGGCAATTATCGCTATTATCGCCAATAGTATTCTGGTGACTCTTCTGCACGGGGTCAGTGTGGTCAAGCTGATATCATTATCGCTGAGATTGGCTGATCCGCTCAAAACGTTTGCCGCAATGATCATTATGGCAGCAGGCATGTCTTATATCTATACCTCTGTACCGATCGCGTCCGCAGAGTGGGTCCAATTCTTAATAGCTACAGGCAGCGGAATGGCCCTCTATTTTGGAATCTGTCTGTTATCCGGCTTAATCTCCATACATGATTTGGACAGGGTGCCTTTTATTAAAAAATGGCGCTGAGCATTCAAGGATGCAAACGGTCTACATATATGTTGCCTTTATGGTCGATGGAGCATAGGAACACATCCCGAAAATCGGAGGCACCCTTTTGACGGATCTGGGTTCTCAGCCAGAATCGTGTCTTGCCGATCATCTCCAAATTCTGGTCCTGAACCTTACCATCCATAATAAGTGGAATCGGCAAGCCTTCATACCTGATTTTATGGCTTGGCAGTTTCACGCTATCTGAAGTATTCCCTTCAGAATTCCCGTTACGCTGTCCTGTTTCTGCGGTAGAACTGCTATTACCGCTATGATTACTGGAAGATATGCCTTTATTTTTTTCGATTACAGTGAGCTGGCCGCTCGTTTCCAGTATGGCAAATTCAACATCTGCCGGACTATCAATATTCTGGCCCCTTAACTGAAGCATCAGATCGTCAATGTTATACCGCTGTTTACGCATCTCACCACGGTGCAGCTTGCCATCCGAAATCAAAATGCTTGGCTTGCCGTCGATCAGCAGCCGGAGCTTTCTGCTCTTTAGGCTGAGCTGCGCGGCTATAATCTGAATCAGCACCAGCGTTGCCATCGGCACCAGACCATCGTAAATCGGCCGTTCTATATCTTCAATGGAGAAAACAGCGATCTCGGCAATCATGATGGAGATCGTCAAATCAAATACCGAGAGCTTGCCGATTTCCCGTTTACCCATTATCCGCATACACAGGAAAATGAAGATATACATCAGCACAGTCAGAAAAATATGGGCAGAAATATGCTGGAACATATTCTCTTCGCTCCCCTTCCATGTTCACCCTGATGAGAGGGCAGATTAATGTACCCCTATTCTGACCCCTCAGCCAAGGGAACATTCGGAAGACGGTTTATTAATTAATGGTAAAAAAGGCTTCATGACCATTCTTGTACTATTGGGGCAAGCCTCCCCATACAATAGTTAGTAACAGATCACTTGATCATTGTATTGCTCAAAAAACTTAGCATATGCTTCCGGAGCTGTTTTTTTGCAGCTGAGCCGGAGGTGTATTGCTCAAAAAAACAATTAGGAGGTTGTACCATGTATTTCATCCGGCAACTATTCTCGTGGAAAATATCGAGTCCTGTATTATCCGGTTTATGCCGATCCTTCCTATGGATGCTGCTGGGCGCGGTTGTCCTTTCCTTATTCCTGTGGGGAAGCGGACTGGAAGAACAGGATCTTACTATGTACACCTATATGATTCACGGTATGGCTGCGGCCCTCGGTGGATTGACCGCAGGACGGCGGTCATCGAGCAAGGGCTGGTATCATGGTGGAATTACGGGAGCTTTCTATGGAATAATTATAATACTGATTGGTTTTTTGGCACTGGATAGCGCACCTGCCGGTATAGATTGCTTATGGATACTGGCTGCAGCAGGCATCGCAGCATTCGGCGGAATGTTTGGGGTTAATTTACATAAATCCTAAATAATTTAATTACACAAAAAATCGAATCCTATTCCTTAAAATATGGTAAACTAAATTTATATGACTTCATGCGGGATCAAGGAGGCTTCGATTGTTTTGCTTTACCAGTCCATGAATTATGTAGTGTTGTACACGGTTATCATTGTTGCTGTATTGATGTGGCTAGGTGCCCTTCGCAATCCTCTGCTGGCTTTTGTTGAGATCGGAAGAGAACTTCTGCACTCTTATAAATTCTTGCTGCTGGTTGCGGGTATGTTCGGTGTGCTGGCTCTGAATAAATACGAACTGCAGATTGAGAGGAAGCTTCATCTCACTTCTGACTATACCTCTTTCGTCTTTGGGCTTGAAGGTCATTTTGTCAGGGATTTGCAGAATCTGTTCTATACGCCCTGGATGACGCCGACTATTGTATTCTTCTATATCTTCATGCTTCAATCCGTGCTGGCTGCTTCACTCGGCGTCTACCTACTGGATAAGAACCGGGTTATGCTCTATGCGACCTGCTATACGATTATTCTTAATTATGCAATTGCCATTCCGTTTTATCTCTACTTTCCGGTGAACGAGGTCTGGTCCTACGTTCCGGCGGGTGTCCGCTTTACCATGCTGGATGTTTTTCCGAATTTCGAGCAGGAATACAGGCCTCTCTCTGGACTCAACAACTGTTTTCCAAGCTTACACACAGCAATTTCTGTATCATCAGCACTGCTCGCCTTCCGTTCCGGCAATCGCCGCTGGATGGCAATTACCACCGTGTCTGCGGTCATCATTGTGTTCGGTATATTCTATCTGGGCATTCACTGGCTGACCGACATGCTTGGCGGCACCATACTGGCCGTTGTATCGACTACAGTTGCCGTGCAACTCTCCAAGTTGACCCTGCGCAGCGGAGAAGGCAAACTCACTGTCCGCAGCCGTGCTACTGAACTCCGTTAATTAACTTGGTCTCGCATAATAAAAAGGCGGCGTCGCTCTTTAATAAGAGGACGCCGCTTTTATGTACCTTTTACAGTAATTAATTACTCTTTGTCTTCTACTTCAACAACAGAATGGCTGATGGAGCCCCGGTCAAAGGTCAGCTTGGTTACATCATTTACCCGCAAGACCACGATATCATCGGAAATTTCCATGATCGTGCCGTGAAGACCACCAATAGTTACTACCTTATCGCCTTTTTTCAAAGATTTCAACATTCCGTTGCGCGCTTTGGTCTTCTTCTGCTGTGGACGAATCAGCAAGAAATAGAATACCACAAACATCAGCACGAATGGGCCTACGAGACCCAGAATGCTTCCGCCCCCTGAAGCTGCTGCAAAATGAAATTGCTGTACCATAATTCTCCCCCCTTTCAAAAAACAATAAAGCACAATCCAGTTGTACTAGAAGCCTTTGAGATTATCATATAATCCGTATTGTGCAAAAAACTCATCGCGAAAATCAAGCAGCCGATCTTCCCTGATGGCTTCACGCACTTTACGCATCAATTCCAGCAGGAAGTGCAAATTATGGTATGTCGTTAACCGCAAGCCGAAGGTTTCGTCGGCTTTGATCAGATGGCGCAAATAAGCACGGGAATAATTCCGGCAGGTATAGCAGTCACATTCCGGATCAAGCGGCCCGAAATCACGTGCATACTGTGCGTTGCGTACTACAAGTCTTCCCTGACTGGTCATTGTTGTTCCATTGCGGGCTATACGCGTAGGCAGAACACAGTCGAACATGTCTACTCCGCGGATTGATCCTTCCAGCAGCGCATCCGGTGACCCCACGCCCATTAAATAGCGCGGTTTTCCTTGCGGCAGCAGTGGAACCGTATAATCCAGCACTTCATACATAAGCTGCTTGGACTCTCCGACGCTGAGTCCTCCAATAGCATACCCCGGGAAATCCATGGAAGTCAAATCAGCTGCACTTTGACGCCGCAAATCCTCATGCATGCCCCCTTGAACGATGGCGAACAGCCCTTGGTCCTCAGGACGGGCATGGCTTTTCAGACATCTTTCAGCCCAGCGTGAGGTGCGTTCGAGTGACTTTTTAACGTAATCATACTCTGCCGGATACGGCGGACATTCATCAAAAGCCATCATAATATCGGAGCCCAAGGCATTCTGAATCTCCATCGCCACTTCAGGCGATAGAAATTTCTTATCCCCGTTCAAGTGGGAACGGAAATGCACACCCTCTTCGGTGATTTTACGCATATCACTCAGTGAGAAAACTTGGAAGCCGCCGCTGTCTGTAAGGATCGGCCGGTCCCAGTTCATGAATTTGTGCAGCCCGCCGGCTTCACGGATAATATCATGCCCTGGGCGGAGGAACAGATGGTAGGTGTTGCTCAGAATAATGTGAGCGTCCATTTGCTTCAGCTCTTCAGGACTCATTGTTTTGACGGTGGCGAGCGTGCCCACAGGCATAAATGCAGGTGTCTCGATTACACCATGAGGGGTATGCACCCGGCCGAGCCGAGCCCCCGATTGTTTACAGGTCTTGATGTGTTCATAAGTGATTGCTGCCATATATTTAACCCTTCCTCTTGCTTAATAAATAAACATTGCGTCGCCGAAGCTGAAAAAACGGTACTGCTGCCCAATCGCAGCCTCATAGGCGGTAAGGATATTCTCCCGACCGGCCAGAGCGCTGACCAGCATTACCAATGTAGACTTTGGCAGGTGGAAATTAGTAATCAATGCGTTTACGACGGTAAACTTATATCCGGGATAGATAAAAATATCCGTCCAGCCGCTGCATTCTTCAATTGGACCCCCTTGAGATTGTCTGCCCACCGTTTCCAGTGTCCGGCAAGACGTTGTACCAACAGCTATGATTCGTCCGCCCCTAGCTTTGGCAGCATTTAGCACATCTGCTGTCTCCTTAGACAATACAAAGTACTCAGCATGCATTACATGCTCCTCGACCTTCTCAACAGACATGGGCCGGAAGGTTCCAAGTCCGACATGAAGCGTAATATACGCAATCGTGACGCCTTTAGCCTTGATTTGCTCCAGCAGCTCCCGGGTGAAATGCAGCCCCGCAGTCGGTGCGGCGGCCGAACCTTCATGCTTGGCATACACAGTCTGGTAACGCTCGCGGTCATCCAGCGTCTCCTTGATATATGGCGGAAGCGGCATGCTTCCCAGCCTGTCCAGAATCTCCTGAAATATCCCTGTATAGATGAAATGGAGCGTCCGTCCCCCCATGTCAGCCTCGTCCTCAATAACCGCACGAAGCTCATCACTGAAGATAATCACTGCTCCGGTCTTCAGCTTTTTACCGGGTTTCACCAGCGCTTCCCAGCGTTCCTCCCCCAAACTCTTGAGCAGCAGAACCTCTGCCTTCGCGCCGGTATCTTCCTTTACGCCAAAGAGCCGTGCGGGAATCACCCGAGTATCGTTCAGAACCAGTGTATCACCTGGCTGAAATTGATCCAGTATATCCGTAAAATGCCGATGCTCCAATTGTCCATTTTGCTTGTTCACGAGCAACAGCCGTGATGCACTACGGTCAGACAACGGAGTCTGGGCTATAAGTTCTTCCGGCAAATGAAAATCATAGTCGTCTACATTCATGGTCAGTCTTCATTCCTTAACTATAGTAACGTTATAAAAATAGTGTTGCAATATTTTCGTGTAATCATACCCTTTGTCAGCCATGCCCTTTATTCCCCACTGGGACATACCAAGCCCATGGCCATTTCCCCAGCCGATGAAATAAAAGCCTGGACTATTCGTAACTGCCCTGGACGAAGTATCTGCCCCCATAACAACCGTGCCGCTGCTATTCAACGTCACTTTGCCGGATGCGGACAGTACGTTAGCGCTCTGGGTACTGCTAACAATTCCCTTCGAGCCGTCAGCGCCTAATACAGTATAACTGCCTGCAGGTACAATATCAAACAAAGTACTAGGCAATCCGCCCAGTGCTGACCGGAACAGATCAGGGTATTTCACCTGTAAAATCTCGCCGTTGGCTTTTACTTGCGTTACTCTTCCGGATGGCCCGCGCTGTGTAACCTCCAGACTGGCGATAGAAGACGGCAGTGAATTGCTGACCTTGCCTGAAAGGCTTTTGAGCAGATCTGCAGAGGTGTAAGGTCCTTTAACCCAGCTGTAGCTTCCGTTCTCATAGAACTGGTCCAGAACCACAGCATTCTCGCCGGGATTCAGCTTGCCGAGCGGACTTGCACCGCTCTCAATGACAGGCAACGGACGGATATTCACATCTTTAGTGCTAGCTGTGGCCATGTCCAGGCCAGCCGCCGTTTTACTGCCAGTCAATTTGATATTGTCCTCACGCGCATACCCCGAGACCCCGCTGTCAAGCAGCAGGTAATACCACTTCTTCGAAGCTGCGACAGCTGCAGCATCCTCTGCGCTGGCAACACTGACAAAAGTAGTGCCGCCATTACCCCATACTTCCGACGGATCAGCTGTTACACCGCCGCTGTTGGAGGAGAATACAGCTTCAACTATTTTTCCTCCGCTCATCAACACTTCACCCGCGGTTGCATCTACTGCCTTGGTTATTACCGGTGCTTCAGCACCTATGCCGTTATACACCTGGCTGAGCGTGGTATCCACCACATTAGCCACGTCAAAGCGGGTTCCCTGCGTCAGCGCATAGCTTCGAGCAGCTACAGCCTGAGCCTTGAGCGCCTCTTCCGGCCAGCCGGATGATACTTCTCCGCCAACAACCGCATACAAATACTTTTCAAGCGGAACTTCATTGATTACGGCGAGGGATCCAGCGAGGCTGCTTAGCTCCAGGTTGCCTCTGTAAATACGTTTGGAACGCTCAGCCAGTTGAATGCCCGCAGAATTGCCGGAGGCCATAAACTTGGCTCCTGTACCCGACACCTGATAGTGAAACGCCTGGCTCTCACTGCTCCAGTCCAGTCCCGCATCTGTGCGGATCATCATTCCCGGCTTGGCTGTCGCCCCGCCCCCTATATTAAGCTGCGGAAGCGCAGCAGTTATTGCTGCCCGCAGAGCAGCAAGATCACTGTCGCTTGCCGCTTCGCCCACCCACACTTCTACTTGTGCGCTGCCGTCTGTACCGTTCACCAGAGTCTTCCAGGCATCGAATCCGGCAGTTGTGACCGTGTTCATGACAGCATCCGCTTCCTGCTCGGAAGCAAAGGTTCCGGCAGACAAATGTTTACTTCCCGTCAAAGCCGGAACCTGACCCTGAGGCAGGCTTAGCCCTGCTTTGGCTACACGGTTCAAGCCTTCCTTAGCCGCATTTTCACTGGTATAGGGGCCAGTATATAACTGATAGACCGTTGCCCCATTTCGCGAAGATACGAAGAGCATCGGTTTGTCAGAGGTCGTTTGAAGCTGCTTGGCAGCTTCTGCAGCTGCCTGCCATGTTGGGCTGTCCATTACCTTGACCTTATACCCGTCGAGACTGATCCGGATTTTGTTATTGGCTGGAATGGGCAGCAGCTCAGTACTTCCGGACGTGAGGCTGAAGCCCATCGTCGAACTCAACGTCACGAAAGGGACGGTAGATTTATATTTACTGCCAATATCGGCATACAGCGCAACCCGGATGGTTGCATTCGGATCGGCATGGCTGTCAGTTGCAGGAAGAAGAAGGCCGCCTGCAAACAAGGTGCCTGCAAGTAAGGTCACTCCTGTCTTTTTCCACCTGGCAAAATTCATCTTGATGCCTCCTAGAAATAGAGATAATAGCAAAACAAGGCTTATTACGGCTGTGGAGGAACTGGTAGGCCTAAATGGTGATAAGCCGCAGGAGTCACAACTCTCCCCCGCGGCGTCCGCTGCAGGAAGCCAATCTGCAGCAGATAAGGCTCATACACATCCTCAATGGTCTGACTCTCTTCTCCGATCGTTGCTGCAATGGTATCCAGACCTACTGGTCCGCCCCGGAAGGAACTGATCATCGAATGAAGCATTTTGTGATCAATACTGTCCAGTCCGCGCGGGTCCACCTGCAGCATCTTCAGTGATTCTGCAGCAATCTCAGGTGTGATAATTCCGTCACCGCGCACCTGCGCATAGTCGCGGACCCGCTTCAGCAGACGGTTAGCAATCCGGGGAGTTCCCCGGGCCCGCAAGGCGATCTCCTCAGCAGCATCGCCGAGAATCTCGATGCCTAGCAGTTCTGCATTACGGGAAACAATGAAGCTCAATTCCTCAATGTTATAATACTCCAGACGGCTGACTACCCCGAAGCGGTCTCGCAGCGGTGCAGACAGCAGCCCGGCACGGGTTGTGGCGCCGATAAGCGTAAAGGGCGGAAGATCCAGACGCACCGAGCGGGCACTCGGCCCTTTGCCGATCATAATATCCAGTGCAAAGTCCTCCATCGCCGGGTACATGACCTCCTCAACCGTACGGTGCAGCCGGTGAATCTCGTCAATGAAGAGTACGTCTCCCTGCTGCAGATTGGTCAGCAGAGCGGCCAAATCTCCGGGCCGTTCAATGGCTGGACCGGACGTTGTCCGCAGATTCACGCCAAGCTCGTTAGCAATAATATTCGCCAGTGTTGTTTTGCCTAACCCCGGCGGGCCGTATAGCAATACATGATCAAGCGCCTCACTTCGCATTTTGGCGGCTTCTATATATATTTTAAGATTCTCTTTAACCTGGCTCTGCCCAATATATTCCCCCAGATAACGGGGGCGCAGACTTAATTCGACCGCCTGCTCGTCCATCATCAGGTTAGCCGATATAATCCGGTCATCCATTTATACATCACTCCGTTCTGTCAAGCAGCCTATTTGGCTATAAACAGCAGCCCCAGCGCCTTTTTCATCAGCACATCAACAGGTCCTGTATCTGAACCCTCTTTTTTCATAGTAAGCCATACCCGGTCCAGTTCGGCTTCGGTATAACCGAGGGCCTTCAGTCCGTCCCTTGCTTCCTCCCATGGTAACGCTGCTGCTGCAGCCTCTGCCTCAGCCGCTACGGCGAACAGTCCGGTCTGCATCACTACTCCACTCAGGCCGTCCAGCTTGTCACGCAGATCCAGAATCATCCGCTGGGCCGTCTTCTTGCCGATCCCCGGAAGCTTGGTCAGGAAGGTGATATTCTCCTGGTAAATTGCTGAGATCAGCTGTTCAGGTGTCCCTCCGGTCAGAATGCCCAGGGCTACGCGCGGGCCGATGCCGGATACTTCTATCAGTTTGCGGAACAGCTTCTGTTCTTCCCTTGTGGGGAACCCGAACAATAGGGTCGCGTCCTCACGTGTCTGGTAATGAATGTATACAGTCACCGGACCCTCCGCCTTGGCAAACGCATATGGATTCGGGCAGAATACCCGGTACCCGACCCCCTGGACGTCCAGGACTACATAGTCCGACTCCAAATGTACAACCGGTCCTCTTAAGTAATCTATCATTTTCGCAATACCTCATTTAATTTGGAATTTAGACTGACGGAATGGGCGTGGCATACCGCTACAGCCAGTGCATCCGCCACATCATCGGGCTTCGGTACAGCTGACAGCTTCAGCAGCAGCTTCACCATCTCCTGTACCTGCTTCTTCTCCGCTTTGCCATAGCCAACGACGGCCTGCTTAACCATCATCGGTGTATACTCCGCGATGGAGAGTCCAGCTTGAACAGCTGCCAGAATCACTACACCTCTTGCCTGTGCTACTGGCAGGGCTGTGGTTACATTACGGCTGAAGAAAAGCTTCTCCACTGCAACCGCATCAGGCTTATATTTATCAATCAGCTGCACCATGCCTTCATAGACATGCAATAGACGTTCTTCCTCCGGCGTGTGCGCCTCGGTCTGAATGCATCCGTACTGCACCGGAGTTAATTTATTTCCCACCTTATCTACAAAGCCGAAGCCGACAATCGCCAGCCCCGGGTCAATTCCCAGAATGCGCAAATCCAATCTCTCCTCTTAAGCAGGCAGGATTTTCCTACTTTTCATCCATTTCTCCACTGTGAAGCGAACATATGTATTCCTTCTAACCATTATAGCAAAAAACCATCTTCCCGGAGCATAAAAGTTTGCCATCCCCCGAGAACATATAAAAAATTTTCAGCTAACAAAAAAAGCCGCCCAGGCTGTATTAGCAGCTGGAGAGGCGACCTTCGTTTCATCTATGTTATTCTTCGCTTTGCATAACCTGTTCCGATGAATCCCGCGCATAATCGCTGAAGGTGGACAGGACACTATTGTATTCTTCAACATCCTGCACACGGATGCCTTCATGCAGCTGATTCAGAATATCTTCCGGCAGCGAAGACTTCATTGAGCCCATATCCATTTGAAAAAAAGTCTTCAGCACCCTCTCATCCGCTGGCGGACCTTTGAAGAGAGTCAGATTCCCATGCTCATCCACTCCGATAAACGCATCTTTCTTGATTTGCGGAGACAAATCATTGACACTGTGCTCCAACCACAGATCACCATCCGCACTAATCCAGCCGTTCCAGTCCGGGTGTGCAGCGATGATCCTTTTGAGCTGCACAATCGATTCCTTCCCTGGAGTGGTCAATATCTCCTCACCGGAAATGTACGTTGTTTTAAAGTGAACCGTTCGGCGAATCGGCTCCGTACTTATCGCCTTCAGTAGCTGTTTATGATCCATTACAGCTACCCCTTCACGTCCATTCTCTTCAGCATGGCTGTACACAGCCGCAGTAACAGGCACGCTTCCGCCAGGACTACCGGTTTGTGCCTCATGGCTTAACTCGCTAAGATTGCCCGGTACAGCCCATTCCGAACCACGCAGCAGGCTGCTGAGCTCCTCCGGAACCTGCATACCGCGCCAGGCCAGCACCGTCAAGACGATACAGGCCGCGCCTACCCAAGGAGCCTTTTTCCAACGTCTCCAACGCCGCCACAGTTGTTTTTTTAAACGAAAAGCATTCACGTTGATCCCTTCATTCTGCTTTTTCCCTATTGTGACCTGTGATGGGAACATTTATGCGCAGGAGGTGAAAGTTTGATGAATCGCCCCGTTTTATTTAGACAGCGGATTCTCAACGGCACCGATGAACAGCCAGACTCCGGTCTGACGTTCTTCGATCACAAATAAAAACGGCCGGTTGACTGTCATTTGAAAGGGCGGGTCGGGCGTAGGCGCAGCGCCCATATCCATTCCAACAATCGTAGAGGCTGACGATTCAGTCCCTTTTTCATTAACATCAATATAGGTTTTATGAACGATATTGCTGATGAAGATGGGATCAGAAGTATCAGCCAGCTTGGAGAAATCGCCCTTATCCGGATCAAAGGCACACTTCACGCCCAGTGCCTGCAGAGCTTCTTTCAGGTCCGTCCCGAAATTGGCCTTGAACCGCGGTAATCGGATGGTCCCCTGCTTCTCCACAAAGTCCTCTTCGGCTGGAAATCTGCCTGCCTCAAACCGGGCTTCCAACTCTTCCAATGAAGAATGTACACTTGGCAGAATAACGAGCATGTCCATCTGCTTGTCACCATAAGGAATGCGTATGGCTTGCCATTCTTCATGTTCAGAGTACGGGAAGTATCCCTTTTGGCTCATCATTGGCACTTGTACCGTTTCATCCGTGGAGAGTCGGAACTCTGCCTGCCGGGTATTCTCCACCGGAAAAGCTTCCTTCCATCCACCTTTGAAATACAGCGCGTTAACAAGCACGGCTACCGCTTCTGGCCCAGGAGGTTTGTCCAGCATCTGCGTTATTTTGTGCTCCGTATGCTTGGATACCCATCCATTAATCTCGCTGACCGACCGCCGTGCCGCCAAGTCTACCTTGCGGATCTCTGCACCATAATAAGTCTTGCTGGTTGCCAAGTATTCCTTACGCAGCGGAATGCCGGAGGTACCCCAGACAGAATTGGCCAACTTCAGATCAACCCCCTGCCCGGCATCCTGCATGAACCGCATGAGGTCCTGATGGCTTTTATTCAGCTGCATCCGTTCATCAGGGGCATAACCAAGCAGTCTTCCCAGCTCTTCCGCAGTTTCACCGTCGCTGCCAATGTAGGCTAGAGCCAGGGCGGTGGTGATACTATACGGCGAAATCGTCAGATTGCCACCGCTCTTATCCTTTAATTGGCCGAACAGCTTAAGCCCCAGCAGGTTGCTCTGCTGCGCCAGCCGGACATCCAGATTGTCCGCAGAGCCTTTTCTATCGGCATAGCTCATGTGTGCCCCACTTTGGCTGCAGCCTGCCAGCAGAAAAACCGCCAGCAGGAGCTTAGGTATTCTTTTGCCCATATCTGCACATTCTCCCCTTTCCACGTCGTCTTCAGCAAACGTATACACACGAGTGCCATTTACTGTTTAAGACGCAATCAGATGGAAAATGTTTCAAATTTCCTTTTTCAAATTATACGCTGGGAATCACAGGCAATAGGATATGGCTCGGATACTGGCTGTCATGGTAAATAGACTGCTGCACAATCACCGCTTCGTTATCCTCGTAAGGGTTATTACCTGTATTGTTGTTAGGAAAAGCTACGAATTTGCTGGAAGAGGTGACCGTGAAGCGAATCCGGTGTCCAGGAATGAAGGTATGGGCAATATTTTGCATAAAAATATCGTACTGCTCCACCTGTCCCGGTACCAGCAGCTGCGGATTCTCCAATCCATGCCGGTATTTGGCCCTCATAATATAATTGGACAACCGCAGGGAATCGCCCTCTTTATTCACATCACTGAGCGTTACTACCCAGTCGGTGTCAAAACCCGTACTCGCAGCGTAAATGACCGCTGACAGCTCTCCGGCGATGGTCAGCTTCTTCAGCAGTGGCTCGCTCGTATATACCACAATGTCGCTGCGCAGCTCATGTCTCCGCATATTCTCAGGCTCCCTCTCCCCGCTGTCATCTACAGGTTCCGCCGGATTATAGATGTAGGTATCTGCCGGAGAAACCTCTTCTGGCTGAGTTCCTAGCCTGCCATCACCCAGAGAGGAATTTGCCCGGCCATCACCGCCAAGATAGAAGGGAGTGATCACCGCCTCAACCGGTGTCCAATCCTCCGAGGTCCGCCAGCGGTTCTCGCCAACTACATAATATGCCGCGCGCGGCTCCAGATCGATACCATTGGGAATATCCTTCAGGAACCGGTCGAACCAGCGGAGTACGGAGACATCATAATCATATACTACCGCGTCATTTCCAAAAGCAACGCCCCCAAGATCTCTCGCCCGGTTCGGTCCATGTTCCCAGGCACCCAGGCGGATTTTACGGTTCGGCACATCATACTCAGTCAGCATCCTCCAGGTCTCAGAGACACCTGGGCTGTCGCCGTCATACCACCCGGAGATCACATACATTGGAACCCGGACCTGATCTCCACGCTCCGTGAAGGTACAATTCTTCCAGAACCCGTCATACTCCGGATGCTGGCTCCACAGCTCCCACGGCCCGGAGGGTCTGCCAATCATCTGCTGCGGTATATCTTTGATGGGCCTTGCATCGACAGCCGCTTCCGGGTTGACCGTAATGCCGCCAAAGATATCGAAATCCGTCCGTGTTCCCACCGACTGTCCAAGAGTCCATGACAGCAGCGGCCAGGAACAGAGTGTCCCGCCTTTACGGGCGGTGTCCACGAATGGCGAACCCACGTTCACTTCATCCACAACCGCCTTCAGATTCGGATGTCCGCTGGTGGCGGCAGCAACAGCAACATAGCCAAGATAGGACGCTCCCCACATGCCTACCTTGCCGTCCGACCATTCCTGCGCAATAATCCAGTCTATCGTGTCATAACCGTCATCCCGCTCGTTATAAAAGGGAACCAGTTCCCCCTCCGAATCCGCCCGTCCGCGCACATCCTGTGACACCACGGCATAGCCCTTGTTCGCCCAGCGCATAAAAATCTCTTTTTTACCATTGCGGTCGTAGCAGGTTCTGACCAGAATCGCCGGAAGCTTGGATCCAGACTGAATGCCCTCGGGCAAAAACACATCTGTAGCCAGCCTCACGCCGTCCCGCATCGGAATCAGATACGTCCCGAGATCGTTCACCCCATACTCCGGCTGGGACAGCAGCGGCTCATCGTACACGGTGAGGGGAGTGAGCTTTTCATAGCCCTCTTTTACAATCAATTCAATGCCATACCGGTTGGGCGCCAAAAAAGCGATAATTTCCCCGTCCAGCGTCACAATATCCAGTGCCGTATCCTTACGTAGCGCCCACACCTGCGAGGTCCGCTGTACACCCCGGATTTCAGCGTGATACTGGATATGTCTCTGGTACACATCTCCTGTAGCCAGTACCACCTCTTCTCCCACCCACTCTGTTTGACTGTATACATCGAGCTTCTCGCGGATTTTAGCCAAAGGAAGCACATATTTCGCTAGCGGGTCCAGTTTGTTTTCCTGCATTTGCGTGCGTCTGCGGGTATCCACCTTGGCGTGCATCACTTCCTGGGCCGTGAAATAAATCCGCCCGCTATACACACCCGAGCAGTAGAAATTAAACAAACTGTTATGTAAATTAATAGTCTCTGTCACTTCATCAAGCCCCCTATCCGCAAATTTGTTCAAATACTCGAAGCCAGTTGCCGCCCATGATCTTTGTAACATCTTCATCCGAATAGCCGCGTGATACCAGACCTCTGGTGAAATTGATGAAATAGCTGTATTTTTCCAGGCCCTTCACCAATTCCGTGGATGGCCCATCCCCCTTGGCAAAACCCAGCCTCGGTGCGACCTGCTCCTTGAAGTACACCAGCGACCATTCCAGATCACTCATGGGCCAGTCCGTACCGATACCTGCATGGTCAATGCCGACAAGCCGGATCACGTATTCAATATGGTCCAGGACATGCTCTATGGTGGTGTGGTTAGGGTCCTCATGTACAAACCACGGCATCGCAAAAATACCAATAACTCCGCCTGTCTCAGCTATTGCTTGGATCTCCTTGTCACTCTTGCAGCGCATATGGGGATAAACCGCCTCTACACCGGTATGTGAGGCAATCACAGGCGCCTGTGAGAATCTGCAGGCCTCCAGTGTGGTCTGTTTGCCGCAGTGCCCGGTATCCACGATGATCCCCAGCTGATTCAAGCGTTCCACAAAACGCACACCAAAATTGGACAATCCGCCATTTGCCTGTTCTGCACAGCCTGAACCAATCAGGTTCTGATTGTTATAGGTCAGCTGGAGAATTCTCAGACCAAAGCTGTGCAGGTCATCCAGCAGCTCCAGGTTTTTACCCAGTCCATCGGTTTCCTGCGCAGTGATAATTCCCGCTTTCCGGCCATCACGCTTAGCCTTGCGGATATCTTCAGCCGTCAAGGCTTTGACCAGCCAGGGCGAGGAATCGAACTGCAGCTGCACTTCAGCCATGCTAGTGATGATACTCCCCCCATCATTTAGATGGAGCTCACGGTTGCCGGCCGTAATTCCCGACTTATACCACTCCTCCTTGTACTGGGGGATCTCACCGCTTGCGGACAGCTTCGTTACCCACTTGGCGGGCATAGCACTGAAGAGCATGGGATCGTCCTTATAAGGCTCACACAGCTCATGAATCTTCCGGGAGATGTCCTCCGGGATCACGCTTGGCGACAATGGCCCCTGAAACAGCAGATCAATATTAATGTTCTCATCATGAAGGCGGCGTGCCCGCTCCTCTTGCTCCTCACTTAATTTGAAATCATACAAGCTCTCAGGTTCGTCCATGGATACCCTCCTCCTAAAATGCAATCTCGATACCTTTATTCAATAGAACCGCCTGTTCATAAACGTAATGGGCAGCGGCCAGATCTTCAATGGCAAGCCCCAGGCTTTTGAACAGTGTAATTTCCAACTCACTGCTCCTGCCCATACCGCTGCCGCACAATAATCCGCCGATCTCACCAACAATATGCCCGGAGGAGATAGCACCCTCAGCCAGTGGAATCAGATAGTCTCCCGCCTCATGGACAGCAGACTCCAGCCGGTCCACATAGAGCCTTGACCCGGCAACCAGCGTCGTATCCAGTTCGCGGTCCATCGGCCTGCAAGCGCCTACCGCGTTAATATGTACTCCCGGCTTGACCCATTCTCCGAAGAGGACCGGCTGCGTGGATGCCGTAACGGTGCAGATGATATCTGCATCCCGGACTGCATCCCGGACGGATTCAACCGCGCTGATCTGCACCCCCCACTTCCCGCTCATCACTTCCGCAAAGCGCTCTGCTTTGCCCTGCGTTCTCCCCCATACCTTGACATACCTGATTCGGCGGACCTGCAGCATTGCCTCCAAATGACTCTCGGCCTGCTCACCGGTCCCTATTATCGCCAGGACTTCTGCATCTCCCCGAGCCAGCAGCTGTGTCGCCACGGCACTGACCGCAGCCGTACGAATCGCTGTAATCGCCTGTCCATTAACTATTGCTCGGAGACTCCCCGTGGAAGCATCGAATAATGAGACAGCCCCTTGATGGGAGGGCAGCCCCAAGCTATGGTTATGCGGGAATACGCTGATTATTTTGGCTCCTGCCACGGCCTCCCGCCGCAAATACCCTGGCATCAGACCCATAAGATTCCCCTCCTGCAGGGGCAAGACCTGCCGCATGCTCTGCACCGCCTCACCGCGTGCTAGATCCGTCAGCACCTCTCCCATTACCTGGATCGCTGCCTTCATTGTCAATATCTCCGCTGCTTCGCTTCCACCTATAATCCTCACTCCTGTTCCCTCCCGTTTACCAAGTAATAGCAGATTACACAAATGCCCAAATGTACTGATGACTATAAAAATACAATCATACTTATCTTTCTAGGCCATCATTTGCTATACTCTATATTAGCGAAAAAAGTTAAAAACTAAAACAAAGGGGTAATCCTTGATGATCATTCAGCCAAAAACGCGCGGCTTCATTTGCACAACCGCCCATCCGGAAGGGTGCGCCAAACAAATACAGGAACAAATTGATTACGTAAAAGCACAAAAGAAGTTAACCGGACCCGTGAATGTGCTCGTTATCGGTGCCTCCACCGGATATGGTTTGGCTTCCCGGATTGCTGCCGCTTTTGGAGCCGGAGCCAATACGATTGGTGTATTCTTTGACAAGGCTGCTGAAGGAGTTCGCACCGCTTCTGCAGGGTGGTATAATTCTGCCGCTTTTGAACAGGCAGCCGCAGAGCAAGGCCTCAAATCCCACAGCATCGTTGGGGATGCCTTCTCAGATGCCATCAAGACCACAACAATTGACCTTATCAAGGCGGAATATGGCACAGTTGATCTTGTAGTGTATAGTGTCGCTTCCCCGCGCCGTACCCATCCCGTAACAGGCGAAACCTTCTCCTCCGTAATTAAGCCGGTAGGCACTGCCTATACGAACAAGACCATGAACTTCCATACCGGAGAGGTCTCAACGGTGACTATTGAACCTGCTACAGACGAAGAAGTCCGCCAGACAATCGCCGTTATGGGCGGGGAAGACTGGGGAATGTGGATCGATCAGCTACAAGCAGCCGGCGTGCTGGCAGATGGGGCAACCACAGTAGCCTACTCCTACATCGGGCCAAAAATTACCCATCCGATTTACCGGGACGGAACCATTGGACAGGCCAAAAATGATCTGGAGCAGACTGCTATCGCGCTGAATCAGAAGCTGGCTGCCTTAGGCGGCCGTGCTTTTGTATCGGTTAACAAAGCACTTGTCACGCAGTCCAGCTCGGCAATTCCAGTGGTTCCGCTGTACATTTCTGCACTGTATAGAGTGATGAAGGATAAGGAACTACATGAAAACTGCATCCAGCAAATGTACCGTTTGTTCGCAGAGCATTTGTATAATGGCGGCGAAGCGGCGGCAGACGGCAGCCACCTGATCCGTATCGATGATTGGGAAATGCGCGAGGATGTGCAAATCGAGGTTATGAGACGCTGGAACGAGCTCGAAACCGACAATGTCCCTGAACTGGCAGACCTTGAGGGCTATCGCGAAGACTTTTTCCATCTGTTTGGCTTCCAGACCGAAGGTGTGGATTACGAAGCCGATACCGATCCTTCGGTAGAGATTCCCAACCAGGTTTAAAGCTTCTTAATATTCCGCCTCACACCTGATAAATAAGCCGCTCCCTGAAGTTCGAGGGGGCGGCTTATTTACGTTTTCTATTTTTTCACAACGATCTGTTCCAACTCAATCGCTGATTATATCCGTATTTTTCAAAACATGAATATCACTCTTGTCAATTATATATCTAGATGATATATTACAATACGATATAGATCGCATTGGTATATAAAAGGAGATGTATTCATGTCTATTTCATTATTAAAAAGGTTTCTTAAGCAGCCTGTCACTATTGTCGGAATTATCACTGCACTCTTATTCCAGGTTTTCTTCAGCTTAATTTGGGTGACAGGGTACGATCATGTTAGTGACCGTGTAAACCAAATGTCCATTGCTATTGTTAATGAGGATGGCACCGCTGCTCAGCCAATCATTGATGGAATTAGCAGCTCATTGAAGTTCCGGCTCGAGACTGACCTGACCTTGCAGGAAGCGAAGGATGCGATGAACCGCCGTGATATCCGTATGATTATCAATATCCCGCAAGGGTTCACCAAGCAGCTGAGTAATCCAGAGGAACAAGCCGAGCTGGACTACTTAATCAACCAATCCAACCCGCAGATGGTGTCCAATGCCATGCAGACGGTAGCCGCTCAAATCACTGCCGCATTGAACAAGCAGACTACTGTGCGAGGCCTTCAGCAGGCGCTTGAAGCCATGCAAATTCCGGCCGCACAAGCCGATATTTTGAAATCCGGCATCTCGTCCCGCATACATGCCAATGTGAAGATCACTAACCCTGCTACTAACTTTGCCCAAACCATGGTCCCTTTGATGATTGTTACAGCCTCCTTCACCGGCTCCATGCTGCTTGCTATGAACCTGAACCGCGCTTCGATAGTTCTCTCTTCCCAGGCAGGCAAATGGCAGCGGTTCGCCGCACGCTTTATTATTATGGGTACCGTAGCCTTCCTGGCCTCTCTGATCAGCACTACACTGATTAATAGCCTAGGCATCCCGTTCACTACAGGATATTTCGCTACCTGGATGTTCGAATTCCTGATCATTCTAGCCTGTATGACAGTTGCACAGCTTAGTCTCGTACTCTTTGGAGATGCAGGCGCCTGGATGAACATCGGTCTGCTCTCCATTCAGATGCTGTCCTCCGGTGCGACCATTCCCCGCGAGATTCTGTCACCATTCTATGTCTGGATCGGCCAATTCTTCCCGGCCCGTTACGCCGTGGATGGCATGTTGGATCTCGTGATCGGCGGCCAGGGAATCAGGCACGACGTGCTCGCTCTCGTCTATATCGCAATCGCCTGCACCCTGCTCTCCGCTCTAGTGACTGTAGTCCGCCGTGCCCCCAAAAAGATTCCTGTAGAAGCAGCAAGCCCTGCATCCTCCTAAAACAAAAGAACAAGTCCGTGTCTCCTATACGGGCTTGCTCTTTTTCATAGCTACATATGAATAAAAGATAGGCTGCTCTTGTTCTAGCTAATAATTAAACTGCCTTCTGAACGTGGCGGCCATTCTTCATAAAGATGCTTTCGGCACACCTCCAACAGGGCAGTATAACTGTCCATGAAATCAAGCTGCTTCAGAATATCCAGATAGCTTTTTAATTTCGTGGTGTCCTGGCTTTGCTTTAGGCAGACTAATGTAATTTCATAGAATACAGAGGTCACAATCTTGTCGTACAGCAGGTTTGTTTTGTCAGCTAACGGTAATGCCCGTTTGAGAAAGAATAGGCTTTTCTCATAATTCCGCTCAGCGAGACAGATATTCGAGATGTTTTGGAGTAAATGTTGTTGAATAGTTCTACTCTCGGCAAAGGAACGATATTTATCAAACTCATGCACAGCCCTTTGCCCAAAAAAAATGGCATCATCACTGCTTAAAGTGAACAGGAAGTTGTTTAGCAGTTTGAACTCATACAAATACCAGGTATCCACCTCAAGCAAATACGGCTTGATAGTATTGGCTACTTCACTTATCTGCTTGATTTGATCTTCATGCCCATACTGGATCAGCACTCCCTGCCCAAGTAAATACAAATGGTAAAAGGCATCTGTTCCCGTACTCCGATACATCGCAAGGCATTCATGGCTAGTCTCCCTAAGCTTTTCAAAATCATACCGGTTCCCGGCTTCAACCAACGTAAGATGCAGTGTCCGTTTGATCGGCTGAGCGAGATCCTGATGCAGAAACAGCAGCTCTTCAAGAGACATCTCCAGTTTATCCAGAAGTAGAATCAGCTTGTCATAACCCGGATAATACTTCCCTCCCTCAAAACGCGACAGATTGGAGCGGCTCATAATTCCCTGGGCAACCTCAGTTTGATTCATCCCTTTGGACCTTCGAATCTGTTGAATCGTTGTACCTAGATACATCCTTTCCCTCCACTTTTGTTGTGAGTATACAGCACAATTCTCCAGCCTTTTTTTCATTGTATGCTACATTCGACGCAATGAAAATACATTACGGCAGAGAAGGAAGAGAATAAGAATGAGCATATATCGGAATCTGAACAGCACAGTTTGGAATATCCTCATAGGAACCCTTTTTACGAGAACAGCACTTTTTATGAGCACTCCTTTTCTGGCGATCTTTTTAACGAATCAAAAGGGCCTTTCCCTCCTGGATACAGGTTATATCCTCAGCATAAATCCACTCATCAATGTTTGTTTCGGCGGTTTTGGCGGATTCCTGGCAGATAAGCTTTCTTTGAAAAGAATTGTGGAGTACATCCCCATTGTCTGGGGAACCGTGTTCATACTCTTTTATTTTGCCGATAGTTCTTGGCATTTCCTCCTGCTCAGCGGCCTTAACGGATTATGCTACTCAATCTTTGAACCAGCAAGCAAAAAAATACTCTCTACCCAGACTCCCCGGGAGAATCGGCTACTGGTATTCAATCTGAGGTATGCAGCGATTAATCTCGGTGCTTTTGTCGGTCCACTACTAAGCCTGCTATTTAACATGAAAATGACATTATTTCCTTATGTACTCCTCGGCATTCTGTACATTCTATACGGGATATCCACACGCTTCTTCTTCCGCGATCTGCCGGGTATACATGTGTCTGAACCGCAAAAAGCGAAGTACAGCGCCCATGCCTTCAAACTACTCCTACAAGACCATGTTTTCCTCCTGCTGTTAGCCGGTATGAGTTTCTCCTTCTTCGGCTACTCTCAGTTGAACGCGACAGTGTCACAGTATCTGGCCAATACTAGTTCCTTAACCAACGGCGTTCAGCTATACTCTACCTTGTTATCAGCTAATGCCTTTATTGTTCTCGTAGCCCAGTTTGCAATGCTTCGTTGGATATCCAACTGGAACCCCTTTAACGTTGTACTGCTCAGCAATTTACTGATCAGCATGAGTTTTTTGTCCTTCCTTTTTACCGCTACCTCATTTATAGTTCCACTGATATTCATCCTACTTTTCAGTCTGGGAGAACTATTAATAGGTGCTCGCTTCGATACAATGGTAGATGAGCTTGCCTCAGAATCAGCCAAAGGCTTATATTTCGGCTGCTCCGAGTTCGTCAAAATCGGCACTATCGGAGGTCCTATCCTGGGAACGCTTCTGTTGAATCAATTCGGCTTCCAATCCGGATTCTCTGTATTCGGACTAATATGCCTCATATGCATAATCGGCTCCGGACTCATTGTTCTATCCAAATTCAAGCATCAGTGGAACATATTCAATACATAAGATAATTCCCACAAAATAAAAATAGCCTTGCACACCGCTAAAAGCGATTTACAAGGCTACTAAAGTATACCGGCGAGAGGACTCGAACCTCCACGGTTTCCCACTCGATTTTGAGTCGAGCGCGTCTGCCATTCCGCCACGCCGGCGAATTATTAGTTAAAAGATAAATGGCGCGCCCTGAGAGATTCGAACTCCCGGCCTTTTGATTCGTAGTCAAACGCTCTATCCAGCTGAGCTAAGGGCGCAAATTATGGAGCGGACGACGGGAATCGAACCCGCGACCCTCGCCTTGGCAAGGCGATGCTCTACCGCTGAGCCACGTCCGCACACGGTATGTATAGCATTCATTTCTTAAGTAAGATACCTCAACGAACCCTTAATGGATTATCGTCTCTAAAAAAGTGTAATAATGGCGGAACCGACGGGATTCGAACCCGCGATCTCCTGCGTGACAGGCAGGCATGTTAGGCCAACTACACCACGGTTCCAAATTGGTTGCGGGGGCAGGATTTGAACCTGCGGCCTTCGGGTTATGAGCCCGACGAGCTACCGGGCTGCTCCACCCCGCGTCAGTAATAAAAAATTCTATTCAATAATGGTTCCCTGGTGGAGGCTGAGGGGTTCGAACCCCCGACCCTCTGCTTGTAAGGCAGATGCTCTCCCAGCTGAGCTAAGCCTCCATTGAAAGAAGCAACTTAATGATCTTAACACATTCTCACGCAAAATGCAAACATTATTATAACCTTCAAATTAAAACAATGACTCGTATGGGATTCGAACCCATGTTACCTCCGTGAAAGGGAGGTGTCTTAACCCCTTGACCAACGAGCCTTAATATTATTATTCTTTTCGACAACAAAAAATATTATATCAAGTTTAAATGGATAAAGCAATAAAAATATTTCATTTTGATTTCAACTGATTCTTGGCAGTAGTGTGATATCTAACAGCAATGCAATACACTCTACCACATCTTCAATTGACAGCCGCTCTGTGTCCAAATGATAGTGGAATACCTCATGGTTCAAGCCCTCAACACATCTATCAATTTGTTGGGCAGCCCATGAATTTTCCTCCTCTCCACGGCTTCGCAATCTTGTTAACAGCGTTTCACGGGAGGCCCGTAAGGTGAACTGACTAATCAGTATTCCTTCCTCTCTTAGTCTCCCTACGATCTCTATGAAATAAATAGGATCAGCCACTGTCATCGGTACGATAACCGTCCCACTGTATTCAGAATCTATGTATTTCAACATTTGATAATTAAAGTCTCTCCAGAGAGTATAATCCTGGAAATCCGTTTTTGACATGACATGCGGGATGTTTTCTCTAAGATAATATCCAGTTATCTCAGGGTCAAAAACAAAGGACTGAGGCAGCCTGCGATGCAGCTCATAAGCAACTGATGTCTTCCCGGAACCAAATGCGCCATTCACCCAAATAATTATATGAACCACCACCAAAATATCATATTTATTACTATACACAAAAAAGCCATTGTCGATGACTCAACAATGGCTTCATGTGCTTGGCAACGTCCTACTCTCCCAGGACCCTTCGGTCCAAGTACCATCGGCGCTGGAGGGCTTAACGGTCGTGTTCGGGATGGGTACGCGTGGAACCCCTCCGCTATCGCCACCAAACGGGCATTTGCGGTGCAAATGCATCATTCAGGTCTCAGCATCGCCAAATGCTGAAAACAACTCTTCTTCAATTAACCTCTTGGGCCTCATGAATCGGAACTTGATTCCTGAAAACTGAATCCGAAACGAATCTGCGTTTTATAATTTGGATAAGCCCTCGACCGATTAGTATTGGTCAGCTCCACACGTTGCCGTGCTTCCACCTCCAACCTATCTACCTCGTCGTCTTCAAGGGGTCTTACATACTGGGAAATCTCATCTTGAGGGGGGCTTCACGCTTAGATGCTTTCAGCGCTTATCCCGTCCGTACGTAGCTACTCAGCCATGCTCCTGGCGGAACAACTGATGCACCAGCGGTACGTCCATCCCGGTCCTCTCGTACTAAGGACAGC
>NZ_LVYZ01000043.1:0-99700 GCF_001909095.1 Paenibacillus sp. P46E
CTATTATCGTTATGTAATATACAATTCTTATAAAAAGAGTTCGCCATTTGCTAATTAAAGAACCATAACATATACCTGCTATAGTGAAAAAAAGCGCACTAATATTAAGACATGCGAGTGTATAATCACTTAAGTTGAAAACACCAATCTGCATTAAAACTCCTAATACTATTAATAAAAACGCCAATACATAATTCATCGCTTTTCACTCCTCTCACTTACATCTTTTAATAAGTTCTTCATTGTGTGAGCATACAATTATATTCAAAAAGAGTTTTTCTTATTTCCAATATTAGCATATCAATTGGGACCCAATATACATTTAATTTTTTATACGAAGAATTAAAAGCCCGCGTATAATCACCAGATTCACATGGTACTTTGTTCTTAGAAAACTTATTTACTCTAAAATATTTTTTTAGAACACATATTGAATGTCCATCTTCAATAAATTCTTTATGTCGTCCAAAAGTTTCGACTTCTGCCATAGTCAAAATATTGTTTGGAAGTTTAAAACATTTAGACTTGCCATTGTCTAAAAGATAGTCTAAAATTTTTGGTATAGAAGTTATATAACATTTAGACTAATCGGAGTGATTGACAATGACTATTTACGGCTATGCTCGAACTTCTACACTTGGACAAGATAACGGATTAGACACACAGAAGCACCTTCTCAAAGAAGCAGGTTGCGCTAATATTTATCATGAACAAGTTACAGGAACGTCTACAGATAAACGTTCTGCACTTAAGGAACTATTACAAGCACTTTCAGAAGGAGATACGCTTGTCGTAACAAAGATAGACCGTCTAGCCCGTTCTATCATCGATCTAAACAACATCGTTAATGAATTGCTCGCTAAAGGTATCAATGTGAAGTTCTTGAAGGACAATCTAGACTTTGAAGCTGTAGAAAAGGCTAGTCCCATGCAAACATTGATGTTCAACATGTTAGGCTCATTCGCACAGTTTGAAAGAGACTTGATTGTAGAACGTACCACAGAGGGTAGAGAAAGAGCCAAAGCTAAGGGTACTCATATGGGGCGTCCTGCACAGGATGTTAGTATCATTAAACGTGCATTGGAACTATATGCTGGGAGAGAGTCAAACAAACTGACAGTAAGCGAGATAATTAAGTCCACTGGCATACCGAAAGCAACATTGTACGCTGAATTAAAGAAGCTAAATCTGGTGACTTAATCAAATTATTGTTACCTTTTCACAATAAAATCCTCTGATTTATGAAGTTCTCAATTCAATTAACAGCTTGTTCAATATCCTCAAATCACCTCATTGCTAGACGCTCATTTTTGGTTTGTATGCCTCTTTTTACTTGATGCGCACTTTCGTATTTCAACATCTTAAGTAGGCTTAAACTGGCGTTGAGCCATCTGTAATAGAGTCGTAGCATCAGTTGTTCCTAATAGTTCCCCAACACATTTTATTTTTGTAGTTTCCACTTACCAAGTGGACTATGATTTAGATATTTTTACACAATCTCTTGTTGCTATAAATGTATGACGATTCAGTGCCTTTCTCTCAAGTGTGCAAAAGATTGGAGCCTGTACACTCCACAATTCAGATCTGACATTTATCAGTTGTTGGATAGCCTTAATAGTAGGTATTGAGATAGGCAATGTTCTGGACCCTTGTTTTTGCCTTTTCTGAGGTGATATAAATCTCCTGCGAATGTGCATTAAAGTCTGGAATGATTAGCGACAGAGCCTCTTTCGGTCTGATACCTGTGTCTAAGGTTAAAAGAATCAAAGCATAGTCCCGTAATCCCACAAAAGTATCCCTTTTAGGAAGGGAAAGTAACTTTATTAGCACCTCTTGATCTATATTTACAACTCGTCCTTCGTCTTTGCGCTTCTTGAGCGATTTTATAGGATTAAAGTCGATCAGTTCTTGTTCAACACACCAATTCAAAAAAGTCCGTAGATAAACAAGACGGTTATTATAGGTACATGGCTTAATTCCATCTTATCCAAGATATTCAAACAGATTGTTTTTCAGATAACCTGCTGTCTCAAATGAGTTGCAGTATCTCTTGAAGAAGAGCTTTACATGCTGATCATTGTCCTTTTGTGTCTGTTCGCTTACTCCCTCTGCCTTCTTCCAAAATAGGAACTGCTTCAATGCCTCTGTCCAAACCACTACCTTGATGTTTTTGATTTTTGTAACTCTAGCCATAATAAAAAATCCTCTCCAGAACTTGTGATTAGACAAGCACTGAAAAGGAGTATTATCGTCAGGGTCCTGTGTGTTAGAAAGTTAATCCTAGACACACAGAACCTTTAGCTTTTGACGGAAGCTTTATTCAAGGGTTACAGTCGTATACCCTTATAAATCAAGGATGCCGAGGACGGGGGTCGAACCCGTACGGTAGTCACCTACCGCAGGATTTTAAGTCCTGTGCGTCTGCCTGTTCCGCCACCCCGGCATGGTTAGTGCGTTGCTTAACGCGACAAGAAATATGATATCACGTATTCTGTGAATACGCAATCACAATTTCCATTAAGTTGTGCTTAACAAAAAGACCCGCTCAGCCGGAGCTGCTGCGGGCCTCAGGTACTGCAAGAATTAGTGGCGTTCGCGTTCGCCGCTTTTGCTTCTCATGCCAGCCAGACCAAGCAGGCCGACCAATCCGAGCCAGCCCCAATTGGAGCGGTTGTTGTCGTTGTCTGTTGCGTTGGTCGTCGTGCTTGTGGCCCGGTATCTGCCAGTTGTCGTGGTGCCCGACAGTGGAGAGACAGTGGTGTTATCACCGGTGCGGATCTTGTCTCTCATGATCGTATCATTGTTACGCAGGGTGCCGGTGGTGTTATTCATCATGGTGTTGCCCTGCTCATTCATCATATGGGTACCGGTACCCGTGTTAGTCATACGGTCAGTGGTGGAAGAACCGTTATATACCGGTGCCGTCCCCCCCATACCGGTAGTACCGGAAGCACTGGATGCATATCCTACACCCAGCAGACTCATGGACAATACAGTGCCGCAGGCAAGACTTGTTATCAGCTTGTTCAAGATGTGATACCCCCTTATGTGGTTTTTCGCTGATAATTTCCCCCTTAGGCGCCTAAACTATGCAAGTCATTTTTACACAGTCACCACATTCACTGTCTTGCTGGCAGGATCATAAGACACCTTGGCTCCGAGCGCTTCAGCCAATGCACGTACGGGAACATAGGTGGTTCCATTATCCAGTACCCCAACCGTAAGCTTAATCCCATTCAGATTGATGGTAATTTCCACATCCTTGTTCACTTCAGCCTCACCTCCGGTGATCCGGCTTAAGGTTTCCTTCACCTGCTGGGCGGTCGGACGCTGACCTTCCTTAAGCTGTGCAATAGTCAGGCCAAAGGTCATCTGCAAATGCGAATAATCCTTAAAAGAAGTCCAGTCCCCACCCCACTCAAGTCCTAGCTTAGTCGCTTCCTGCACGACCTCCTGCCAGTCTGCCAGCTTATCTCCATTCCCATCCCGGTTCATGTCCCATGAGACGTTCTGCCCATCCGGCAGCAGCAGCGCGAAGTCCATCGCCAGACCATAATTATGATAGCTGCTGCCACCCCTGGCATTGGTTACAATGCTGCCCTTCTTAGTTCTCCCCTGTGCGTACAGCGCATCCTGTTCGGCTATGGTACGCATGCCCTGGGTAATGACAATAGGGATACCTTTGGCATAACATCGCTGTATCAGGACATTTGCAGCCGCCAGCAGGACGGGATGAAGACCGCCGAGCCGGGCTGCCGATTTACTTTTCAACTCATCTATAGTCAGCATCGAATCCCCTCCTGATACAGTAAATGCCCTATATTCCGCTGTTGCTTGTACCTTCTCACTTCATTGTAAAAGAAAAAACCCCGAACTATGCGGGGCCTGAGCATCTTGCCTATACGGGTGTGCGTTTACCACCATCTGCCCGCCGCTTTCCGGAATGATTTCTGCCCAAACAGGCTAAGATAAAAGTGAAAGGTGGGATAACAGCATGGACATCCATAGTGAAAGCTACAAAGTCGCTGCATTAAGTGAACAGGAGGATGCGGTAGAGATCATCCGCCAGGCCGAAGCGGCGATTGCTCAAATGAACGGCAATAAACCCGTGACCCTGATCGCTTATGAGAGAACAGAAGCCCCATTCCACAAATAGATGTTTTTTTAAATAAAGAACAGGGACCCTTCCTGAAATGGGTCCTCTCTGACCCTCAGACAATATATGCCTCCACAACATCATCGATATCAATCCACTTCCATTCCTCCGCCCACTGCAGCTTGATCTCGCGCGAGTGGGTGTGAATGGAGGTCACAAAGCCGTTCAGCTGCTTATTCTCAAAAGCATCAAACAACACCACCGTTACCCGGACATGACTCCGCAGCGACAGCGCCAGCGTGAACTCGATCTCCTCCAGCTTCTGCTCATCCAGAACAGGCTTCATGCGGCGAAGCATTTCCCGCTTATCATTCCAAATCCGGCTCTTGTGCTCCGGCAGCATCATCCGGCTGCTATCCCATAGGCTGTTCCTTTCCAGCTTTTCTCCCATTGCCATTCCTCCCCCCAGGGTAATTTTAATTCGTTTCAGTGATTGCATTCTCGCCATACACGAACGTATGTTTGTATTATACGCCCATCTCCGCTTTTTAATCAATCAGAAAAAAATGTATGCATCCGCCGCAATGGATGACTAAAGTGAAGTCCAGACACTTCAATTTCAGTCTTGTATAATAGCTAACAAAAAGGCGCTCACAGTTATTCTGTGCAGCGCCTTTGTTAATGTCTGATGTAAGGAAGTCGCTTATGCAGCGTTCCTTTTACTTAACGTCAGTGACCGAAGTTCCTGAACCTGACTTTGTATTCTTGTCTGTAGTGTCTGTATTGGCTTGTGTGTCTGCAGCGGTGCTGGTATCTGTACCAGATAAGGTTCCTTCCGCCGCACTTCCCTTCTCGATCAGCCCTGCGGCCACTCTGGCTTCATTCAGCTTGGAGATGCCGTACAGCATCGCCACATCCGCCTGCTGGTTCATATCTTTGAACTCATCGGCTGTAACGTCCGGGGAAACCGCACTTTTCGAGGCCTGCTCCTTAATGGAGTAAGCGCTCTGGAACGCAATTATGGAGTCTTTTAGCAGCTTTTGAATATTCTCGGGCAGGCTTTTGGAAATTCTCACATCTTTGACTTCATCAGCGATATCCGAAGCCGTGTCCTGAAATTGATCCATCGCCTTTTCCAATTCCTTGTCCGTTGCTTTTCCTGTCGAAAATGAGCTTAAGGTCGTGTTGAACTTCTCTAATGAGGATTTGCCCATTTCATCAAATTTTGACATTTCATTATAAAAGCTTTGTACCTTCTCCTGCACTTCTTCGTGGGAAGCTGGTGCCGAGTTATTGTTGCTGCAGGCGCTTAGAACCACAACTACCATTAGTAACGCTGCCAGTAAGGCTTGTCTCATATTTAAAATCCCTCCAATTAACAGAATAATATCGAGTATTATAAAGTGCAACTGAAAATAATGTAAAAATAGCAGGAATGATATATTTGGCGGAATTGAAGCATAACCATTCAGTGAAAAAAAGTAGAACGGTAATACCCCCTTTTAAGGATAACTACCGTTTCAGCGGGAAATAGAAGGATAAGGTATAGTGTTGAGCTTATAAATTTCAAAAAAAAAAGACCGCCAGCAGTGTCTGGAAATCTCTGTTTATACTATAATGATTGCAACATGATTGATAGAGAGGATGATAGCCCATGCCTTATTGCACTAGCTGTGGCGCAGAATACAAGCAAGGCGCCAAATTTTGCGGAGAATGTGGAGCAAGTACTGAGGGGGATTCGTCTGCACCCATACGCCGTCCCTCGGCTGGAGCAGCACCCGGATCGGGTTCAGGACCTGAAATTGAACTGTGGCAAGGCAAACCGGCCGGTATTTCCGACCGCCTCAAAGGCATTATACGCCTGAACACAACTACATATACAATCACCAGCCAGCGTATTATGGTCAAAACCGGACTGATTGGCAAAGACGTTGAAGAAATCGAATTATTGCGGGTAAATGACTTCTCTGTTGACCAGTCCATCATGCAGCGTATTCTCGGCATCGGAATCCTTACGGTATATTCGGATGATGCTTCATCGCCCCAGCTGATATTGCGCAGAATCCGCCATCCCCAAACCGTTAAGGATGTGCTCCGCAAAGCCGTGCGCGACGAAAAAATCGCCAATAATATCAGCTACCGCGAACAAATCTAGATACCGCCCTGCTTGTTAAGGAAGATAGAATGCCCCGGCCGGAATAACGCCTTTGACCTGTCTGGGGCTTTCCCACATCAGAACCGCCCGCGCATCACCCTGGTTTTCATAATACTCCACCTTCAATTCATGCAGCTTCCCGGCAATCAGATTCACCATACCCTGCCGTTCCTGCCCGCTCTGCTTCACCCAGCTGTCAATGACCAGCAACCCGTCTATCCACACCCGGATGCCATCATCTGAGGACGAATATATCGTATAGCTCTCTGTGTAGGCCGCACTCAGCCTGCCGCTCCAGCGAACAGAGAATACATCGACTGGAAGTGCCGGATCGGGAGCTGACAGCCGCCAGACAAAATTGATATCTGCATCGGTCCGCGTAACCGCGGGTGTTCCGCTAAGCGTTGCATTACTATAATATTGCCCATATAACCCCGGCATAGGGGCTGCTTCAGGCATAGAGGCATATATTGCCGCCTTTGCCGTATATTCATCCAGGGTGAACACAAAGGAATCCTTCATAAAAGACTTGATCGCCACATCACTGTTCTTCTCAAACAGCAGCTTGCCCCAGTTCATCTGGTAAGACCATTTATTCTGGGAATTGGCCAGCACAGCCGGAGGCGGAAGTTCCCCATTTTCACCAATGGCAATGAGTTTGCCGCGCCCCAGCTCCCATAGAGAATCTTGATGGCTAGCCTTGAAATCCGCATCATAGATATCCATTGCCAGTACGTCCACTCTGCTGCTGCCCGGATAATAGTTGCCCGGTTCATCTGACCATTGGTTCTTGGCATTGGGGCTCCACACCCACAACAGATTATGAAGTTTATGATATGCCGTATACCGTTCGAACATGATGTCCCACAACTGGCTGAACGAGCTTTTCCGCCCCCACCAGAACCAATCGCCATTCATCTCATGATACGGCCGCCAGAGCACCGGGACACCTGCATCATTCAGTTTTTTTAACGACTCGGCTGTCTTGTCCAGATCCGTAATTAGTGCATTGTACTGGACAGTACCCGGCGAAATATACTTGGCAAAATCTGCGTCACTGAGACTCATCTGGACATTCTGCCACTCCGGAGCTTTTCCCGGCAGTTGGGCATGATAGGTCAGCGTCACAATTCCGCCCGCTTTATTCCACTTGATCGCGCTGTCGACCACCGCTTGCCGCTGGCTGTCGATTTGCTGTACCGTCTGGTTCTCAATAGCTCCCAGCTCATAGCCGTGGATTACCGCATATTGACCGCTAAGCATCTTCAGCTTGCTGCTGGACTCATCGGGGCTCTCCAGATAATCATGTTGCCCACTGAGAATTCCTTTTCCTTGCAGCCGGTACAACATTTTCAGCAGCTTCACTGCCGCGGGAGCGAGCGCAGCATCTGCCGGAGTCATCAGCACATTTCGAAAGGCTGCCTGCCACTGCACGTCTCCTACCAGCCGTGAGGCGGAATCCAGTAAATCCCGAAGTATACGCGATTCCATCTTTTCCACCATCCTATCCCTTTTTTCTACATCATATGGGGACTTGTCGGACAAGTGCACGGCGAATCGACATGAAATCGGCATACCTATACAGGCACAGAATCTAAAAGCCATATTCAAACTATGTATATTCCTTTTCAGCTATCTCGAATACCTCATTGGCAGCAACCCGGCTGCATTCACCTTGGCCAAGCCTCCCTCTACAGGCACAATCACCTTGCAATCCTTGCCGTAATCAGCAATCAGCTCTCTGCACATGCCGCATGGCGAGACGACTTGAATCTCCCGTTCAGCACTATCCGGATCGGGATGTCTTACCGCAACTATTGTATCAAACTCCTTATATCCCTCGGATATTGCCTTTCCGATCACCATCGCTTCCGCACATACGGTAACTCTGGATAGACTGGCCTCCACATGAACTGCGGTAAAGATCTCCCCCGTCTTGGTCCGGAGAGCTGCTCCCACATGATGTCTCTCCCATTCATAGCGTTTCTTAATGATCTCCTGTGCGCAGGCAATCAGCGTCTGATCCCCGGCTGTAATCTCATAATCCATGATCTGTACCTCCTTTTTAATATTTTCAGTATACTAAATGGGACGGAATTTAAGATATACTGGTTAAGTCTACGTTTGGCGAAAACATAGGCTCACAAAACTTAGGCTTATGCTTTCGAAGCTGTTTTGTACGAAGCTGTACATTTAGAAGCATAGGCTCACAAAACTTGTAGGGGGCAGCAAAGTGAAGTCCAAGAAATTCATCCCAAGTCTTATCATCGTCCTACTGCTCTTGGTAGCCGCATACTGGTTTGAGGAGAAAGGGCCACTGCCTGGCAGTCAGTCTACTACAGGAGACACTGATGTTGTCCAGTTGGTGTTCCCCAGTGACCGTTACCCGGAGACAGCCAGGCACATTCAGGATGCCATCCGAAGTGGAGAATCGTCCATTTGCACCATTGACCGGCAGGAAGCCGAAGAGAACCGCAAAGAATCCTTGAAGGGGATTCCGACCAAAAAAGGATATGACCGCGACGAATGGCCGATGGCCATGTGTGAGGAAGGTGGCAGCGGTGCTGACATCGAATACATAACGCCTAAGGACAACCGCGGTGCAGGCAGCTGGGTGGGCAATCAGCTGGATGAGCTGCCTGACGGCACGCGGGTAGAGTTCATGTTCAAATAGCCCGGCACCCGCTATGGTGCTTCCCGGATTGGTACATGATCCGCAGTAGCTTACACGCTGTATCACCCGGCATGGCTTACCTTATCCCGCCGCCAGGCGAGAATCCGCTCCACCCGAAAAACCCGGGGGCCGCCGCTTGTAAAACAAGTTGTTCTGAGAAGCCCGGCTTTGTGTCCGTGCACTTCGATTCTCCGCTGTGTAATTTTGCCTGACTTATCTTCGTATATAATTTCAACCACCTCACCGATCAGCTTTTCTATATCCTTCGGTTTCAAATCAGCCCCCCCCTTCCAAGAAACAGAGCATTTGTATGTATTATATGCAAACAAATGTTCTGTATTCAAAAATCTGCGAAAAAGACGCATTATCAGAGAAATAGCCCCATCCGGCTTTTGCCAGACAGAGCCACATTTGCAGATTGAAATGCTATAATGCGGTTCTAGAATATACAGGCTCTAGTGATAATAACCAGCAGAATGAACAGTACCAGAATCGCACCTGTCGAAGTAAAGGGGCTACAAACCGGCATTACTGGAGGACCCTGATTTACTCCACCAACATTATTACCACAACCGCAACCATAATCTGCTCCCATAGTTAATTCCTCCTCATAAATATTGACTACAGCACAGAATATGTTGCAGGCTAATGTGCTGCATGGGCCAATTGGCAAAGAAATCCCATTCACCTAATCAATCGTGCGAAGAAAGTCGATATACAATAGGAATGCTCCTCTTCAAGCCATGCTCACAAAACTTAAGACTATGCTTCCGAAGCGAGTTTTGTACGAAGAAGGACAGGAAGCCATGCTCACAAAACTTTTAGGAGGTGTGAAATGGATATTGCCGCTTTATCCGTATCCTTAGGTCAGGCCAGTCTGCAACAGGCTGCAGGCCTGCAAGTGCTCAGCATTGCCAAGGATCAGGCAGAGATTCAGGGACAGAATATGGCTCAAATGCTTCAACAGAGCGTACACCCCAACTTGGGAAAAACACTTGATATTAGAGTTTGATTGCTTTATGCTTAGATACATAAGAACACAGGTTCGCGTTACCCTTAAGCCCTTCGGGCTTTTCTTTTGGCCATAAATACGAACATACGATCTTGTATCTGAGGTGAATCAAATGCATTCTTACTATCAAATGACTGCTCTGGAGAAGTGGACGGAAGATTTATATGAACGGTTGGATATCCATAAGCCTGCACAAATTTCGATTGCATATATTGCCGAGCGCCTGAATATTTGGGTGCATTATTTGGATGTGAGGAGCAAAGGAATTGAGGCCTCTGCTGGTATGTACAGCATGTTTATCGATAACCGGCTTCCGGATGAACTTCAGCGCCTGGAATTTCTGCATGAGCTCTGCCATCTGCTCCGTCATGCCGGCAGCCACACACTGATGCCTGAGCAATTTAGTCAAGCGGAACAGGATGAATCGGAACGGTTTATTCTGTATGCGGCAATGCCTTACTCCATGATTTCGAAGATGACTCTGCCTGAACACCGTGAAGATGCGATTCAGGAGCTTGCTGCTGCTTTTCAGGTACCCTGCGAGCTGGCTCTGCAGCGGATCGATCAAATTCAGCGGCGTGTGTTCCAGGGCCAGCTGATTGCTGTGATGGAGCGAAACGAGGACAGAAAATTAAGCCACAGACATATTCGGTAAACGCTGAGGAGATACTAATGCAGACATGCATTTATCTGAGATCAGAGCCTATAGATTCAAGAAATTACCCTTAGGGGGGAGCGGTATGGAAGCCATCGAAGTTATCCACCTGTTGTTGACCCACCCGGATTACAGCGTGGACGCAGTACACCCCGATATTCCGGATTTTGTGAACATCGAAGCCATTGAAGTGAACCATGAGACCCAGACTTTTTCCATTCTCCTGCAAGAACCGCAAGAAGATTAGAAACTTATGCCATAGCGTTGCCCGGTTATAAAAGCGGCCCCGCCGTCATCCGGCAGGGTCCAATTATTTGAATAGGAGGACCCCGCCTTCTTTTCCGAAATCACCTGTCCTCTGCTTCTGTAAAATACTCCTCATGCAGCATCGGCACCACAGCATACTTGTCGAGTTGGCAGCAGTAGGTCACATCTGCATCATACCCCCGCTCACGCAGTTCACGTGCACTTGCTGACTCCCTGATCAGCCTCTCTATCTTATGCCTCGAGTATTCATAAGCTCCTGCACAGACCTCTGCTTCCGGCGACTTGCTTCCTTGAAGCTGCGCAATGATCGCTCCTGCAGCCAAGTAGTCTTCAATGCCGGGACGCAGGTTATTTTCCTGATTGACCGCATCGGACCACTTCTCTCCGCAGGTAATGACAGTGATATCTCTATTCAGTTTCTGCGCAAACCGTTGGGCGGATTTTGCCACAGCCGAGGCGTTCAGCAGACAGCCAATGAGCAAAGCGGGAACCTGTGAGGCTGCAGATGTGCACAAAGCCCCGTTCAATGAGCACATGACATAATTACGTGCCCGATCCCCCGCTCCGAAAGACAATGGAGACAGCGAATGCCCGCCCTCTCTAAGGGCTTCAGCTCTTCCCCACACCATTTCTGCATTCTTAGTTTGGGCGTAAGCCTTGGCTTGCTCATTTAGGGGTGGCGGGTACGGGTATATGATTGCCTGATGCTGCACTGCAGTCACCACCGTGGAAGAAAAACTGAGCACATCCACGATAATCACAATATCCCCACGTTGCGAAGCTGCACGAGTCCCTCTGGCCCCCCACTCCAGCTTGATTTCATAATCCATTTGGTCATAAAACAAGAAATCTCCTCCTTGATGACAATCCAAACGTTAAACCCCTAGAACGATTACACCTAGCGTCATATACAAAAAAAGAAACAGCATTAATGCTACATTCCCGCCAATTGCCACCTTTTTGAGCTTAGGCTGTGTATTGTCCCTGTTGGTAATTGCCATTAGCAGCCCCAGCGGGCACAAAATGATGATCATCCCAAACCAAACACCTTGCAGTTTCTCTCCGGCCTCAAAGGGAAATACAAAGCTGTAGACCGTAAACAAACCCGTAAGCATGAAAAACAGTAACGGCAGAATAACCCCTAAATTCTTCAAATCATACCTCCTGAAAATATGTATTTGAAAGCATTCATTGAGGTTCCTATAAATAAAATTGCATTTATATTAGGCTGTGTCTGAAAACTAAATGACATTGTAAGATTTGAGAAAACGAATAGGGCGTCAAGCATGATTCCAAGACGGTACGAAATAAGCGATGAACAGTGGGAACAAATTAAGGGCATGTTTCCACCCTATAAAACTGGACGTCCGTCAAAATGAAGTGAAAGAACCATGTTTAACGCTTTTCTATGGATTGCTCGAAGTGGTGCTGCCTGGCGCGATCTACCGGAGGAACGCTATGGTTCATGGAAGACGGTCTACAGTCGCTTCTGCAAATGGCGAGACGAGATACCGGACTACTTGTCGCGATCTTCCAAACTCTTCAGGTCGAACCTGACTTTGAAAACTTGAGCATTGATTCTACATCGGTCAAAGCACATCAACATAGTGGCTTATGGATTAGAATCGATTCGGAATTGGATTACAGCCAAGCAGGCATCCTACACCATCCCGCCTAAAACGAATAGTCAAAACCCATGGAAAGTCGATGGGTATCGCTACAAAGAACGCCACTTAGTGGAGTGCTTTTTCAATAAAATCAAACATTTTCGCCGTGTGGCTACTCGTTACGACAAGTTGGCCAAGTCATTCCTGGCTTCTGTATACGTAGCTGCCATTTTCAAATTGACTGAATGAAAAGTTTTCAGACACGACCTAATTTCCCTGCCTTTTCAATATAATTCATAGACAAAAATGGGACTATCCCATAATCCATGAAATGGCTGCTTGGGACGCCCCTTCGTTATTGGAGTCGGATAGATGTTTGCACTTGGTGTGGACACTCCACGAACGGACCGTTGTTCCAATCGCAGTTGTATCCAGATTTCATTTATTTTCCTTTGCGGTAAAAATCCGGATACAAAGGTGACCGCTGACGCTTTTCCACAATCAGTCCGTCCTCTCCGCTGTTTAAGCGGGAATTGTTTCAACAATAAATCCCCGGGAAGACAAGTAGCCTATAGGATTGAGACATTAATGTCTCATCCCTACAGGTTTTTCTATTCCTGAAACATAGCTTCGTAAGCAAATCAAATTCGATACTTCATTTCCCATCTTACTATAAATATCAACACGAGTATTCTGTTTCAATTGATAAATTGCATGATTCCCTTTGGAAAAGTATCCTCCGCCTCTGTTCTTTTCTCATACAGATTGTACCAAGCTTCCGCCACTTGATCAGGATCAAAACCTGTACCCTTCTTGATTAGAGGACTAATGGATAAATGGCCCACAAATACTCCATGAGGAAGCAAACGCTCGTGTAAACTAAGAATATAGTTTCGGAGTCCTGACATGGCGATACCTGAATTTCCAAACATCGGGCTTGGACTCATTGCGGAAAGATCGCTTGTGAATAGAAGCGCCCCTTCACCCCGTTCAGTCATTTCTGGAATGACTTGTCTGGCTGAATTGATAGCCCCAATGACAACATTATTAAAAATTTGAAGTGCGCTCTCATCCGTCGTATCCAGAACGGATGTCGTAGCAACATTTCCACTATGCGGGCTAAACTCCATGACATCGATTGTACCAAACGTATTCTTAATTTCTTGAAAAGCCTTGATAAGCTGCATTTTGTTAGTAATATCGGCAGCAAAACCCTGAGCTTCAATTCCCATCTTACCCAGCTGCTCAGCATATTGGTCCAGCTTCTCCTGTGTTCTTGATACCATGGCGATACGGAAACCGTTTCTTCCAAAAGTCTTGGCCAATGAGAAGCCCAGACCTGGTCCTGTACCGATAATAACCATTGTTTTCAAATTACACACCTTCTTTCAACATAGAAACATTGATTATCTTGATACTGCCCATACTTAGACACTCCATAATTTTCCATTCTTTAATGAATTTAAGCGAATAGATGGATTCAAATTAAAACTCTGAAATGATTGGATAGATTTGGCCTCTCAGATTGAAATCATAGTTCTGGTCAACGATCCCTACCACTTCGTTGCTATCATATAGCTCTACCATGAAACCCGCCATTTGTTCGGCAGTGTGGTACTTAGGCATGTTTGCTTTGTAATCAAATTCTTCAGCATCGATCGATTTTTTCACAAATTCCGTTTCGGTTATTGCTGGTGCTAACACTTTTGCTTTTAATTTCGCACCTTTAAGCTCCAGTTCTTTGGCAAGCCCTTCGGTGAAGGCACTAACATAATATTTTGATGCAGAATAAGCAACGCTACCAACAGCAATGGCATATCCCAGTCCGGAGGATACATTAATTAACTGAGTGCCTTCTTCATCAGCATAATCCCGCACAAATAGTGTGGACAGGATCGTCAAGGATTCGATATTAACACGTAACATAGTTTCAACTTTAGTTAAATTCTGCTCCGCTACAAAAGAACCTTCACCAAGCCCGGCATTATTAATCCAGGTCTCAATTTGGTATTCCTTCAAGGTGTTATACAGTGTGTAGGCCTGCTCTGTAACAGACAGGTCACTTGATTGAACAATAACAGTAACATTAGGATCAATAACCTGAATTCTAGATTTGAGCTCTTCTAATTTATCTAATCTTCTGGCTGTCAAAATCAAGTTTTTGCCGCGTGCAGCGAACGCCAATGCTGTCTCATATCCTATACCTGAACTTGCTCCTGTAATCACTGTGTACTTCATATTCATCTCTCCCTTTTAATAAATATTCATTAGGTAATTCAAGAACGACCATTCTACTATAGACAAAAAAAACGGATAGATCTGATTCAACAAGAGAAAACCCACAGACAGTTAGTAGCTGTAGCCTTTGTTTAATCTAATCCTTTTACTATAAGCATCATGGATATGTTGGCTATACGATGAAGCTTCTTCTTTGAAATCGAGGTTCTTGCCATACTCCGTAAACCAACCCCTACGTTATGCAGATATTCCGCCAACTCTCCAGCGTCATAATCAGAGGTAAATTCACCGTCACGCTGCCCCCAAAGAATTATTTCCTTTAGCAACTGTTCTGTTTTTGTAAACGCATCAGTAGACCTTTTATTAACATCGGCATCGCGCACTGCCAACTCCACCGCTGAATTCACCATTAAGCATCCATTAGGCGTGTCCTCTGCCCCACAGATCAGGGTTCCAACAACAAACTGGAGTGCTCCTGTTGCAGTCTTGGAGGTCTCAACTCCTCTTGCAAGAGTGCCACTGACTTTACTATCATAACGATCCATTACCCTCAGAAAAAGCGTATGCTTATCACCAAATGTATCATACAAGCTTCTGCGGTGAATTCCCATTTGTTCAACCAGATCTGTCATGGATGTTTTTTCATAGCCCTGTTCCCAAAAAAGCCACATCGCCTTATCCAATACCTCGATTTCATCAAACTCCTTGTTTCTTGACATTTCACTTCCCTCCTGTTAATAATTCAACAGATTGAAAACAATTAATCCCCCTGTCTCACGATTTCAGTTTAGCATATCGAGAACGATCGGTAAAGAATAAGCTGTTGTGACAGTCCATAATTATTCTAGAAGCCGTAAATAACAGCATAGCAGCGATTCTTGAATTAAGGGAGAATCGCTGCTTGCATTTTTGGTATACTACGACTTTGCTTCAACACTATATAGATATAGCAAACTGAAACCATACTGTAAGCCTTCTGCTCTGCTAACCTACACCTTTATGGCTTTCCAACACGCATCCAATGTCTGGCGAATCTGCTCCTCGCCAAAAGGATATTTTCCTCCCAAATATCCTCTGATTGAAGTAGCAACCATACCTTTGATGAGATGACAGCAAAACATTGGATCCATTTCACTGACGATACCCTGCTTCTGACCTTCTTCAATAATGGCAAAAATCTCAACCATCGCAGGATTCATCATATTTCTCACTTCTTCGTAAATATAAGGAGAATCGCTGTACCCTTCCAGAAACATTATTTCTTTGGGAAAGCTCAGCCCGTAATCTACCATGCTTTTCAGAATGCCCCTGCTTCGTTCAAAAACAGTAAGATTAGGATCATAGCCGGTCATGATCACCTTTCCCATGTGGAAGAATACATTTTTATAAAGCTCACTAACCAGCTCTTCTTTATTATTAAAATAATTATAGAAGGTACTGGAGCCGACATTCGCTCGTTTGAAGATTTTTGGAAAAGTTACGGACTGTATGCCCTCTTCAATAATCAAGTCCAGCGTTGCAACCATAATATCCTCTCGCTTACCCGTGTTTACCCCTTCCTTTCAGGAATTTATTTTCCATTTAATCATAGACTCGGAACGTGATAGTGTCAAACTCGGAAATTTAATTCTAATATTGAAGTCTTTTTATTATAGTTTTAATAGTTTTTTAGGTGTAAACACGAATTAAGGAAATTTTATTCTATGTAATTGACTTCGAAGTTCTCGTTTGTTATATTATCCGTAGAAAATATTTTCTAATTTTGATTCATAAGCTTCTTACAAATCAGGAGGTCATATCAATGGTCAATTATAAGGGCAAAGTCGCATTGGTTACAGGAGCTTCATCCGGAATAGGAGAGGCATACGCAAGAGAGCTTGCCGCAAGAGGCAGTCATGTCATCGTTGTTGCACGCTCCAAGGATAAACTGGAGGTTCTCGCAAAGGATTTGAAAGCTGTACATGGAGTAAACACCTATGCACTGGCTAGCGATCTTTCTAAGCCAGGGGCTGCTGGAGAGCTGGCAGAACAAGTTAAGGCTCTTGGCCTGAAGGTGAACATTCTGATTAACAATGCAGGGTTCGGCACGCACGGCCGGTTTGAAGAAACCCCCATGGATCGTTACCGGGAAATGGTTGATCTGAATATCACATCACTCATGGATATGACCGCTCAGTTTTTACCCTACATGCAGCAGCAGAAGGATGGCATCATTGTTAATGTTTCTTCGTTTTTGGCTTTTTATCCATTCCCTTATATGGGGGCTTACGCCGCTACCAAAGCGTTTGTGTTATCCTTCTCGGAATCGCTCTGGGCTGAGAACCGGCACTTGGGAATTCGTGTTCTGGCACTGTGTCCGGGAGCGACCAAAACTGGCTTTTTCGATGTGGTTGGTACTACGGATTTGCCCGGAGGCGTTACCGGTACTCCTCAGTCCGTTGTCAGAACCGCCTTTCGTGGAGTTGAGAAGAACCGCACCTATGTGGTAGACGGTACCGGTAATTACTGGCTCTCCAACAGCAGCCGCTTTGTCACACGTAAATTTATGGCCGCCCTCTCTGAGCGCTTAGCTCGCCCTTCATCGAAGAACTAAAGCCGGTACTTTTGAAGTTTTTTTACTGATCGTTCTAGAAATGATTACACTTGCTGTTTGAATATGATAAGATCTGCATGGAAAATGAAACGGGGGCTGTCCAAAAGCCATGAAATGGCTGCTTAGGATAGTCCTCTGTTTTTTAAGTAGGATCAGCCTTCTCCCGATCATGCAGGAAGAAGCCGTTGACAGAATTGAAATTGAACTCAATAAATTCGCAGAAAAACAGCTTGAACCTGTGGAAAAAAAACTCCGTTAGCAAATCCGTTAGCAAGCTCAAAAACATGGCCTTTCCCCATTCTCTCCGGTTCACTTCAGCGAGTCTATAAACAGCAAAAACCCCTTGCTAGGCAAGGGGTTTTGAGAAGTGGGCCCTACAGGACTCGAACCTGTGACCAATCGGTTATGAGCCGACCGCTCTAACCAACTGAGCTAAGGGCCCGGATCTAGGATTCCGTATATACAATGGCTGTCTGAGAAAATAAAATTGGTTGCGGGGGCAGGATTTGAACCTGCGGCCTTCGGGTTATGAGCCCGACGAGCTACCGGGCTGCTCCACCCCGCGTCAGTAATCATATTCAAACAGCGACAATAGATAATATACATCATATCCGGGTCAAAAGTCAAGGATGATTTTGGTTAATGAGCTCAAGGAAGAAAACGAACCCCATAACGGCCCTTGCGTGAACGGTAGATCTCCACAAAACGCGGGTCATGATAACCATAAATCCAACCGTCCTGTTCCAGCCTTTTGGCCAGACATCCGGCTTGAAATCTTGTCCTGAACAGCTTCGCGAAGTATATCCAATTCATGATGCCTTCTTCTCCTTCTCCGCAAAATTAAGGTCTCTCTGTTTCTAAAGATATCATGCCCATTTCCCAAAAAATAAGCCGCCGGTTTCCGGCGGCGGTTACGTAATTTTTGGATATGTTTATTTTTTCGTTACACTTTTATCAGGCCAGCCATTCTGAAGATCAAAATATTGATCAGGGTCTTTCTGCAGTGCCTTCAGCATGAAATTACCCTGTTTCTCCCAAGCTTGAAGCGCACTCGCAACCGTTCGTTTGCCTTGATACACCTCAGTGAATAGTATCTGCCCGGCATCGTTGATCTGGGTTATTCCTGGAAGACGCGCCTTCAGACTGTCCATGACCGGGTCACTCGCCGGTAGAGGCTTCTGGATGTAGAATGGGGTAAGATCCAGCGCCTTTTCCGGGAATCCATTATAATCTTTGCGTGCGGTTAGCTCGTAACGGTTATGGGCTTTGATTTTGGCAACCTCATTGCTGTTGACGAATTGGATCAGATCCCAGGCATCCTCTTTATTCTGTGCGAGGCTATTGATTGCCATCAAGCTGCCAAGTGTGGTTCCCATCGCTACCCCTGGCTTTTCTGCAAAAGTAGGTACTGAAACGATGCCCCAGTCTACAGGCTTGAAATTTTTAATAAGGGATGCATTCCTGTTGGCTACCATAAGTTCGTTGATATAATTGTATTCCCCAACTGCCATGGCAGTTTTGCCTGTCAGAAACAGGTCACCAGCTAAAGGAACAGCCTCTTCCAAGTAATTAATCACATTCGCCCCAGGAATGATCTGCTTCTTTATCAGACTGCTGTAGTCGGTCCAAGCTTTGCTCCAGGCAGGTGTGTTCACGGTCATTTTTCCGCCTTTATTATCGTACATCGCGAGCTGCAGCGGAGAAAGGTAATTCTGCATATCCCAGAAGGGATCGCTTAAATAACGGTTAAAGGCCAACCCGTAGACACGATCTTTGTCCTGTTTGGACACTTTGGTAACCTTTGCCGCGAGTGAGATCAGTTTCTCCCAGGTCATCCCGTTCTCAGGGTAGGCTACTCCGGCAGCATCGAATATCTTTTTGTTGTAAAAAAGTGCACTTGAAGAAAAAGTAGGCGCCAACGCATACAGTTCCCCTTTGCCGAGCTCCCGTATGCCGTCCAGAACAGTGGGGGCCATATTGTTGAGGTCGTAATGGTCACGATCAATCAGCGGCTGCAGCGGGTCCACCAGATTGTAGTCAGCCAGTCTCTTAAGCAGCGTATTATCGCCGATAACCACATCCACCGGCTTAGCACCGCCCATGATAGCCCGCATATCGTCCAGATTATCCGGACTTGTCATAGGATTTGAGGTGCTGAAGCGGAGCTTCTCTGTATCAACGGCCGGGACAATCTCCAGCTTCACTTCAGGATGCGTCAGTTCATAGAGATCGGTAAACTGCTGGCGGAAATAATTGTCGTCCCCCCCGCTCCATAAGTTTCCGATACGCAGCACCCGCTGCCCTTCAGAGGCCTTAGAACCATCGGCGGCGGCAATTCCTCCTCCAGATGTCAGCGGCAGCGCCAGTGCCGTACAGATGCCAAGTAACAGCGAGCGTTTGGCTGCCATACTGATTCCCTTACTATTCATGTGTAAATCCCCTCCTGGGCGAAATTCGTTCTCTCCCTTAACGGAAGTGAACCTTTCCTATAATTAGCATTATATAGAGTTACGCGGGCGGGAAAGTTACAGGCAGTTTAAAGATGCACTACGATTTCTTCATCGGATGTAAAAAGAAACGGCTTCGCCGTCCTCTGAAAGAGGCGGCATTCGTTTCTCCAAAAATATAAGGATAATTTATAGCGTGAAACATATAAATTCTTATATTTCCAAAAAAATCCCCACCGTCAGGTGAGGACTTGAAGAGAGCTCTTTATAATTTCAGATCTCACACGCCAAAAGACGCGGGATCCTTGCGCCACGATTGCAGCAGCTTCACATCCGTATCGGCAATGGTTCCCTGTGCCAGGGCCACATCAATGAGGGTAGTGTAGTTGGACAGGGTCTGCAGTGGCACCCCCGCTGCGGCGAATGCTTCGGTAGCACGATCCAGCTCATAGCTAAAAATGGCCAGTACAACCAACGGAATGCCTCCCGCTTCCTGAACGGCTTGAGCGGCCTTGATGGAGCTTCCGCCGGTGGAGATCAGGTCCTCAATCACGATGACCTTTTGCCCCGGGGTGATCAGGCCTTCAATCTGGTTCTGCTTACCATGTCCTTTAGCCTTGTCACGAATGTAAGCCATCGGCAGGTTGAGCTTGTCTGCTACCCAGGCAGCATGCGGAATGCCAGCAGTAGCCGTACCTGCAATCACTTCAGCATCTGGATAAGTTGTGGCAATCGTCTCTACAAAGGCATCGGCGATGTAGCCCCGGACTTCAGGGAAAGACAGCGTCAGACGATTGTCACAATAGATGGGTGATTTAATCCCGGAGGTCCAGGTAAAAGGGTCCTGCGGACGCAGCGCCACCGCGCCGATCTTCAGCAGGTAACGGGCAACTTGTTCACTTTTATTCAATAATGGGCTCATGCTTGGCTCATCTCCTCAATAATGTTAAGTGCGGCCTGACGCGGGTCTGCCGAAGCCGTAATCGGGCGTCCGACTACCAGGAAGTGGCTTCCCTGAAGGATGGCTTGCCCAGGTGTCATCACACGGGACTGGTCATCCATGGATGACCCTGCAGGACGAATTCCCGGCGTTACTGTGCGGAACTCCGGTCCGCAGGCAGCGGAGATTACCGCTGCTTCCTGCGGTGAGGCCACCACGCCGTGCAAGCCTGCTTCTGCTGCAAGCTTGGCATAGCGCACAACGGTATCGGTTACCGCACCCGCGATGCCAATCTCAGTGTTCATGATCTCCTGGCTGGTGCTCGTAAGCTGTGTTACTGCAATGATAAGCGGAATACGCAGCGATGGATGCAGGCTGGCCGCCTTCGCCGCGCCTTCCAGCGCAGCAGCCATCATTGCCGTCCCCCCGGCTGCATGCACATTGAACATATCCACCCCCAGCATGGTCAGGCTCTCTGCTCCGCCACGGACCGTATTCGGGATATCATGCATTTTGACATCAAGGAATACGGAATAGCCGTGTGCCTTCAGCTCTCTGATGAAGTCCGGGCCCGCCGCATAAAACAACTGCATGCCAACCTTCATATAACATGGAATACCTTCCAGCTTCCCGATCAAACACTTCGCTTGCGCCACATCCGGATAATCGAGGGCAACCATGAGGCGGCCCGCCATTTCCTCCCGCTTCTCCACTTGTCCGATATTCTCATGCCCGTGCGGTGTAACCATCCGTTCCAATTGTCGATCCTCTCCCTTAGTCATCGTGTATCGCTCCTTGCCCTTGAGCTATTTAACCTCAGCAGCAGCCTCCACTTTACTAGGATTTATCCCCGGGCGCAGCGGAACGGTCTGCGCTAACGCAAACCGTCCCTGTGGCCCGCCCCGAAAGGCTGCCTTGTTCATTCATAGATTATTGTCCGACAAAAGCAGGCATCGACTGCGATGAGAAGTTGATCGTCTCGAGCATTCTCAGGAGCGCCGTTACCGTATCGAGCGATGTCATACATACAACACCGTTCTCTACCGCTTCACGGCGGATGCGGAAGCCGTCGCGCTCCGGCGTTTTGCCCTTGGTCAGGGTATTGAAGACGAAGTTGGCTTGACCGCCGCGGATCAGATCGAGGATGGTCGGCTCTCCTTCATCCAGCTTGTTGACATTCATCACGTTCAGGCCCGCTTGTTCAAGCGCAAGCGCTGTGCCGCCCGTGGCAATGATTTTGTAGCCCATGGCGTGGAAGCCCTTCATCAATTCCACCGCTTCTGCCTTGTCTTTGTCCGCTACCGTAACAATGATGGCTCCGGTTGCCGGTATCTTCATGCCCGCTCCGATCAGCCCTTTATAAAGAGCTTTGGCGTACAGCTTATCGCGGCCCATAACTTCACCGGTCGATTTCATTTCCGGTCCGAGCGTAGGCTCTACTCTGCGCAGCTTGGCAAAAGAGAACACGGGGACTTTTACCGATACATAGTCACTCTCCGGCCACAGGCCTTCTGTATAACCATCCTCTTTCAGCTTGCCGCCGAGGATGATTTTGGTAGCCAGATGGGCCATCGGAATGCCGGTCACCTTGCTGAGGAAAGGAACCGTACGCGAGGAGCGCGGGTTAACCTCAATGACATACACTTCATTTTGATAGATCACGAACTGGATGTTTACCAGCCCGATGGTCTTCAGCTCTTTGGCGATCTTGATGGTAATCTCCGCAATCTTCTGCTTCAGGCCTTCATCCAGATACTGTGGCGGATAGACGGCGATGGAGTCGCCGGAGTGCACGCCTGCACGCTCTACGTGCTCCATAATTCCCGGAATTACTACTGTCTCACCGTCGCAGATGGCATCTACCTCAACCTCTTTGCCAAGCATATAACGGTCGATCAGCACCGGATGCTCCGGGTTGACCTTCACCGCTTCAACCATATAGCTCAGCAGCTCTGTATCGTTGTAGACAATCTCCATTGCACGGCCGCCCAGCACATAGGAAGGACGAACCAGGACCGGATAACCGAGCGATTGGGCAGTTTCGACAGCCTCATCAATGTTGATAACGGTCTTGCCCTTCGGTTGGGCAATATCCAGACGCGCCAGCAGTGCTTCGAATTTCTTGCGGTTCTCGGCTTCATCGATGCTCGCAAGGCTGGTGCCCAGAATATTCACACCCGCCGCAGCCAGCGGTGCTGCCAGGTTGATCGCTGTCTGTCCACCGAATTGGACAATAACGCCGATTGGATTTTCCTGTGCAATCACGTTCATGACATCCTCAAAGAACAACGGTTCAAAATACAGCCGGTCCGAGGTATTAAAATCCGTAGATACCGTTTCTGGATTGTTATTGATAATAACAGCTTCATAGCCGGCTTTTTGAATCGCCCATACCGCGTGCACTGTAGAGTAATCGAATTCGATACCCTGGCCGATCCGGATAGGGCCGGAGCCAAGCACTATGACCTTCTGTTTATCGGAATGAATAACCTCATTTTCTGTTTCGTAAGTCGAGTAGTAATATGGCGTTGAGGCTTCAAATTCGGCGGCGCAGGTATCGACCATTTTGAATACCGGAACCAGTCCTTGCTGAATACGCATCACGCGGACTTCGGACTCTGTGGTCTGTTCAAGACCGGAACGTCCTTCCGCCCGGATCTCAGCAATGGCCCGGTCCGTGAAGCCTTTACGCTTGGCCTGATACAGTGTTTCCTGCGACAGTGTTTCTTCGCTGCGGATCTCATCTTCAAAGTTCACGAGACCCTCTATCTTGGAGAGGAACCACCAGTCCACATTGGTGATGTCCTGAATCTCCTGCAAACCATAGCCGCGGCGGAAGGCCTCAGCGATCAGGAACAGTCGCTCATCATCCGGTTTGGCGAGCCTTGTGCGAAGCACGCTGTCCTCCAGTAGCTCAGCGCCCGGCAGGCGGAAACGGTGAACGCCGATTTCCAGGGAACGGATTGCTTTGTGAATCGACTCTTCAAAGGTGCGGCCGATCGCCATCACCTCGCCGGTTGCCTTCATCTGTGTACCCAGTTTGCGGTTGGCATAGATGAACTTATCAAACGGCCAGCGTGGAATTTTGCTCACGATATAGTCCAGTGTAGGCTCGAAGCAGGCATAGGTCTGACCGGTAACCGGATTGACGATTTCATCGAGCGTGTAGCCCAGGGCGATTTTGGCTGCCATTTTGGCAATCGGATAACCGGTCGCTTTCGACGCCAGCGCCGAGGAACGGCTGACACGCGGGTTCACTTCAATCACGTAATACTGGTAGCTCTGCGGATCGAGTGCGAACTGCACGTTGCAGCCGCCTTCGATGTTCAGCGCACGGATGATCTTCAGCGAAGCGCTGCGCAGCATCTGGTACTCACGGTCGGACAAGGTCTGGCTTGGCGCTACGACGATACTGTCACCTGTATGCACGCCAACCGGATCAAAGTTCTCCATGTTGCACACCACGATACAGTTGTCATTCGCGTCACGCATCACCTCATATTCTACTTCTTTCATGCCGGCGATGCTCTTCTCCACCAGGCATTGACCGATCGGGCTATAGCGGATCCCTGCCTTTACGGTCTCGCGCAGTTCTTCTTCGTTGTCACAAATCCCGCCGCCAGTTCCTCCCAGCGTATAAGCTGGACGAACAATCAACGGATAGCCGATGCCGGCTGCGAAGTCCATGGCTTCTTCCACAGTGGTAATAATGGAGCTTTCCGGTACCGGCTGCTCCAGCTCGCGCATCAGTTCACGGAACAAGTCGCGGTCTTCCGCCTTCTCGATGGATTCTAGCTGTGTACCCAGCAGCTTCACGTTCTCCGTTTTTAGCACGCCAGCGCGTGCCAGTTCTACAGCCATATTCAGCCCGGTCTGGCCGCCCAGCGTAGGCAGGAGTCCGTCCGGACGCTCCTGGCGGATAATTGCAGTAACGAATTCAAGGGTAATCGGCTCGATATAGACCTTGTCAGCCATATTGGTATCTGTCATGATCGTGGCCGGGTTGCTGTTGATTAGAACAACCTCAACGCCTTCTTCTTTGAGGGCCTGACAGGCTTGGGTTCCGGCATAGTCGAACTCGGCGGCCTGGCCGATGACGATCGGGCCGGAGCCGATCACGAGAATTTTTTTAAGCTTATCGTTCTTTGGCATGTTATAGAGCTCCTTTCACGGCTTCAAGCTGCGGTGTAATGTTCGGTGCCGTGATTCTGGCATTGGCTGCAAGCTGCGCCTGGCGCGAGCCTACCGGTCTTTGTGCCTTGTGATCGGCAATCATCTGGAGGAAACGGTCGAACAAATAGCTGCTGTCATGCGGTCCCGGCGCCGCTTCCGGATGATACTGCACCGAAAAAGCGGGGTAGCGGGTATGTTTGACTCCCTCGACGGTCTTATCATTATTGTTAATATGAGTCACTTCAAGCTCGGTTTTCAGCACAGATTCCTCATTTACCGTGTAGCCATGGTTCTGGGAGGTGATGAAACAGCGTCCGCTTTCGAGCTCTTTGACTGGATGGTTACCGCCGCGGTGGCCGAATTTAAGCTTCTCTGTATCCGCGCCGCAAGCCAGTGCGAACAATTGATGCCCCAGGCAGATTCCGAAGATTGGATATTCACCGAGCAGTTCGGAGATCGTCTGGACTGCGTAAGGCACATCTTTGGGGTCGCCAGGTCCGTTGGACAGCTGAATCCCGTCCGGATTCAATCTGCGGATCTCATCGGCAGTCACATCATGCGGTACTACAACCACATCACAGCCGCGGCTGTTCAGTTCGCGCAGAATACCGGTCTTCGCACCATAGTCAACAAGCACGATCCGCTCCTTGTTGCCAGGGCTGCTGTAGGTCTTAGTGGTAGAAGTGCGTGCCACCTGGTTACGCAGTTCTTCAATAGTGGTGTCGCCCATCATTTCCATCAGCTCTTCCACGCGCTTATTAGAGGTGGTGAGAATTGCTTTCATGGTGCCGTAGTGGCGGATAATGCGGGTGAGCATCCGTGTATCGATTTCGCTGATTCCCGGAATGTCATATTCCTTCAGCAAGTCGTCTACACTATACTCAGCGCGCCAGTTGCTGGGAACTGTCTCATGGCGGCGCACAACAAAGCCGTGTACGAATGGACGCACAGATTCAAAATCATCGCGGGTAATGCCGTAGTTTCCGATCAGCGGATAAGTCATAGTCACGATCTGGCCGCAGTAGGAAGGGTCTGACAGCACCTCCTGATAACCTGTAATCCCTGTGTTAAAAACAACCTCGCCCGTCTTTTCACCTTCCGCACCAAATGCGGTACCTGTGAACAGCGTTCCGTCCTGAAGCAGCAATCTCGCCTGCATTTCCTTCCACTCCTTCTTGTTTCTGTAGTCTGGTTCTTATATCTTGCTTGGATTTCCGGAGCAAGCGCGCGAAAATGCCGCCGTATGTTAAATCCTGCCCCATACAGCCGGCAGCTTCGCTCTACCAGTCCGTCCGTTATTCTTCAGTCCATACGGCTGCGCCGTTTACCCATGTCTTAACCGGCCAGCCTTTAAGCTTCCATCCGGCAAAAGGAGTATTGCGACCTTTGCTGGCAAACGAAGCGGGGTTCACTTCTTTTTCTTCCGTAAGATCAATCAGTGTCAAATCTGCCGGGAAACCCACCGTCAGGCTGCCTGTATTCAGCCGGAATACCCGGGCCGGATCAGCCGTCATACGCTGTACCAGAAGCGACAGGTCCCATTTGCCGGTGGCTACAAAAGCCGTATAGAGCAGCGGGAACGCTGTCTCAAACCCGACGATGCCAAAAGGCGCAAGCTGCATGCCTTTAGCCTTTTCTTCTTCGCTGTGCGGCGCATGGTCGGTGACGATGATATCCAGCGTACCGTCCAGCAGACCGGCGATGCAGGCTTCCACATCACGGCGGGAGCGCAGCGGCGGGTTCATTTTCCAATTGGCATCCATGCCCGGAATATCTTCTTCTGAGAGCAGCAGATGATGCGGACATACCTCTGCAGTTACCTTAATGCCAATTTCTTTGGCCTGGCGGATGAGCCGGACAGATTGTTCTGTACTGACATGGCAGACATGATAGTGTACTCCTGTTGCTTCAGCGAGCAGGATATCACGTCCGACGTGAATGGCCTCCGATTCATTCGGAATTCCTTTTAAACCGTGCTTATCGGCAAAAGTGCCCTCAGCTACCGCACAGCCTTCCACCAGCGAATTATCCTCACAGTGGGCAATAACTGGCATATCCAGCCCTGCCGCGATTTTCATAGCATCCTTCATCATCTGGGCGTTCTGAACGCCTACACCGTCATCCGTGAACCCAATCGCTCCAGCCTCTTTCAAGGCGGAAAAATCAGTCAGTTCGCGCCCAAGCTCATTTTTCGTAATCGCTGCATAAGGAAGCACCTTCACCAGTCCGGCTTCATCCGCTTTATCCTTCACGAGCTTCACAACTTCAGGACTATCCGTTACAGGCCGGGTATTCGGCATGCATGCAATAGTGGTAAAACCGCCTTTGGCGGCCGAACGTGCCCCCGACTCAATAGTTTCCTTATGCTCAAAACCCGGCTCCCGCAGATGCACATGCATATCGATCAGCCCTGGAATCAGCAGCTTGCCTTCCGCTTCAATGATTTCCCCGGCTTCGTCCACGGCCTCGTCGCCGTTCTTGATCGCTAAGATGATTCCATCCTGTACTACGATATGTTTGCGCTCTAGCACGCCTTCCTCATTCAGTACACTGGCGTTCTTGATGATCACGGTTATGATTCTCCTTCTACCCGCAGGCGATCGGCCTCGAGCTCTGTGATTATTATATAATAAAAATTCATCTTTGTGTATATTTATTAACGAGATTATGTTAGGTTTTTTAGAGCATTGCTCTTTCCATCACTGCCATGCGTACAGGCACACCATTAGCCATCTGGGGGAAAATACGCGACTTGTCGCTCTCCACGACGGCATCGTCAATTTCGACGTTCCGGTTCACCGGTGCAGGGTGCATGATGATGGTACTCTTGTCCAGCTTCGCGGCGCGCTCTTCCGTAAGTCCGAACTGTTTCCGGTATTCCTCCGCCGATAGCAGGATACCTGAAGCATGGCGTTCCAGCTGTACACGCAGCATCATGACCACATCTGCTTTCAGTGCTTCTTCCATGGTTACATAAGGCGCGAACTCCGCAAGCTCAGGAGCCTTCATGTTATCCGGTGCACAGAACTGCACCTTGGCGCCCATCTTCGTTAGTCCCCAGAGGTTCGAGCGGGCCACCCGGCTATGCATAATATCCCCGATAATTGAAACTTTAAGGCCCTTTAACTCTCCAAAATTCTTGCTCATGGTGTACATATCCAGCAGTGCCTGTGTCGGATGCTCGTTATTGCCATCCCCCGCATTGATCAGCGGGACTGACACCTTTTCTGCCAGCTGCTGCAGTACCCCTGCGGGCTTCAAGCGCACAACTCCTGCATCAATCCCCATCGACTCCAGCGTGCGTACGGTGTCATAGATGGATTCGCCTTTTTCAACACTGGAAGCCGCAGCCGTGAAGTTGAGCACCTGAACGCCCAGGCGCTTCTCAGCCATTTCGAAGGAAAACCGGGTCCGCGTGCTGTTCTCAAAAAACATGTTGGCTACAAAATGTGACCTTAGCACCGGTGTCAGCTTCTCTGCTTGATTATCCCAGTAGGCTGTTCTGTTCAAAAGCTGCATAATTTCTGTCCGGTCCAGCTCCTTAATCCCCAGCAAACTGCGTTCCTTCACCTTGGTTGCGGTCATCATTGTTATCGTTCCTCCCGGTTAGAAATAATGTAAACCTCATCCTTACCATCGAACTCGGTCAGAGCCACTTCGATCTGCTCATGTTTGGAGGTAGGTACGTTTTTGCCGATATAGTCCGGCCGGATCGGAAGCTCACGGTGTCCCCGGTCTGCAAGCACTGCCAGTTGGATCATCCGGGGCCGTCCGCAATCCATCAGTGCATCCATGGCAGCACGTATTGTACGGCCTGTGTACAGGACATCGTCGAACAAAATCACTTTCTTGTCATGGATGCTGCTGGACCCGGCTGGAAAAGTCAGATTGCTGTTCACCACCGTACGGTCCATGGCTTCGCGGTTGTCTCCGCCGCTCTCGCGGTCATCACGGTAATGCGTGATGTCCAGCTCGCCGTAAGGAATCTCGATCCCTTCAATCTCCTTAATGCGCTCCGCAATCCGCTGTGCCAGAAACACTCCGCGGGTACGGATTCCCACCAGCAGGCAATTCTCAATACCTTTGTTCTTCTCCAAAATCTCATGGGCAATGCGTGATAGCGCCCGGCGAATTGCCGTTTCGTCCATAATCACATTTTTCTCAGTAACCATCATCCCTGCCATCCTCCTGCTTGATCGCCTGTTCAAGTTCCGCGGATAACAAAAAACTCCTTGCCCGAAGCAGGCAAGGAGTGAAATCCGCAGATTCAAAAAGATGGCGTGTCCGCGCGTATATAAAGACCCTCCGTATATATACGGATTCCTCTTTACATGTCGCGAACCTCGATTCACGTTACCTTGCCAGCCTCACGGGACTGAATTAAAGGCGCATATTCAACTACAGAAATTATGACAGATGTTGCGGCGGGTGTCAAATGGGAGGAGGAATGAATTAAGAAACTCAATTGTCAGGTGTGGGCCGTAACTACGGTGAATGTTGGACTTCCGGTCGCTGTTGTCTGCAGATTTCTTTGATTTATACCGCTCCTCACGGTGGAAATCCGCAGACAAAGGCGAACGCATTCGCTCCTCCAGTTCCAAAATTCTCCTCCGGTACTCTGCACCCTTTACAAGGATTTTTTAGTTCAAGAGAGAAAAAGCAAAAAAAGCCGCCGCAGATTTCTCTACGGCGGCTTACAAAACAATTTCAATTAAAATTCGAATTCAACGTCGCTAAGACGTCTTTGTATTTCGGAAATGACACGTTTCTCTTCTTCTTCACCTTTGGCGATGAAGGTTACAGAGAAGCGCACGAATGGGCCGGCATCATCCCAAGGCACAGTGGAGATCAGTTTCTCGCGGATCAGGAACTGCGAGAAGTCTTCGCCGGATTCAAAACGGCGTCCGCCTTTGATCCCTTTTGGAGCGGCCACATAAAGGAAGAAGGATCCTTTGGGTTTCTCTGCGGAGAAGCCAAGGCTATTCAGCGCGTCTACCAGCATGTTATGGCGGCGGGAATACTTGGCGGCAATCGCCTCAGTAATCTCTGGATGAGCCAGACCATAGGCGGCTGCCTTTTGAATAGCAATGAATTGTCCGGAATCATTGTTGTCCTTCACATCACTGAACGCTTTGACTACCAACGGATTACCGGCTACGAACCCGATTCTCCAGCCTGTCATGTTGTAGGACTTAGACAGGGAGTGAAGCTCTACACCGACATCCTTAGCGCCAGGTACAGACAAGAAGCTGAGTGGCTTCTTACCGTCATAGGTCAAAGCAGAATACGGAGCATCGTGAATTACAACCACATCATATTTCTTTGCCCAGGCTACAACCTCGCTGAAGAATTCAGGAGTCGCACTAGCGCCCGTTGGATTATTAGGATAGTTCAGGTATAACAGCTTCGCCTTGCGGGCAACATCCTCCGGAATGGAGTTCAGGTCCGGCAGGAAATGGTTTTCCTTCTTAAGCTCCACCGTGAATACTTGTCCACCCAGATATTTGGTGTGGGTACCCAGTACCGGATATCCCGGAACCGTCATAATCGTAATGTCACCCGGGTTAATGAAGCAGGACGGCAGCATCGCCAGCGCCGGCTTCGAACCAATGGAGTGGACAACCTCGGTTACAGGATCAATGCCGTCCACACGGAAAACTTCCTTAAGGTAAGCTGCTGCTGCGGCCTTGAACTCAGGAATCCCGTTGTCCGAATACCCGCGGTTTTCTTCTTTGGCTGCTTCTTCAGCGAGTTTAGCGACAATGCCTTCATCCGCCATTTCATCCGGTTCACCGACACCCATATCAATCAGCTCAATATTCGGAAAATCCTGTTTCGCCGATGCTTTAGCGCGTTTGATTTTCTCGAATTTGTAGATGGCTGTATCTTTGCCATAGTTCGCGCCGCCGATACGGTCTGCAAAATTAGTCTGAATGAAGGTCTCCTGATATTGTTCAATACTCATAATTTACGTCTCATCTCCTGGCTAATTTTAAAATAAAAGCATTGGCTCCCTGTAAGGACAGTAAAACCGTGTCTGCTTGTTCCCATGACTTAAATATGACGTAAATCCGCCTTCAAAACCATGGATTTATAATCACTTGATTTGTACTTATCTGCTGCGCAGAGTAAATAGCACTTCTTCCATATCCGCCGGAATCGGCGCACTGTATTCCATATATTCACCCGTAGAAGGATGCACAAATCCCAGAATAGCGGCATGCAAGGCTTGTCCGTTCATGGTTGTTCCTTTGCTGCGTCCATAGATTGGATCTCCGACCAGAGGATGACCGATAAACTTCATATGCACCCGAATCTGATGCGTACGGCCAGTCTCCAGCTGCAGCTCCAGCAGAGTATAATCACCAAAACGCTCCAATACAGTAAAATGAGTCACGGAACGTTTGCTGTTCTTCTCCGTTACAATATAGAGCTTGCGGTCATGCGGATCACGGCCAATGGGGGCATCAACCGTACCCTTGTCATGAGACAGATTTCCGTGCACTACAGCTATGTAGCGGCGGGTTACACTATGCTCCTTAAGCTGGGCTGCGAGCGAGGCGTGACTGGCATCATTTTTGGCAGCCATAATCAGTCCTGAGGTGTCCTTGTCGATACGATGCACAATACCCGGACGAATCTCGCCGTTAATGCCCGACAGATCCTTGCAGTGGTACATCAGCGCATTGACCAGAGTCCCGGAAGGATGACCCACTGCCGGATGGACCACCATTCCGCGCGGTTTGTTCACTACGATAACATCGCTGTCTTCATACGCTATTTCAAGCGGAATATCTTCAGCAATCAGATCTGTAACCTCTGCTTCAGGTACAGTAACCCCAACCACATCACCTTCGGTCAGCTTGTAATTCGCTTTGACCGGGGCACCGTTAACGGTTACATGTCCGCCGCTGATCCACAGCTGCACCTGTGAGCGGGAAACCTCTTCTTCCCAGGACTCCGTAATATATTTATCAATCCGATCCCGGGCATTTGCTCCAGAAACAATCCATTCGGTGACGTCCTTATCTTCTTCGAAGGCGCCGGTTGCCGCCTGCTCATTGACGTCCTTATTCAAATCATTCATTCCCTTCCTTAACTTCCTTGGTTTCCTTCACTTCGGTGATTTCATCTCCGCTCTTCATATCACGCAGAGTATCCAGAATAATCAGCGCCACGCCGACAACAATACACGAGTCGGCTACGTTAAAGATTGGAAAGGTGTAGCTGCCGAAATTGAACATGAGGAAGTCAACAACCTCTCCGTTCAGCAGCCGGTCCAAAAAATTGCCTACGGCTCCGCCAAGCACCAGTGCCAGTGCAGTGGGCAGCAGCTTCCGGGTCGCTCTGGCCTTGTTCAAATACCAGACGATTCCGGCAACCACTATAACGGTAATCAGAAAAAAGAACCATTGCTGTCCCTGAAGAATACCAAAAGCCGCTCCTTGATTGCGGTGGGAGGTAATGATGAAAAAATCCTTGATTACCGGGATCTGCTCCGCGAGCTCCATTCGGGTAGCAATTAAATACTTGGTACCCTGGTCCACCAAAAATACGATTAGCGCTATCAGATAGTACACCACAGAAGTTGTCACTCCGTTCTTATTTTTCCCGCTGAAAGCGGTACGAATACTGTATAAAGACTTGTATATTGTAGCACAGGCCTCAAGAAGCCGTCCATTGCAAGGACATACCCACTCTCTCCAAACCGGGGAGGATTTGCCATCGCTAAAAAACCGGCTCTCCGGTCAACCTATCCAAGAAGCATCCGAAACCGTTTGGAAATGAACGATGCTAAGGAAGCGACACGAAAGGAGCTAACACCCATGAGCCATCTGCCAGCAGAACAGCTCTCAAAGCTGCGGGCTGCGGTCATTCAGCAGCGGGAAGATATCGAGCATAGACTAACAAACAATGCGCACTACGGGCTGCAGGACTCCATGCGTGACATGACGGGAGACCTGACCGAGATCGACAACCACCCGGGCGATGCCGCCACAGAGCTATATCACCGGTCCATGGATATTTCACTGCTGGAGCGTGATGAGCATGAACTTGATGACATTGCTGCCGCCCTGGCTGCTATGGATGAAGGAACATACGGAATCTGCGCAGTCTGCGGTGAAGCAATTCCCCTTGAACGGTTGAATGCCGTACCGCTCACCCGCTTCTGCAAAGAGCATAATCCCCGGCAAAGCTCACCTTTCACAAGACCTGCAGAAGAGGAATTTCTATACCCGCCGTTCGGGCGGACCAGTCTGGATGAACATGAGCAGAACGGATTCGACGGTGAAGATGCCTGGCAGATTGTGGAGAGCTGGGGCAGTTCCAATTCACCCGCCATGGCCGAAGGCAATGATATTTCCTCTTATAATGATATGGAGATTGAAGCGGACGAAACTGAGGGCTTCGTAGAGCCTTGGGAAAACTTTATCGCCACCGACATTGCCGGAAACCATACGATGGTCATTAAGGGATCAAGCTACCGCCATTATATGGACAGTGAAGAAGGAAGCTACCTGCTTGATCCTCAGGCCAAAAAACAAAGGGAGTAGCCCATGGGCTACTCTTTGTACAAAGATAAGAATTTATATGTTTCACGCTATAAATTATCCTTCTCTTTCTCGCTGAAACGGATGCTGTCCTTTTTAAGGACGGCGTAGCCGTTTCTACTTGTATTTTCAGGTATGATCTCCCTTAGAAAGTCTTCAGCTCCAGCTGATGCTGTACGATCCGTACGATATCTGCAATGTAATCACCGATGATCGGCAGATTAAGTGCTCCAAGAACCTGAAGCACGTAAATTATAGTCGCGGCAAAAAAGGTAAAACCCAGCGCGATCCCCAGTCCCCGCGCTGTTCCCGACAATACATTCAGCCAAATCAGACGCCAGGGTGAATTCAGGAGCTGCGTGTACTCGGCAATCCTCGCTTTCTCCATTTGCTGGACCAATCCCGATGTCAGCTTGTAGATGGCATTCAGCTTTTCTTCCTGCGGAATGTCATATGGATTCTCCTTGATGCCGTTCGAACTTCTGCCAGCCCCTGATGTTCTGATGGAGATTCTTCCGGATCTCCCGAACCGGTGCTTGTCCCCTTCCCGTCCCTCCATGGCATTGACTCCTCCCTAGCGGCCTGCAGGGTCCACACAAACGAGCCCGGTCAAAAGAGAGAAGACTCTCCTTAAGTACCGGGCTCGTCATTTTGCTGCTAACCCCTAGAACCTTTTCCTTTGCCGCTAGTATATGCCAGTTGGGGACAGGTCATGCAGGGCTTTAGACTTCGATGTACATTCCGAACGATTTGCCGCCGGCATCTACAGTCTCAAAAAGTTGCTCTCCATCAAAATCAACCGTAGTTACAAGCACATTCTCACGAAGCACATGTTCAAATGCCAAGGCTGCAGCTTTGAGCTCGTCGTCTAACTTGAGTGTCAATGCGATCCGTTTATCGATTGGCAGATCCAGGCGTTTACGGTAATCCTGAACCGCCCGCACAATCTCACGCACCCAGCCTTCCTGTACCAGTTCAGGCGTGATCTCTGTATTCAACGCTACAGTGAGACCGTAGCCGGAAGCTGAGGCAAAGCCAGATTTGGCCTGTTTCTCTACAAGCAGCTCCTCAGAGGTGATCTGCAGTTCTTCCCCTTCCGGAGAGACGATCGCAATGACACCCTCCTGTACCGTTTTGCGGGTAGCTTCACTGTCGAGTGCCTTCAGGAAGCCCTGGAGGAAGCCGACATTTTTACCGTACTTCTTACCTGCTACCTTCAGGTTAAGCTTCAATGTAAAATCAACGAATCCGCTGTCGCTGTGCTCGACCACAATCTCTTTTACGTTGATCTCTTCCTTGATGATGTCTTCATAATCCGCTACATGGAAGCTGCGGTCGATGGAGACAATCAGCTCGGACAACGGCTGACGTGTCTTGATGCCCGACTCATTACGGACATTTCGTGCCAGTTCAACGATTTGTCTTGCACTCTCCATATCCTGCTCCAGTTCAAGATCAATCAGACTCTCATCCGCCACCGGATAGTCAGCCAAATGCACGCTTTCGCCGCCACCCAGGTTCGTAAAGATATCCTCGGACAGCATTGGTGTAAAAGGTGCCATCAGTGTGGCTGTAGTCAGCAGGACATGCGTCAATGTGCGGTAGGCATCAAGCTTCTCTTCACCCAGGCCGCTGCCCCAGAAACGGTCACGGGAACGGCGGATATACCAATTGCTCAGCTCATCCACAAAATTCTCAACAGCCCTGGACGTATTGACAAAATCGTTAATGGCCAGGCCTTTGTCCACTACGAGAATCAGGCTGTTCAAGCGGGAGAGAATCCAGCGGTCCAGCTTATGCTCTGACACTTTGAACGGGTGATCTGCCGGGTCGTAACCGTCAATGCCGGCATACAGCGTAAGGAATGCATGGGTATTGACCAGCGTATCCACAATTTTGGATTTGGTCTCACCCACCAAGCCGCGCGAGAAGCGTTTATTATTCCATGGCGCGCTGTCGGAGAGGATCGCCCAGCGGAATGCGTCCGTTCCGTATTCGTTCATGATTTCCCAAGGATCAATAACGTTGCCTTTGGATTTGGACATTTTTTGACCATTCTCATCGAAGATGTGGCCGTGGGCAATTACTGCCTTGTACGGTGCTTTGCCCTTGAACAATGTCGACACCGCGAGCAAGCTGTAGAACCAGCCGCGTGTCTGGTCAATCCCTTCGCAGATCATGTCTGCCGGATACTGATCCTCGAACTTATCTTCATTCTCAAAAGGATAGTGGCTTTGGGCGAACGGCATCGAGCCGCTGTCAAACCATACGTCGATGACCTCGGGGGTCCGCACCATCTCTCCGCCTTCGCTGAACGGGCTGCGCAGCTTAATGTTGTCTACGTAAGGCTTGTGCAGCTCGATATCTTCAGGCACCTCGCCTATCGCCATCGATCTCAGCTCAGCGATGCTGTGCGGCGCAAATTCCTTGCCTGTATCCTGGCAGACCCAGATATTCAGCGGAGTTCCCCAATAGCGGTTACGGCTAATGTTCCAATCCACCAGTTCCTCCAGGAATTTGCCGAAGCGGCCATCACGCACATGTTCCGGGTACCAATCCACACTGTTGTTGTTCGCGATGAGCTGATCCTTGATTGCAGTCGTTTGGATAAACCAGCTATCTGTTGCATAGTACAACAGCGGAGTATCGCAGCGCCAGCAGAACGGATAGCTGTGCTCGTATTTCTCTTTGCTGTACAGCAGCCCTCTCTCAGAGAGCACCTTCACGATATCCAGATCGCAATCCTTCACAAACCGTCCGGCAAAATCAGAAACCACATCGGTATATTTCCCGGATGTATCCACCACATTCACGAAGCTGATACCATTCTCGCGGCAGCTCTTATAGTCATCTTCCCCATGCGCCGGAGCCATGTGTACGATCCCGGTACCACTGGAATCCGTAACGAAAGATGCGCCTACGATAACATTGTGTTTCTCCGCCTTGATGTATCCGAATGGCGGTGTATAGCTCTGTCCGATGAAATCTGTTCCCTTGTGTGTGGACAGGACCGTGTAATCACCCTTCAGTACTTCATCCGCAAGATTCTTCGCCAGGATATATACGCCGTCTTCCTGCTGGGCGCGGACATATTCCATATCCGGGTTCATCGCCAGCGCCATGTGTGCCGGAAGGGTCCAAGGTGTAGTCGTCCATGCTAATACATAGTCTCCGCTGCCCTCCAGCTTGAACTTGGCCGTTGCACTGAGATCTTTGACTGTCTTGTAGCCCTGTGCCACTTCATGCGAGCTTAGTGTCGTCTGACAGCTTGGGCAATATGGGCTTACACGGTGTCCGCGGTACAGCAGCCCTTTCTCATGAACCGTAGCGAGGATATTCCATACACTTTCAATGTACGTATTGTCCAAGGTTACATAAGGATTGTCGAGATCGGTCCAGTAACCGATGGCTTCCGTGAACTCGCGCCACTGTTTCTCGTATCCGAAGACACTTTCCTTGCACTCCTTGATAAACTTCTCCACACCATATTCTTCAATATCCTGCTTACCAGAGATACCCAGCTTCTTCTGTACGCCAAGTTCTACCGGCAGGCCGTGAGTATCCCAGCCCGCCTTGCGCACCACCCGGTAGCCTTTCATTGTCTGGTAACGGCCGACAAAGTCTTTGATAACCCGGCCCAGCACGTGCCCGATATGCGGCACACCGTTTGCCGTCGGCGGACCTTCATAGAATACATAATTCGGGCGGCCTTCACGGTTCTCCATAGATCTGCGGAACGTATTTTCGTCGCTCCATTTCTTCAAGATACGGACGTCTCTGGCCCGTGCTTTTTCTTTGACATCTACTTTTTGCATGATAGGTCAATCCTTCCGTGGTTTGGTCTTAAACCCTTTTCGAATCTTTTCGATCCCTCCCAAACCCTCCCTTAGCCAAGGGAGGGCCCCAAGGGGTCCCCCCTCTGGACACCTGGAACATTGTCTATTTCCAGGGGAGAGGCGGGTTTTGATCTAATGTGACTGTAGTGCCCGCTTGTCGCCGCAAGCGGCACGCTCTACCTCAGGCGTTCCGGCCCGCGAACCCGTTAGGGCAGCGCTGGGCCGGGAGCCTTGGCGGCGTGGGGCGAAGCCCGCCGCGCTTGTCTGGCTCTTCGCTCTGGTCGCATGTAAGGCCCTGCAGGCGTTCCCGCATGGGGAGCCTAAGAAGGGCCGCTCCCCCGCCGAACAAATCCTTTCCCTTCCGCCGACGTCCATCATACCTCGATAATCCCTTATTGCGGGTGTCCAGAGGGCGGCTAGCCCTTGGGGTCCCCCTTGTAAGGGGGATTTAGGGGGATGTAAACATAAATAAAGCGTCGCTCCGCCCCAAAGGGGCGAGACGACGCTCGCGATACCACCCTAATTCTGCGCTCCATGCACATCCTTAAGGGGAGTGTATTCAGCACAATCTCAGTTCTGCGTAAAGATAGCCACGCAGGTCCGGGATAACGTCCGGCAGACGGCTTAAGCTTACACACGTTGCTAACGCTTCAGCTTAGCTTCTAGGGGAAGATCTTCCGAGCAAGGCATGAACATCGGCTCACAGCAAACGCCGACTCTCTGGAGAACGTTACCTTATCGTACTTGTCCCGTCATCGAATACATATGAACAGATTACAGATATGCTCTAGTTATAGACGTTTTAAGTGAAAATGTCAATCTTGAAGCGAATCAGTCTGTGATTCAGAGGGTGTTCTCACTCACTTCACGGCTTTCCAGGGCATTCCAGTCATCTGTGGACAGCAGCTCCAGCTGAGCTTCTAGCAGTGTCCGGAACCGGGTACGGTAGATCGAGGCCTGCTTGCGCAGTTCTTCTGTCTCGATTGCTACCTTGCGGGATTTGGACAGTGCTTCGTTGATAATCCGGTCGGCGTTTTTCTCTGCTTCCTTGATAATCAGCTGTGATTCCTTCTTGGAGTTGTTCTTCACATCATCTGCAGCTTCCTGAGCAACGAGAATGGTCTTGGACAAGCTCTCTTCAATATTCACAAAATGATCAAGCCGCTCCTGAATGGACAACAGCTGATTGTGCAGCTCTTTGTTCTCACGAATGACGCTCTCATAATCCTTGATCACCTGATCCAGAAATTCGTTGACCTCGTCCTCATCATAACCGCGGATTCTCCGGGAGAATTCCTTGTTATGTATATCGAGCGGTGTTAATGGCATGCTGTGCACCTCCTAGAAATTTCGGACCTCTTGTGCCCCTGAACCTTAATTTGTCCGAAGACAAAGAGGAAAGACTGTATTGAAGTGGGAACGGTTTCGCTGGTCTTTTAAAAGCTTATGTTCCCAAAGCAGCGATACGATGTATCGCTTTCAGGTATCCGTATCTGCGAGAACTACATGTTCGGGACATAGAATATTACTATATGTCCTTAGATAGTTCAAGTATTCGCGGATCGCCGAATTTCATCCGGTACCCGCGCTTACAGTCCGCCTCTTCTACAAGTATCGGCGTCCAGCTTGCAAAATGTTTGTCTCCCTATAGAGATATTCAATTTCGACAAGCCGTGCCGGATTCCTGCATGAAATTCAGACAAATTTGCCAACTTGCACCCGGTAACGGCCTTTTTTGGTCAGGCTCCCGATCTCCAGAACCTTGAAGCGTCCAAAACCCTGAATCGAGACCATATCACCGTCCTTGAGCCCGCAGGAAGGATCTTCCTCTACCTTCCAGTTGACGCGGACGCGGCCTGCTTTGATGGGAGCAAGAATTTTGCTCCGGCTAAGCCGGGTCACATCTGCAGCAATACCATCCAGCCGCAATGAAGCTACCGTAAGCTCCAGTTTCTCCAGCTTAACACTGCTGCTGCGCAGACTGGACAACGGTAAAATCTCTGTACTGACATTGATCCGGTGCACACCGGTCAGATTCATCGCTAAATAATTGGCAATATCCTCAGCGACGACTACATGGCAACCATCCGGAAGCACATGAATATCACCAATTTTGCCTCTTTTGATTCCCAGGCCAAGGATTGCCCCCATGTAGTCGCCGTGTTCCAATTCGAGGAATTTCTGTTCGCCCGAGGAAATCGCAAGCACCCTCAACTCCATATCCTCTTCCTCAAGATTACGGTAATCGGGAGCTACCAAGGCTCGCTTCCGTTCAGATTCCTCGGTCCCTCCCTCCCACCTTACGGCTACATCGGGATGACGGTTCACAAGTGTCTGAAGAATAAACCCTTGGCGGGGATCTAAAAATTCAGTCAGCTTGGTTTCGTGGTATTCTCCTGCAGAGGTAACCCATTCCCAGGCCTTGTCCACAAATTGCCGTTCATCGGGGTGGAAATGTCCGTAAATTTCATTCTTCATCGCAGCAGCCTAAAATACATATGCAACAATGTACTGCAATCCGGTTTTCGCAAATTCCAGCACGAACAGTGCAATAATCGGGGAAATATCAACTGTGCCGAACAACGCCGGGATAAACCGCCGGAACGGTGACAGATACGGTTCCACCAGCTTGCCGAGCAGTTCACCGATGAAGCTGTCCCGTACATTCGGCAGCCAGGACATGAGGACGTAGATTAAGATCATTACAAAGTAGATGTTGTATAGAATTTCAATAATTAGATTGATTTGGGACAAAGCCCGTTCACCTCATTCTGTTGTAGTCTTGATCCTCACCCAGAATCTCCGAAATGGAGCCTTGAATTTCAACAGTATCCGGGGTACACATGAATATATTGCCCCCAATTTTGGAGATTCCTCCACCCAGGGCATAAACAGTTCCGCTGAGAAAATCAATGATCCGCATCGCCTGGTCATTCCTCACACGTTGCAGATTGATTACCACCGTGCGGTGGGCCCGGAGATGGTCAGCGATTTCCTGAGCTTCTTCATAAGAGCGGGGCTCATACAGCACGACTTTCACATTTTTTTGGGAATGAATACTGACGACGTTCGCCCGCTGATTTTTGCGGGTTTCTACAGGGGCGGGCTCGTACTCATCTTCATCGCGGGATATTTGTTCCCGCTCTACAATCTCCTCTTCCTCCTGCAAGCCCAAAAAACTCATAAAACGGTTCATCACGCCCATCATTCTCCCTCCTCATGACCTACTAATACCGTTCCCAGGCGCACCCGGGTGGCTCCTTCCTCTATCGCCACTTCAAAATCATTCGACATTCCCATCGACAGCTCTTGTATAGGCTCAGGTGTTAAAGCGAGCAGATTCAGCTCATCACGGAGCTCTCTAAGTCCGCGGAAGACAGGACGGGTCTGCTCGGGTTCCGCTTCATAAGGTGCCATAGTCATCAGTCCGACGACCTTTACGCGGTGCAGAGCGGCAATATCGCGCAGAAAACCCGGCACCTCCTCAGGGGCAAGACCAAATTTCGTGTCTTCTCCTGAGATGTTCACCTGCAGAAAAACATTGACGGTAAGTCCTGCCGCTTCAGCCTTTTTGTGCAGTTCCCGCGCCAGTGACAACCGGTCAAGCGAGTGTATATATTGAAATTTACCGATAACTTCCTTAACCTTATTGGTCTGCAAATGTCCGATGAAATGCCAGGTTCCCTTATGCCCCAAGGCGTTCCATTTCGGTTCAGCATCCTGCCAGCGGCTTTCGGCGATATCCTCAAGGCCTGCATCCAGCACAGCGGATACCGTTTCCAGAGACACATATTTTGTCACTGCGATAACCTTGACGTCCGCCACATCCCGGCCACTTGCCGCACAGGCACGTGCAATACGTTCCTCTACCCCGGCTATTCTTTCCTGCAGTGTCAACGTTCAACTCTCCTTTATTCCGATCCAGCTCGTCATTCTTCCTGTAACTCCGTTTTCCTTCCGGTAAGAAAAGAACAGATCCTGATTACAGCTTGTACACCATGATGTACATTCGATATGAGTCGGCAATATTCCTGCTTTAATCATAATGCGTCGATTCATTTCTTTCAAGTTCAGCATACTTTTGCTTCCATCTGCTTCCGACTTTCTGTATAAGTTTGGGTATGCCCCGGACGTAATCACTGGCTTCAGTCCCACTTCAAGGCGGCGGACATGATCCATCACATAATCATCCACTTCATAGCAGCAGTCGCCAATGGAAGGTCCAATTCCGGCAAGAATATCCTGCGGACGGCTGCCATAAACAGTCTCCATTCTGCCTACCATCGCGGCGGCAATCTCCGCTACAGTCCCTTTCCAGCCTGCATGTGCGAGTCCTACCACTTGCTGCTGAGGATCATAGAAATAAAGGGGAACACAATCAGCATAAAAAGAGGTCAACAGCACACCTGGCACATTAGTAAGCAAACCATCCGTTGCTTGAAAAGCCGATGTTCTATCCAGACTACCCCGGCCGCGGTCTTCTTCTCTGACCACTGCTATATCTTTTCCATGAGTTTGCTCTCCGCAGGTCCAATTCTCTAGTGTAAACCCGAGGCTCTCGGCAAGAATTTTACGGTTCCCGAGAACATCCTCCGGTTCATCCCCAACATGAAAGGCACAATTAAAGCTGTCATAAGGCACCTTGCCTATACCACCCTGTCTCCCTGTGAAACCTGCCGTAATTTCAGCGTGCACCGCATACCAAGGTTCCAGATGAAGCAGCATAGGTGTGCCGCCTTTTTGAATAAACGGTTCCATATCTTCACCTCCGCCTAAGTGTACCACAAGTGCCCGAACAGAGTGGGGTCAAACTGCTGGTGAACCAGCTTTGGCAATCCCCTACTTCATACATCCCCAAAATAAACATGTAGAAACGGATATGCCTTCTTTTATAAAAATATGCAATTAAAGATGCCTCCAGTCAATAAGTGCGCCGATCGGTGCGGTCTCCCCGTTCCAGATACATGGTCTCCCGCTCTTCCTGATTTTGCGGCATCCGGATTTCCTCCATCTTGACGAGCACGACATCAGCGCCGATCTTCACGATATTCCGCCAGGGAATGATCAGATCCGTACCTCCTCCAAAGAGGCCCATAAAACGTGTATACCCCGGGATAACGATCGCGTCAATCACGCCGCGGCGGAGATCCAGCTCCAGATCACTGATCTGCCCGAGCCGCTTCCCGTCGACAATATTGATCACATCCTTCGTCTGAAAATCGGAGATTTTCATTTTCTTGCTGCTGCCTATCGAATCGTCGTTCACTTTCGCCACCCCTGTACATTCAGACGTATAGTCCAATATATGCCCCTCGGGCTTGGCAACATGCTTATGATTCATTTGGCTAAGCTCGAAGTAATAAAAAAGGGTGCTCCAGTAGCGCTTTCCCACGCTTCCAGACCACCCTAGTGACAATCCTGTTATGTGTTTTTATGACTTAACATGCTTCTGCATCTGCTGTATGGCCGACTTTTCAAGCCGGGAAACCTGCGCCTGTGAAATACCGATTTCGTCCGCAACCTCCATTTGGGTTTTGCCTTCAAAAAAACGCATCGACAGAATTCGCTTCTCCCGCTGCCCCAGCCTCTGCATCGCTTCACGAAGCGCTATTTCCTCGATCCACGACACATCCTTATTCTTGTCATCGCTGATCTGGTCCATCACATAAATGGGATCTCCGCCGTCATGGTAAATAGGTTCGAACAAAGAGACCGGGTCCTGAATGGCATCAAGAGCAAATACCACATCTTCTTTGGGAACCCCAAGTGCCTCGGAGATTTCAAAAATCGTTGGTTCCCTTGAATTCTGATTGGTCAGACTGTCACGCACCTGTAATGCTTTGTAGGCAATGTCTCTCAGGGAGCGCGATACCCGTATCGGGTTGTTGTCACGAAGGTACCGGCGGATTTCACCAATGATCATTGGTACCGCATAGGTGGAGAACTTTACATTTTGTGATAAATCAAAATTATCGATGGCTTTCATCAGCCCGATGCAGCCTACCTGGAACAGATCATCAACGAACTCTCCCCGGTTGTTAAACCTTTGAATCACACTAAGCACAAGTCTAAGGTTACCGTTTACCAATTTCTCTCTGGCGGATCGCTCGCCCTGCTGCTGCAGCGAAGTGAACAATTCCCGCATTTCCACATTCGTTAGAACGGGCAGTTTGGCGGTGTCCACACCGCAAATCTCGACTTTATTTCGGGTCATGATGATTTACCTCCCAAGGAGAAACATTACTGTACATTATCTCCCCGGCCCGGCATTTTATTCCTTGACCTCTTCAGGTTACACCATCTTGTTGAACTCTTTGCGTAGCCGCTTGATAATTCTTTTTTCCAGACGTGAAATGTAAGATTGGGAGATTCCCAGCAGATCGGCAACGTCCTTTTGCGTTTTTTCTTCCCCGCCGCGCAGCCCAAACCGCAGCTCCATGATCAGTCTCTCTCGCTCACTGAGCTTTTCCAGCGCCTTCTGCAGCAGCTTGCGGTCCACCTGTTCTTCAATGTTACGGTAGATGGTGTCATTCTCCGTACCCAGCACATCCGAGAGCAACAGCTCATTGCCATCCCAATCGATATTCAACGGTTCATCAAAAGAAACCTCGCTCCGGGTTTTGCTGTTGCGCCGCAAATACATCAGAATCTCATTTTCAATACAGCGCGAAGCATAGGTGGCCAGCTTGATTTTTTTCTCCGGATCAAAGGTATTAACAGCCTTAATCAAGCCAATCGCCCCGATGGATACCAGATCCTCAATGTTGATGCCGGTGTTCTCAAATTTGCGGGCAATATAGACTACCAGCCGCAGGTTGCGTTCAATCAGCATGGCGCGTACTGCGGCGTCACCGCTTGAGAGCCGCTGCAGCAGAAACTCCTCTTCCTCTCTTGTAAGGGGTGGGGGCAATGCCTCGCTACCGCCGATATAATAGATTTCCTGACTTTTCAGCCCCAGCAGAAAAAGCATCCGGTAATATTGAAGCTGCAGCACAATCTTCCATTTGACCATTATTGTTCCTCCTTCAAGAAGTACACCATTACCCTGAGGTAGTTATTAGTCCCCTGACCTTTTTGCCACATCTTTTCCAACCCGACAGGGTTGTTGCCCAAACTCTGTTCGAGCTCAGGAAGGCATCGCCGCCTTTGCAGGGGACTCTCTTTGGGTCAGGTCAGGATGTATGACCGCCCGGTACACACCGTCTCCCGACAGTGTTCCGCCATCCAGCCCGATGAGGACCCTTTTGCTGAAAAAAGTCTCCTCCCCAAGCTTTATCGTCACCAGATCCGGCTTCAGCGCAAGCATAAAGGATGCTCCGCGGTTGATACCCCTATAGGGAACAAGCCGCAATCTGTCCTGCCAGGCAAAGGACTGCCCGTCCGCTTCCAGAAGAAGCTGGTCGGCACTAATCTGGGTAAGCCTTCCTTTCCAGGAGGCCGGAAGATGCCCCTCCCACAGTGAAGCTTCCATCACCATCACTGGAATCCGTGTCAATGGATCGTTCAGACGGTTCCCGGTGTCCAGCAGTCCGGGACATGACACGCTCACCCCTTCGATCTCTACGCAAACTTCACCTATATAAGTCTCTAGCTGTTCTCTCCGGGCTCTGGAGGAATGGATCATCTTGAAGAGAAACAGCACCACAGGTAAAAGCGCAAGCACGAACCAAAACCCGATTTTCAGCCGGTAAGCTTGGCCGCCCGAGGAGGTGAATAGAATCCCGTTCCAGATGTCGCCCGAGCTCTGCAGCAAATAGTGAACGCCGACAATTCCCCCGGCAGCTGCAAAATTAATGATATAGAATGCCCCCAACGCCCGAAGGTAGCTTTGCAGACTTGTGAAACCAAAAGCGATCCACAACATCACTACCGACAATCCAAACTTGATGAGAAAGGTGTACAGGAACGAAAGCTCCGGCACAAACATCATCACCACATAGAGTGCGCCAACCAGCGCCGAACTTATGAGCCGCCACCAAGAGACCTTCTGCTTGACCAGCCAGCCTGTCAGCCACAACAGAATACCATCGATCAATAAATTGGCGGTGAAAATCAAGTCAATATAAACAACCAGCGGATTCACCTGCCTGTAAGCGTGGTATCTATCCGAAAGACCAAGGTTCCGGCTCTCATTTTGGACGATAAGATTAGTATAGAAAGACTCCCATCCAAAGTCTGTCTAAACTTGGGGGGCAATCCTGAGGTTTTTTTGTCGGTTTATAGCGTCATGCCAGTTATATGCTACCTTCACTGTAATTAGCGACTCATCCGCAAAGTCCGACTACTGGAAGCAGCGTAAACAGCTAAGGTATAAGGAGAGCTACTGAGTGCGATTTCACAGCTAATACTCTAAATCATGTAGAGGGAGATTTATAATGTGAAACAGATAAATCCTTATACTCGCACAAAAGCCAGCCTGTCTAGGGCTGGCTTTTGTGCGAGTATATTGAATTTCATTAGATAGATTGAATTTCTTCTTCAGTCAGACCCGTCGCAGCTTGTATGGATGAAAGATCCAGCCCCATAGCCAACAGATTCTTTGCTACTTCGAGCTTACCTTCTCTCAAACCTTCTTTCAAGCCTTCCTTCTTGCCTTCCTTGATCCCTTCCTTGATCCCTTCCTTGATTCCTTCCTTGATTCCTTCTTGTTTCCCCTCTTGCATTCCTTTAGCAAAGCCTTCTCTTTGAGCCCCGTCTCTTTGCGAGGCTTCATCATGCAGAAACTTCTGACGGTCTTCATATTTACGCCGGGCTTCAGAATCCTGACTTAAAAATTCCAATGTTTCCATTGCCTTTCTCAAAGCTGGTTCATTCATCCGCAGTACCTCCCAATTCGAATTGTCGCTCCCTTTCAAAAAAAGCAGCCAATTGACCAAACCGCTCTCACCCGGAACCGCCGGCTGATTCAGCTTAGGGAGCTCCAGGAAATGAATCTCTATGTCATCTGTCAGTCGTGAACCGCTGATGTCCTCCCGTAGATGAAAGACACTGTGAGTGTGTTCATTAGGTAATACCTTATAATTCAAGATATTAATCGTTACGCATTTTTTGAGGTCTGTGTACCTGCCGCCAGTCTGCAACTGGCCGGAGTAGCGTTTGCTCCAGTAATATAAGGTCCGCTTCTCCATATCATATCTGTTGAACAGCTGCATTTCGATATTGATCAGCTTTCCGTCCTCTGTCTTTGCCCAAATATCAAAGATCGACTGCTTATCCAGCGGGTCATCTTTATCTGTATACGGGTTTAGAAGCACCACTTCGTTTAAGGGAGCGTCTCCGGCATCCATAAGAATACGGTTCAAAAACGCCAGCAGCACATCCTTGTTACTCTCGCTTGCAAAAATTCTTTTGAATACAAAATCCACCCGGGGGTCCAGCAATTCCATTATATCCACTCCCGTTATCCGTATTATATCAGCTTAAAAAACAAAAAACACCGTATCCGGCCATAGCATTCTGCTATGCGGATACGGTGCTTCCGTAAACGTATATGTGTCTTTTGGTCTAATCGTTGTTTCCGCGTGTGCGGTTGCGTAAGAACGTCGGGATATCGAGCTGGTCAGAGGTTGTCTGATTGCCAAAAGGACGCAGGTTGGCGTTCTTGTCAGCGGCAGGCTCACTGCTAGTTGCCGGACGGCGGTTAGGCGCAACAGGGGATGCCTTATGTTCAAAGCCGGTAGCAATCACCGTAACTTTAATTTCATCCTTCATACTCTCCTCAATCATGGCCCCAAAAATCATGTTGACTTCAGGATCAGAAGCGAAATTCACAATCTCGGCAGCTTCGTTGACCTCATACAAGGAGAGGTTCGAGCCGCCAGTAATGTTCATGATTATGCCGCGCGCACCTTCAATAGAAGTTTCGAGCAGCGGGCTCATAATAGCTTTGCGGGCGGCTTCCGAGGCACGGTTCTCACCAGTGGCAATTCCGATGCCCATCAATGCCGAACCGCGTTCTGTCATGATCGTCTTCACATCGGCAAAGTCAAGGTTGATCAGACCCGGAACGGCAATAAGATCAGAGATCCCTTGAACCGCTTGCCGGAGCACGTTGTCCGCTTCGCGGAAGGCTTCCAGCATCGGTGTTTTCTTGTCGACAATTTCAAGCAACCGGTCATTCGGAATAACGATAAGGGTATCTACCTTTTCCTTCAACGCTTCAATACCAAATTCTGCCTGGTTGGAACGTTTTCTTCCTTCAAAAGTAAACGGACGCGTCACAACGCCAACCGTCAGCGCCCCGCATTCTCTGGCGATTTCAGCAATAACAGGCGCAGCCCCTGTACCTGTACCGCCACCCATGCCCGCAGTCACAAATACCATATCTGCGCCCTTGAGCGTATTGGAAATCAGATCGCGGGATTCTTCGGCCGCTTTCTTGCCCACCTCCGGATTGGCGCCAGCGCCTAGTCCACGGGTCAGCTTGTCCCCGATTTGCAGCTTATGCTCCGATTTGGCCATATGCAGCGCTTGGGCATCTGTATTTACTGTGATGAATTCAACACCCTGAACGCCATTTTCAATCATCCGGTTGACAGCATTGCTTCCGCCGCCGCCAACGCCGATGACTTTTATTTGAGCCAAGCTCCCCATTTCAAAATCAAATTCCAACATATTGTTCCATCTCCCCCTAGAATAGTGCTTGGATGGCCGGTCCAAGTATATCTGGACTTACACTTATATGAACTCGCTGAACATATTCTTAAGACGTTCCACCAAACCGGGCTTCTTCCCGGTATCTTGGCTTGGAACGGCGTTCTGCTTGTTTCGGTTGACCGTTTTCTTGTTGCCGCTTCCTCCGCCACTGTTGCGTCCACGGTAACTGCGGACAACATTGTGCAGGATGCCTACACCACCGGTGAAACCAGGGTCCCGGACACCGATATAATCAGGCACAGCTATGCGTACAGAGGCAGTTAGTTCAGTTTGCGCCGCCTTCAGAACACCAGGCATGGATACAGTCCCACCCGTAAGTATATAACCTCCGGGAAGCTCTGTGTAACCAAGCCGTTTCACTTCTTGGCGGATCAGATGAAAAATTTCCTGTACTCTTGGCTCAATAATTGCAGCCAAATCTTCCTGGTTGAACTCTTTTTCAACATTGCTTCCGATTCGTAACACCTTGAATACCACATCCGAAGCGGCATCATCAACCCAGGCGCAGCCATATTTCAGCTTAACCTTCTCTGCCTGGTCTGTAAGTGTCCGAAGTCCGTAGGCAATATCATTCGTTACAAATTCTCCGCCGATCGGAATCGTGGATGTTGCACAAAGGGAACCCTCTTCATATACGGCTATCGTCGTTGAACCTGCACCGATGTCTACCAGTACAGCGCCCATTGATTTCTCATCTTTGGAAAGCGCCAATCCACCGGCTCCAAGAGACATCAGCACAAGATCTTTAACTTTCAGCCCTGATTTCTCTACACAGCGAAGCAGATTATGTATTGGCGTTTTGGCTCCGGTAATGATTGTTGCCTCAACTTCCAGACGGACACCGATCATTCCGCGCGGATCCTGGATACCTTCAAGACCGTCTACGATATATTGTTTGGCGACAACATCAATCACTTCGCGTTCAGGAGGCAGTGCGATGACTTCCGCAGCTTTAATTACCCGGTCAATGTCATCCTCACCAATCTCACGGTCCTCATTCTGAACGGCTACAACACCGTGACTGGACTGCAGTCCGATATGATTGCCGGATATGCCTACGTAGACCTCGGAAATTTGGATGCCTACCATTTGCTCCGCATGGTCTACCGCACTTTTGATCGATTGCACGGTCTGGTCGATATCGACTATCGCACCTTTCCGTATTCCTTCTGAATCAGCAGATCCAACGCCAATAATATTAAAGGTTCCATTGGTAACTTCCCCAATTATAGCCCGAACTTTGGATGTACCGATGTCCAAACTAACAATGATGTCATTGTTGCTCAAGCTCTATGGCACCTCCTGTTATGATAAAAATAGATGGTGAAGCCAGTAAAACAGTTTGCTCCCGGTCCCGGGAAACTTCTCTGTACATATTCAACATACCTAATCCTTTCCCTCTTTTTTCTACAAATTTTTTGAGTGGAATAATATAACAAGCATTCCGCATAAACATAGATGCTTTCCTAAATCCATGAAACTAGCAGACTATAAAGTTAAAATAAGTGTAATCAAGAAACATCATCCATATTTACGGCATTAGTTCAAAAAATCCGGAGAAAAAAGAGGGATCCAGCTTATTGCCCGTAAATCCGATTGTAGCATTTTTCCCGCTCTATTAGTAGGGACTATTTACTCTTGTGCGTCTCCTTTATCCTCATTTGTTACTTGTGGAGCTTGAAACGGAACATATGAATCGGCTTCCAGCATCTTAATCAGTCCGGGCTCCTCGGTCTCAATGACCTGATTCAAATATTCCACCTTATCCTTAAGCAGAGAAATCGCTGTTATGACTTCAAAATGCGAACGGGTATACAGCTTAATCCGGTCCGGAAAGGATAGCGTCGGTGAAGGTACGATCTCGGAAATATCACCGGTCAGTTCATTGGGAATGCTGGCGAGCACCTGGCACAGCTTGGCCTTATAAGGGTCCTTAGCGTCCCAGCCTGTCAGAACAGGCTTCTCCACCGCAATTCCGGACTCATTCACGCCTACAGCCGCCCCGCTGGACAGAATGGCTTCAAGTTCACCGGACGGGTCCAATTCATAAGCAACTGCAGGATATTCCTTAATAGTAATGGTAACCTTGCCAGGAAAACTTTTGATTACCGAAGCCTCCTGGACGGTCTTAAGCTCCTTCAGGGAATTCTTCACGGATGTCTTAGAGACGGCAAAGAACTGTCCTCCGACCGAAAGCCCGCTTTGGGACATCAGTTCTTCCCGGGTCGTGTACTTATTACCCTGAAAGTGAATCTCTGTAATGCGGCTGAGCGACGAACGAAAAAAAATCACAGCCAGCAGCGCAATGAACAGCAGCAGCAGGATCATAGTGACCTTCCGGCTCATTTTTTTGCTTGGCTTGTCCTCTTTAAGCAGAGGTAAACGGGTTTTAGGCATTCTCATATCTCCGTAATAAGGCCCTGTCTCCTTCCCTCGCGTGAAGCCGAAGGAGACAGGGAGCTTTAATTGGCCAAATCTAACGGACCCGGCACAGGTACTTTGCGGCTGATGCGTGCTCCAAGCTTCTGGAACAGCTTCTCAATACCATCATATCCGCGGTCAATATGGTGCGCCTGCTCAACTACCGTAGTACCTTGAGCTGCGAGTCCAGCGATCACCAGGGCAGCCCCTGCCCTCAGGTCGGTAGCTTCCACCGTAGCTCCGTATAACCTCTGCACCCCGCGTATGAATGCACGGTTCAGATCAATAGAGATATCTGCCCCCATACGGGCCATTTCCTCTACATGCTTGAAGCGTCCCTCGAATACAGTCTCTTTGATCACACTGAATCCGTCGGCCAGTGACAGCAGTACCATCACTTGGGACTGCAAGTCTGTGGGAAAGGAAGGGTAAGGAGAGGTTACGATTCTCTCAACCGCACGGGGACGTCCCATACAACTGATATTAATTATATCATTGCATACTGTAATTTGAACACCAGCCCGTCTGAGCACATGAATAAGCGAGGTTAAATGCCCGGCATTCGTATGGGTCAATGTCACATTTCCACGTGTCGCAGCCGCTGCGATCATCACTGTACCGGCTACAATCCGGTCCGGGATCACCTCGTAGCTGCAGGGCTGCAGTTTTTTGACCCCTTGAATCGTAATCGTATCGGTGCCTGCGCCTATGATCTGAGCACCCATTGTGTTCAGATAATTCTGCAGATCCTGAATTTCAGGTTCTCTGGCTGCGCCCGATATCGTTGTAGTGCCTTCAGCCATGGCAGCCGCCATCATAATATTCTCCGTCGCTCCGACACTCGGATAATCCAGATGAATATCGCTTCCCGTCAGCTTGGCAGCCCGGCAGGAAATCCGTCCGTTAACTTCCTCAATCTCCGCACCAAGCTGTTTGAGCCCCTGGAGGTGAAGGTCAATCTTGCGTTCACCGATCGCACAGCCTCCCGGCTGGTAAATCGTCACCTCGCCAAATCTGCATAACAGCGGCCCCATCAGAAAAATTGAGGATCTCATCTGCCGCATCAGATCCTCTGGAACATGGGATGTATCCACAGACGAAGTATCCATCGTTACTGTATCGTCCTCGTGAGTGCAACTGCACCCCAGCCGTTCCAGAATGTGCAGCATCGTCTCAATGTCCAGCAACTTCGGCACATTATGCAGTGAGTGAACTCCTTCGGCAAGCAGGCTAGCCGCCAGAATCGGCAGTGCCGCATTTTTTGCTCCATGGATACGTATGGTGCCTGACAGGGGGGTTCCACCCTCAATCACCAATTTGTCCAATGTATCACCTCCGAGATTACCGCTCACCCACCACAAGCACTTCCTGTACAAAAATCAATTACGGTCAGGAAAAGCTGCCCGTGCCCGCATTTCATGGACCGGAAGTGCTCTGGGTGATAGTCACGATTATAGGATTATCCTATGTTCGTGCCCTCGGGTGTGTGACAGTGAAGACCAATAACAGGAAGCGTCTTCCAGCCTACTGGAAGCAAGTCTCTCTACTACGACTTCCGCATTGCGGCCAGCCTGCGCAGCTCGCTAACGACAAGTGCCGCAGAATCCCTTTTGCCTAAACGCCGAGAGGCTTCAGACATTTGCTTGCGCACGGACTCCACACTGATAATTTTCTGTACAGCCTCCATCAGTGCCTGGCCATTCAAATCCTTCTCAAGCAGCACTACTGCTGCACCTTCCCTTTCCAATTGTCTTGCATTCGCCTCCTGGTGGTTATTCGTCACGTTAGGGGACGGGATTAGAACAGAGGGAATACCTAGTGCTGTAATTTCAGCCAGAAATGAAGCGCCCGCCCGGTTCACGATAAGAGAAGTACAAGCCAGCACCTCAGGCATATTATGGATGTAAGGGAGAAGATGCAGCCAATTCGGCACGCCCCCCAGCTTTTCGCGCAGAGCTTTGCGGGTTTCTTCGAAATAGGACTCACCGGTTACATATACATAATGAACACCATTACCCTTACCCACAAATGGAGCCATCTCAATCATAGCCTGATTTATGGCTCTTGCTCCGCCGCTGCCGCCGACCATCAGAACCACCGTACTGCCCTCAGGAATACCGAGTGATGCAAAGCCGCGCTGGGGGTTGGCGGTGGTTACAGTGGTCGCCCGGGGATTCCCGGTATAGATCACATGTTTCCCGCCGGGAAACGCCGACTCCGTTCCTTCAAAGCTAACGGCAACCGTATCGGCATAGCGGCTGAGAAAACGGTTCGTCAGCCCCGGTATCGCGTTTTGCTCATGAATAAGGGTAGGAATACCAAGTTTAGAGGCCGCATAAACCACCGGTCCGCATACGTATCCGCCGGTACCGATCACGACATCCGGCTTAAATTCCCTGAGCATTGCCTTGGAGGCTTTGACCCCTTTCAAAAAACGCATTACAGTCTTCACATTGTCCATAGATAACTTGCGCCGGAAACCTGTGATATCAATCGATTTGAACGGAAGGTTCTCTTGCGGAACCAGCTTGCTCTCCAGCCCACGCTTTCCGCCAATATACAGAAAAGCCGAGCCTTCTTCTTCCGCTTCCAGTTGCCTTGCAACAGCGACAGCAGGATAGATATGTCCGCCTGTGCCGCCGCCGCTTAATACGATACGCATGTCTTTCACCTCGCATAACGGGATAGGTTGAGTAAAATGCCGAGTGCTGTGAGCATTAGGGTCAGCGATGAACCCCCATAGCTGATCAGCGGAAGCGTAATGCCTGTAACCGGCATTAGGCCGATGACAACGCCAATGTTAATGATGACCTGGACGGCTACCATACAGACGATGCCTACCGCCAAATAGCTGCCGAACCGGTCTGGCAGACTCATTGCCACCTTCATGCCCCTCCAGATCAGAATCAGGAACAGGACCAGAACAATCAGCCCACCAATGAAACCAAGCTCCTCGGCCAAAATGGAAAAAATAAAATCGGTCTGCGGCTCCGGCACATAGCTGTACTTTTGCCGGCTCATACCAAGTCCCAGACCACCAAGACCGCCGGGGCCAATTGCATAGAGCGATTGGATAATCTGATAGCCCTTCCCCAGCGGATCGGACCAAGGGTCCAGAAATGCTGTAATCCGCTGCAGACGGTAAGGAGCTGCAGCAACCAGTGCGGCGAACCCAACCACTCCCAAAGAGCCCAGGGAGAGCAGGTGCTTCATACGTGCTCCGGCAGTAAAAATCATCATGAGGGCAGCGCCGAACATGACGGTGCCTGTCCCCAGATCCGGCTGAAGCATAATAAGGGCAAATGCGGAGCCGATCAGTGCGAGCGGGGGCAGCAGCCCTTTTGTGAAGGAAGAGATATCATAATCATCCTTCCCCAGCCAATTGGCGAGAAAGAGGATCATCCCCATTTTCATGAATTCGGAGGGCTGAATCCCGAAAGAGCTGATGCCGAGCCAACTTCGGGCTCCTCCGCGCACAACGCCGATACCGGGGATCAGCACCATGACAAGCAGAATGAAGCAGATCATCAGTGCGGGTCTGGCAAATCTCTTCAGCACCAGATAATCGGTGTTCGCGGTAACGAACATTGCGCCAAGCCCAAGCCCCGCAAATAACAGTTGCCTTTTGACAAAATAAAACGAATCGCCATAATTGCGGAAGCCCAAAACAGAACCTGCGCTGTAAACCATCACCATGCCGATTAACAGCAGGGACACAATAGCCATAAGTATCCAGATATCGGGCGCATGACGGGATTTGTTCATCAGGAGCACACCTCTTGCATCTGTAGTAGGGGCTTATCCACCCCCCTACTTAAAGGTTATGCACCGCCTCTTTAAAAATACGCCCGCGCTCCTCATAGGATGTAAACATATCCCAACTGGCGCAGGCAGGAGACAGGAGAACAATATCCCCCGCTTCCGCCAGAGCGGAAGCCTCCCGCACGGCCTTTTGCAGCACGGCGGCGGCGCTCTCCCCATTATCGACGGAGATGATGCGCTTTACTCCTGCCATGCCTGCGACGGCCGCGAGCTTGTCCTTGGTCTGTCCGAGCGCTACAAGCGCTTTGACCCCGCCGAGGACAGGCAATAGCTCCATATAATCGGAACCGCGGTCGAGTCCGCCGGCTATCAGAACAACCGGCTTCCGGAAGGAGGCCAGCGCCATTGAGGTGGCTTTGGAGTTGGTGGCTTTGGAGTTGTTGTAATAAGCGGCTCCGGCTTTATCTGCTACATATTCCAGCCGGTGCTCGACACCTCTGAAATTTGCCAGCACTTCGGCAAGTCCGGCAGGGTCTGCACCTGCGGCGATTGCAATCCCGCAGGCAGCCAGGGCGTTCTCCACATTGAAGCGGCCCGGCAGTCCGATAGTATCAACGTCGGCAATTTCCGTCTCACTCTCGGAGTAATCCCGATAGACAATTACCCGCTTGAGATCATCTTCGGTACCCTGGACAAATGAAGGACGGACAAAGACACCCTGAACCAGCTCTTCGGTCATTGAAAAGGGCAAGATTCCTGCTTTGATATAAGGCACTAGTTCTCTACAGACAGGGTCATCCCAGTTCAGCACCGCTGTGTCGCTTGGCCCTTGCCGCTCAAACAGCTTAGCCTTGGAAGCAATATAATCCTCCATACCGCCATGATAGTCCAGATGGGTCTCTGCCACATTCAGCAGACAGCCTATCTTAGGGCGGAACTCTTTAGTACCTTTGAGTTGAAAGCTGCTAAGCTCGACTACCATCCAATTGTCATCATGAGCCTCCTGTGCGGCCTGACAGAGCGGTGTGCCGATGTTCCCGGCCACAATAGGGTTCATTCCCGCAGCGTCCAGCATACGCCCCACCCAGGTGGTTGTCGTCGTCTTGCCGTTAGAACCGGTGATACCAATCATAGGTGCTGCGCAAAGGTGGTAAGCCACCTCCACCTCAGTCACTACCTCGATACCCAGCTCCATTGCTTTTTGCACCGGAGGTACGGAATAGGGAATTCCCGGATTCTTCACTAGCAGGCTCACGCCCGGATGAATTAATCCCTCCGGGTGACCTCCGCATATAACAGAAATTCCCAAAGATTCCAGTTCGGAAGCTTCGGGACTTTGATCTCTTTCTTTTTTGTCATTGACCGTTACAACGGCGCCGTGCTCATGCAGCACCTTGGCCACCTGGACACCGCTTTTGGCAAGGCCCAGGACGACCACTTCTTCACCACGGTATTCATCCGGATGCTTCATTCTTTACAACCCCTTGCTTAAGATTAGTCCTACTGCTGCCAGTATCAGGCTCACCGCCCAGAAGGATACAACTACCCGCCATTCCGACCAGCCGCCAAGCTCAAAATGATGATGGATCGGGCTCATGCGGAATATGCGTTTACCGCGGGTTTTAAATGAGGCCACCTGCAGCACGACAGATAGCATCTCAATGACGAATACACCGCCGATGACAACAAAAAGCAGCTCGCTTTTGGTAACAATGGCAATGGCACCAATGGCTCCACCAATGCCGAAGGACCCGAAATCGCCCATAAATACCTTCGCCGGATGTGCATTGAAGACGAGAAAGCCCAGTACCGCCCCAATCATTGCCGCCGCACAAACACCTGCCGCAATCGAGGTAGCCTGCATAGCTACAACGGCAAAAGCAGCTAGGGCAATCGCACTGACGCCCGACAGCAGCCCATCTACTCCATCGGTAAAATTCACCGCATTCGTTACAGCCATCATCATAATGATAATAAACGGATAGTAAAACCAGTTCCCCCAGTCAAAGCTGACCGAAGTTCCCGGGATGCTGATTCCGGTGTTGTGCCCGGCGTTAATCAGAAGTCCGCACATTACGGCACCGACCAGCAGCTGACCCAGCAATTTCTGACGCGGTGTCAACCCCAGTGAACGCTTGAACGCAATTTTGATATAATCGTCCAGAAAGCCGATCAGCCCATAGCCAAGCGTAGCTACCAAGAGGACATAGAAGTCTGAGTCTACAACCGAAAATTTCAAAAAAGACAGCGTGAACGCCACCATGATGATAATTCCGCCCATCGTAGGCGTTCCGGCTTTTTTCAAGTGAGTCTGAGGTCCGTCATCACGAACCTGCTGTCCAAATTTCATCCTCCGCAGAAGCGGAATGAAGAGCGGAGCGGCAATGACCGCAAGGATAAAGGACACAGCAATAGTCAGCAGAAGTAATTGATAATCCATGGGTACACCCCCTCCTATTTATCCGGATCCGTCTGAGAATGCTCATTCAAGCTGTGCAGCACTTCCTCAAGACGCATTCCCCTTGAAGCTTTGAAGAGTACAACATCTTTGGGATCGATTCTATTAAGCAAGGCAGCTGTAAGCTCCTTTTTATCCATAAAAGCAAATACGCGTTCAGGTCCAAACCTTTCCTCTGCCTTCTTCGCGATGTGTGCAGAAAGAGGTCCATAGGTAAAGACCAGATCCGTTAAGGATGGATCCAGGTAAGCACCGATCTCCTGATGGAAAAGCGCCTCATCCGGCCCAAGTTCCAGCATGTCCCCCAGCACAGCGATTTTTTTGCCGCTGCATTTCATGCCTTGTAGCACATCAATGGCTGCTCTCATAGAAGTAGGACTGGCATTATAGGCGTCATTCAGCATAATAAGCCCCGAAGCTGCCAGCATTATTTCAATCCGCATTCCAGTCAGTTTAAGCTTGCTGAGGCCTTCTGCGATGCCGTCTTCGGAAACGCCGTAGTGGCGGGCAACCGCTAGCGCAGCCAAAGCATTAACCACATTATGCCGGCCCGGCAGCGGTAGTGTGAAGGCGCGCTCCGCATGCAGATGGGAAGTGAAGGTCATCCCCCCGATATGGGTCATCATTCCAGAAGGATAATCATCATTGTCAGCGTTCAAACCAAAGCGGAAGCCTTTTATTCCCTCAGGTGTATGAAAGGAGGGCTCTGCCATAACTTCGGAGAGCAGCGGTTCATCACCGTTATACACCAGAAGGCCTCCTGGCTTCAGCCCTTCAGCAATTTCCAGCTTGGCCCGGGCAATTTCCTTACGGGACCCGAGCTGCAGCAAATGGGATTCGCCCACATTGGTAATGACCGCCACATCAGGCGGCGCTAAAGAGGCAAGGAGGGCAATCTCTCCCCGTGAGCTCATCCCCATCTCCAGTACAGCGATCTGAACATCCTCACTCATGGAGAGAATCGTGAGCGGCAGACCGATATGGTTGTTGAAGTTCCCTGCAGTTTTATGGACTTTGTATTGTCCCTCCAGCAGGGCTGTAATCATATCCTTCGTAGTTGTCTTTCCGTTGCTGCCGGTGACGGCGACCACCTGTGGAGCAATTTGGCACAAATATGCGGAAGACAGCTTCTGCAGTGCAGCCAGAGTATCATCCACCAGGATCACACCGTCCCCCGTAGGGGCAACTCCCCTATCCCTCTGCCACAAGGTAGCGGCGGCACCCGCCGCCAAAGATGCCACACTGTAGTCATGTCCGTCAAAATGTTCCCCTACCAGCGGAACGAACAGGCAGGCAGGCGTAATTTTGCGGGAGTCGGTAACGACTCCCGCAATTTTCTTATCCATATCGTAAGCGGAGGACAGTTCCCCCCCGCACATGGCAGCGATGTTTCGCAGCGTTCTTGTAATCAATAGCTTCGGCCCCTTATAACTTCTTTGGCGACGACGCGGTCATCAAAATCATGAACCACTCCGCCGATCAGTTGATAGGTCTCGTGACCTTTCCCCGCAATCAATACTACATCGCTGGGGCTTGCCATTTCAATAGCTTTTCTAATCGCTTCCCTGCGGTCTACAATCATTTCATAGTGGTCCTGTGCCACTCCATCCTCCCGCAACCCTGCTTCAATGTCCTGAAGGATAAGCTGGGGATCCTCAGTGCGTGGATTGTCGGAGGTTACGAAGACATGGTCGCTGTATTTCGCAGCAATTTTACCCATCAGCGGGCGTTTGGTCGTATCTCTGTCGCCACCGCAGCCGAAGACGGTAAGAACCTTGCCGGAAGCAAACTCACATACCGCCCGCAGCACATTTTCCAACCCATCCGGTGTGTGGGCGTAGTCCACGATTACCGCAAAGTCCTGGCCTTCATCCACCGACTCCACACGTCCAGCCACACCTGCTACAGACTCAAGACTAGCTTTAATATCCGTAAGCGGAACATCTTCCAGCAGTGCTGCCGTGATCGCAGCCAGCGCATTGTACACATTAAATTTGCCTACCATACGCAGTGAGATATCAGTCTCTCCCTTAAACGTATCTACATGGAAGAAAGTTCCTTTGGAGGTGATGGAAATTTGCGAAGCCCGGACATTCGCTGGAGTGTCGATGCCGTATGTAATGACCTCTGCGGCAGTCTGTGCAGCAAAATAAGTGCTTGCCTTGTCATCCGCATTCAGTACGGCATATTTGCGTTCTTCCTTCCATGGTGAAATCATATTCCCCATCCGGGAAAAGAACAGCCCTTTAGCCGCCCGGTACTCTTCCATCGTATGATGATAATCCAGATGATCCTGTGTCAGATTGGTAAATATAGCCGTCCGGAAATCCGTCCCCTTTACCCGTCCCTGCTCCAAGGCGTGCGAGGAAACCTCCATCACACAGCACTGCACGCCTTTCTGAACCATATCCTGCAGCGTACGCTGCAGCTCAAGGGACTCCTGCGTCGTACCGGAAGCGGGATAGGTCTGTCCGTCATATCTCAGCTGAATGGTTCCAATCAGTCCTGTCTTAACGCCCTGGTCCTGCATAATACGCTCTATCAGATAGGTGGTCGTTGTTTTTCCGTTCGTACCGGTCACGCCGATCATTCTCATCCGGCTGCTCGGTGAACCGAAAAAGGCATTGGACAATACGGCCATTGCAAACCGGCAGTCATCCACTACAATCTGAGGCAAATCGATATCCAGCTTCCGCTCACAGACCAGGGCAGAAGCGCCGTTCGCGGCAGCCTGAGGAGCGAATTCATGCCCATCCACCGTAAACCCCGGCAGGCAGATGAACAAATCGCCAGACTTGACCCGGCGCGAATCCGCCTGGAGTCCCGTTATTTCCGTCTCTCCATCGCCATACGCCCGCGAAGCCGCGAGACAAGATGATAATTCGTATACTTTCATAGCCATCCCTCACTCTGCATTTTTCGGAAAAGAAGACGTCACCAACATTATTTCCCATCTTCAGCGCCCATATAAATCCGGATCGTCGAACCCTGCTCGACTCTGGCTCCCGCTTTTGGCGCCTGATTAATTACGGTATTGCCTGTTCCGGAACGGGCAAGTGTAAAGTTCATGTTCAGATCCTCATAAATATCCTGAACGGTAGCCCCTGTAAGATCAGGAACCGTCACAATCGGGGTTTCACCGTATTTATAGGTTTTAGGGAGCTGGTCATTACGTTTCGGAACCTTCATGTAATGAAGGGAATCCTCCAGGATATTCTGCACGATTGGAGCTGCCACAACACCACCGAACTGGATGCCCTTAGGATTATCCACTGCTGCGTACACTACGATCTGCGGATCATCCGCAGGCGCAAAGCCGATAAACGATACAATATGCTCTGTAGGAGAATACCGGCCGTTAATTACCTTTTGTGCCGTCCCTGTTTTGCCTCCCACACGGTAGCCGTCAATAAAAGCCGGCCGGCCCGTGCCTTTGGCAACCACGCTCTCAAGGGCAGCACGCACCTTCTTCGAGGTTTCCTCTGAGATGACCTGACGCACCATCTCCGGCTGCACTTCCGAAACGGTCTCCCCGGTATCCGGATTGATCCAGGCCTTGGCTACATGCGGTGTGTATAGCTTGCCGCCGTTGATGGCTGCTGAGACAGCGGCTATCTGCTGAATCGGCGTGACGGACACCCCTTGGCCAAAAGCTGTGGTTGCCAGCTCCACGGGTCCCACCTGTGCAGGCTTAAAGAGGATTCCGCTTGCTTCACCATTCAGATCAATACCAGTCTTGGCGCCAAATCCAAAATCACGGATATATTTGAATAAGGTATCTTTACCGAGCCGCTGTCCCAGCGTTACAAAGCCGGGATTGCAGGAGTTCTCCACCACCTCAAGGAAGGTCTGGCTGCCATGCCCGCCCTTTTTCCAGCAACGCAGCTTAGCCCCACCCACCTCGATATAACCGGGATCGAAAAAATGGTCATTCTGCAAATCCACCTTGCCTTCCTGGAGCGCAGCGGCCAAAGTAATAATTTTGAAGGTGGAACCCGGCTCGTAAGTCATCCAGATGGGCAGATTCCGGTTGTAGACCCCTGCATCATATTCCTTGTAGGCTCCGGGCTCATATCCGGGTCTGCTGGCCATGGCCAGAATTTCGCCATTTTTCGGGTTCATGGCTATAGCCCAACTACCCTGTGCCTGATACTTCACCATAGCCTGATCCAGCTCGCGTTCCATAATGGACTGGATCTGCTTATCTATCGTCAGCTTCAGATTAAGGCCGTCCTGGGGAGCTGAATACTTTTCCGAAGAACCTGGCATCAGCCGGCCTCCGGCATCAGACAAATAGGAAACATCCCCAGCGCTGCCCTGGAGCAGCTTATCGTATATGCTTTCTACCCCGGTGATGCCTTGATTGTCGATACCGGTGAAGCCCAGAATATGCGCAGCCAAATCTCCGTAAGGGTAAAACCGTTTGTTGTCCTCAGCCACAACGATGCCCGGCAGCTGCAAATCACGGATGCTCGCAGCCAGCTCCATCGTAATTTTGCGGCCGCCGGGCTGTAGCTTCACCGATGACTGACTTTTGGACAATAAAGTCACCAGCTTCATCTCGCTCATGCCGAGCAGAGGAGCCAGCGTCTGTGCTGTCTTTTGCTTCTCCTTCACCTGTACGGGAACTGCATACACGGTCGGCGAGCTGATATTATAAGCCAGTGCTTTCCCTTCCCGGTCCAATATTTCACCGCGTTTGGCGGTAAAAGGAATATTACGGCGCCACTGGCTTTCCGCCTTGGCACTCAGTTTTTCTCCTTCGGACAGCTGGACATACGCCAGACGTACAGCCAGCGCGCCGAATAATAAGGCCAGTCCCATCAGCGTCCACAGCATTCTCCGACGAGTTACGACTTTTGAAACCTTCATTCTGTTCCCCCGCTTTCGCTGTTCTAGACATGAGCTCTTATCTTCATGACTATTCAGGACAAACAGGGGTTAGAACAAGCCCATACCAGTGACCTTATTCTTCGGGTGGTTCTTCCTCATCAGGGGGCGGAGGAATATTCTCACCATATTCATTAATGGGTTTGAGCGACAGCGTGACCTGTGTCTTGCCGTTCTTGATCCCTTCTGTTTGCCCGGACACATAACCCTCGCCATCCACTGAAATACCAACCTTGAGCAGGCTGAGCACTTCCAGTGCATCACGAAGCGACTGTCCGCGCAAATCCGGTATCACAGGCTTATCTCCCTGCTGACTCAGCAGATAGATACGCTGACCTGCTGCCAGTGCAGTTCCTTTCTCCGGATACTGGCTGACCACATTAGTGCCTTGACCTACAGCTTCAAAGTCAAAGCCCTGATCAATCAGCAGTTGTCTGGCCGCTTGCACTGTTTTGCCGGTAAGATCCGGTGTGGATCGCAGTGGGGCAGCAACAGTCTTAACGGTTTTGGACGTGTTATCCGCAGAATTCGTGCTCACTTTAGGCACACCCATATAAGGCAGCGCCTGTGACACAATTTCCTGGAACACCGGAGCAGCAATCGCTCCCCCCCCATTACGGCCATCCTCGCCCTGCGGCTCATCAATAAGGACAATCACTGCAATCTTGGGATCATTAACCGGTGCATAGCCGATAAAGGAAGACAGTACCTTGTTACGGTCATAGTCCGTACCGTTGACCTTAATCGCAGTACCCGTTTTACCCGCTACACGATACCCTTCAATATAGGCATGCCGTCCGGTTCCTTTAACCTGATCCGCGACCACCTGCTCCAGGTAGCCGCCGGTTTCACGGGCACTCTCCTTCGAAATCACCTGGCGTACCACTTCAGGCTGGGTAATGGTCTTCTTGCCGGTATTCGGATCGGTGATTTCCTTGACCACATGCGGAACCATCAGCTTGCCGCCATTAGCGATTGCGGACACTGCCGTTAACTGCTGAATCGGTGTAACCAGTACCTTACCATGGCCGTAGGCCAAGGTTGCATTCTCGACAGATTTGTTCTTGTCCGGGTTGACGATACCGACGGTTTCACCCGGCAGGTCGATTCCGGTTTTTTCATTAAAGCCAAAGTCATTAATGTATTTCAGCAATCTCTCCTGACCAAGCATCTCATAACCAAGCTTAACGAATGCTACGTTACTTGAACGCTTAACGCCCTCCAGGAATGAAATTTTCCCCCAGCCTACTCTATTGATGTCATGCAGAGGCTTGCTGTATCCCTTGATATAAATTTGACCGGATTGGAACTTATCATCTGGATTGAATAGTTTCTCCTGTACCACTCCGGCCAACGTAACAATCTTAAAGGTTGAGCCCGGCTCATATCTGGATTTGATTGCGTGGTTATAGAAGCCTGCGGCATTCTGATTAGTATCCCAGTACTCATTGGGATTAAAGGTAGGCATATTCGCCAAACCGAGAATTTCCATCGTATTGGGGTCAGCAGCTATGACACTTATACTCTTGGGCTTGTACTTGTCATATGCCTTCTGCATAGCCTCTTGAATATAATATTGAATCGTGCTGTCTATCGTCAGTTTGATATTACTCCCGTTAACTACAGGCTGATAAGTATCCTTGGAATTCGGAAGCTTGACTCCTTTACCGTCACTTTGATAGAGAAGTTTGCCATCCGTGCCTTTCAGCTGCTTATCAAAATACTTCTCCATGCCCATGATCGCCTTGCCGTCTCTATCGGTATAACCCAATATATGAGCGGCCAGTGTATCCTTCGGATAATAGCGTTTCTGCTCTGTAACATACCCGACACCTGTTTCCCGGATATTATGTTTTTTGCCCAATTCTTCATAAAAGGCAACAACCTTATCCTTAAGCGCCTTATCAATCTTCCAGCCCTCATTGCGGATCTCGCGGTTTTTGAGATACTTACCAGTCTTATCATCCTTGGCCTCGATCAGTGGCTTCAGCTCGTCCACCGGTTTACCCAGCAGCTCGTGCAGACCATCAATCACTTCCTGGCCAATCCCCTGCTCGGCAATGACCTCAGGGTTGACAACAACGGTATATGCAGGTACATCACTGGCGAGAACGTTCCCGTTGCGGTCTTCAATCTCACCGCGGACCGCTTTGATGGTTGCAGAGTGGGCCCACTGCGAGGCCGCCTTATCCTGCCAGTACTCACCGTCCAGAATCTGGAGCCAAAACACCCGGCCAACTAAAACAAGAAAAAAGAGGGTAATACACCCTCCTATAAACAGCGTGCGAAGTTTTATTCTTTTCACCATAAGCCAACCTCACCAACTCTATTATTGCGATTGCCGCCAATCGCTGATTAATGGTCTCCGTCAGTGGCCGTGCTGCTCAGGGGAATATAGATGGTCGAATCCTCGGAAGGCTTGATAAATCCAAGCTTAGCGGCCCTCTGGGCCACTGTCTGTTCAAGGGTCTGCTTCTCCATCTGAAACGTTGCGATATCTTTCTTGGTTGAAGCAATTTTGGCATCCAGTTTCTGCGCCTGCAGATTCAGATCGTAAATATGGACATAACGCCAAATCAGGGTGACAGCCACCAGTACGAACACACCTAGTGTCAGCATGTAGAGAAGTTTCTCCTGCAGCGGAAGCACCATACGTCTTGTGACTACTTTTGTCTTCTCGCGGTAAAGCCTGTCTGCCTCTTCTTTTCTTTTGGGTTGAACTGCTAAGTTGCCGCGGGTATAGGCCATCTCTGACTCTCCTTTATCGTTATTTACAATTTCTCTGCAATCCGCAGCTTCGCTGAACGTGCACGTGTGTTCTGCTCCAGCTCTTCTTCTGATGGAACAAGCGGCTTGCGGTTAATCAGCTTCAGGGTACCTTCGGCACCGCATACGCAATATGGGAAGTCGGGCGGACATGTGCATCTGCTTAAGTAGCTGCTGAAAATCTGCTTGCATATCCGGTCCTCCAAGGAGTGAAAAGTGATCACCGATACTCTTCCTCCGGGTGCCAGACAGCGCACCGCTGCGTGAAGCCCTTCCTCAAACGCACCCAGCTCATCGTTCACCGCAATCCGGAGTCCCTGAAAACTGCGTTTCGCGGGATGTCCACCTGTTCTGCGTGCGGCTGCCGGAATACCTTCCTTGATCAGCTCCGCCAATTCCCCCGTACTCTCCACAGGGTGTTCTTCTCTCCGCTCCACAATCTTGCGGGCAATCCGCCGTGAGAACTTCTCTTCCCCATATTGGAAAAGCACCCGGGCAATCTCCTGCTCAGGCCAGGTATTCACTATTTCGGCTGCAGTCAGCTGAGCGGACTGATCCATCCTCATGTCCAGCGGAGCATCGTGATTATAGCTGAATCCCCGTTCCCCTTCGTCAAACTGGGGCGAGGATACACCAAGATCGTATAGAATTCCATCTACTTGGGGAACGCCATCCTTTTGCGGAACAAAAGGGAGTTCTTTAAGCACTTGCTCCAGATCACGGAAGTTGGTTTTTACCAAAACTACCTTCTCTCCGTACTCAGCGAGCCGCTCCCTAGCATTCTCCAGCGCCCAGTCATCCTGATCCAGACCAATCAATCGGCCTTCGCCGCTGAGCTTCCCGGCAATTAGAGAACTATGTCCCGCTCCGCCAAGTGTGCAGTCCACGTAGATGCCATCCTTCTTGATGTGCAGCCCTTCTGTCGCTTCTTCCTTAAGCACCGTGATGTGGTGAAACAAGCTGCATCCCTCCAGGGCAGTATTCGAATATTTGTATGTGTTATAGATCGAAGTTGAAATCAACCAATTTCTCGGCAATCTCGTTGAACGTTTCCTCTGACTGTTCGAAGTACTGCTCCCATAGCTCTTTGTTCCAGATCTCCACCCGGTTCGAAACGCCCAGAATTACACAGTCCTTGTCCAGCTTGGCATATTGCCGCAAATTCCCCGGCAGATTAACCCTGCCCTGCTTGTCCCATACACATTCGGTCGCTCCCGAGAAAAAAAAGCGGCTGAAGGCACGGGCATCCGATTTCATCAGTGAAAGGCTTTTGAGCTTTTGCTCCATGATTCCCCATTCTTCCATGGGATAAACAAAAAGACAGGTGTCGAGGCCGCGGGTTGCTACAAAGGAGGTTCCGAGCATGTCACGGAACTTGGCCGGAATAATGATACGACCTTTGTCATCAATGCTATGCTGGTATTCCCCCATAAACATGATTATTCCCCACCTCTAACTTCTAATTCCCCACTTTACCCCACTTTACACCACCTAAGCATAATAGATTCGCCATTAAAAATCAAAAACCTTTTTCACAGGTGAGGTAATTTTTTCTTATTTGTCAAGTCAGCAAGTCAAAACGTTTTCGCCTTCCTGTACAAGAGGCAATTTCAGTTACAGCGAGGAATGAAAGATACTTTATTGTACCCAGCACGTACACGACTTACATTTCAAAAAAAAGTGCCCGAACCATTTACATGGCCCGGACACCTTGTATTACGTTCTATAGGTTATGCATCGAGATTCCAGCTGTCGAGATATTCGACCTGTGCCGGGGTCAGGCTGTCAATGGAAATCCCCAGGCTCTCCAACTTGTAGCGGGCCACCTGCTCGTCCAGATCGTAAGGAACACTCTCTACTTTGACGCCAATGCTCTTGTAGTTGTCATTTACATATTTAAGTGAAAGTGCCTGCAACGCAAAGGTGGTGTCCATAATCTCAGCCGGATGACCGTCAGCCGCACCCAGATTCACCAGGCGGCCTTCGGCAAGCAGGTACAGCTTGCGGCCGTCCTTCAATTGGTACTCTTCAATATTCTTGCGTACCGTCCGCTGGGATACGGATCTTTCAGACAGTTCAGGCTTATTCACTTCAACGTCAAAATGGCCCGCATTACACATGATCGCTCCATCCTTCATCACATCGTAATGCTCTCCGCGGATCACATAACGGTTGCCTGTCACGGTAACGAAGAAATCACCGCGCTTTGCGGCTTCCAGCATCGGCATCACGTGAAAGCCATCCATGTGGGCTTCTACTGCTTTTATCGCATCCACTTCAGTAACGATCACGTTGGCTCCGAGGCCCTTGGCCCGCATGGCTACACCTTTGCCGCACCAGCCGTAACCAACCACGACGACTGTTTTGCCGGCAACAATCAGGTTCGTCGTGCGGACAATCCCGTCCCAAGCGGACTGGCCGGTCCCATAACGGTTGTCGAACAAATATTTGCAGTAAGCATCATTGACGGCCACCATCGGGAATTTGAGAATCCCCTGTTTCTGCAATGCTTTGAGCCGGATAATACCGGTAGTGGTCTCTTCTGCGCCTCCCCGGATATTTTCCATCAGGTCAGGACGCTCGGAATGCAGCAACGTGGCAAAATCACCGCCGTCATCAATAATCAAATCCGGTTTGCTCTCCAAAGCTTTGATATTGAGAGCCTTGAATTCTTCAGGTGACGGGTTATATTTGGCGAATACCGTAATGCCATCCTCAACCAATGCTGCACAGACATCATCCTGGGTGGATAATGGATTGGAGCCGGTAATGGTTACCTCAGCACCGCCCGCTTGGACAACCTTTGCCAGATAAGCTGTTTTGGCTTCCAGGTGAAGCGTGATCGACACTTTCAAACCCTTGAACGGCTGTTCGGCTTCGAACTGCTCCCGGATCCGGTTCAATACCGGCATGTGCTGGCGAACCCAGTCGATTTTGAGATGCCCTTCCGGAGCCAGCGACATATCCGTTACAATACTGTTTTCCTTCGACAATGAACTCATTATGATACCTCCTGAAAGTTTTGCGGAAAAACCGCTTTTTTGAATAGCCGTACAGCAAAATTCGCTTCGAATGCATATGTCAAAAGTTTTGGGAGCAGAAGCTCCGTCTTACATATAAATCACGCGGTGGGTTCCGCTGTAATCCGCAGGGATCGACATTAGCTCATCCAGCCAGTCCGGGCCGTAACGGTTCAGATAATACACTACATTATATACTCTTTCCTGCAGCTTACCCAGCGGCATAAGAGACAGTTCAATCCGCTCCCACTGGCGGAGCGCAGCTTCATTCTGCTTAGCCATTGCATCCTGGGCTTTGGCCTGAAGGAATGTAATCTGATCCAGAATCTTGTCTTTATTGTTGGCACCCAATTTCAGAAGTCCCGCCTGAATGGAACCCAGCTGTTCAATCAGAGGCTCGTACATTGCAGTGAACGCAGCCTTTGTATCTTCGAACCGGCGTTCGAGCTCTAGCTCATCCTGCGCGGCGAGCCATTTTTTTCTTTTCTCGTCCAAGCCCTGAAGAACATCGCCAAAGACAAGCTGATACTTGTCCATGTGCTTATGCAGTGTTCCTTCCACGACAGTGAACGACATCCGCGGAATGATTAATGGCATCCGTTCACCCACCACCTCGAACGCGGACTGCGGAATAGCCCAATAGGCGATTTCACCTTGACCAAGCACCGTCGCCAGGACAGGCAGCACATAGTCCTGCATAAGCGGTCTCGTCAGCACATTATTGCTAAACCGTTCAGGATGAGTCTCTAGCTGCTCCAGCAATTCTTCACGGGAAAAGGAGACCACACCCTTCCGGTCGGTGAATCTGCCTTCTTCTTTGTGGAGCAACAGGCGTGCACCTTGATGTATATAGAAAAGATTGGCCCCGCCAGCCGTCACAGCAGCCTGAAGCTCATACCCACTATCCGTAATCCTTCCAGCCGCTGTATGATACGCGGACTCCAATTCATCGTTCTGTTCAATCAAAGATTTGAACATTGGGGCTTCGAGCTTACGCAGCGCGGGATCGGCGGAATCCAGCAGAATCAGACCAAATCTGCCGAATAGCGAACCGATCAGCTTCGCAAAAGCTTCACTCATGCTGTATCCCTCGGCCGAAGATTCGCGGATCACTTCCATAATCTGTGGTTTGAATTCACTTTCCTGCAGCAAGTTATCCAATTGTCCGGTGATTTGCAGCCAGCTTTCTTCCTCGACCTTGATTGCACTGACAGAGGAACGAAGTTCATCTGCCTTATCCAGCTTAAGTCTGGTGATCTCCCCTGTGCGATTCAATACATAGGTATGATTGACCTCATCCCAGTCATGATCCTCACCTGCGATCCAAAATAGCGGAACCACAGGCCGTCCGAGCTGCGCTGCCGCTTCCTTTGCGGCCTGAATCGTAGTAATCGCCTTGTATATCACAAACAACGGACCCGTAAACAAACCGCTCTGCTGGCCGCCGGTAACGACCAAAGTCCCTTGCTGTTCCAGAAGAGCCAGGGAATCCATCACTGCAGGGTGAGGATTCAATTTCAGATTATATTGACGTAAACATTCAGCAATCCCGGCACGGTCAGCGCGGAGCTCTTCAGTGCTGTCCAGCCAGGCTGCACGTTCTGTTCTGCTGTCTACATTACGGAAATCTCCGCCATACAAATGTCCTACCTTTTCATATTGATGTATATAGTCGCGGGCTAATGCCGATCCGCCCGGGAGAGGTTCTGGGTTTACATTCATGTGCAATTGCCTCCTGTTCTACTGTAATGCTATATGTAATCACTAAGTCGGGTAAACTCTTTATGATTGTATCCAAAGTTAGGGATGGCGTCAAAAGAATAACACCCTCCAGCTGCCATTATTACAATACTCTCAAATTTCATATCGGTCCAGCAGTCAGCTGCTGACGAAACAATAGGCGAGAGCTGAACGCTCCCGCCTAAAGTATCTTCGCTAAAATATGTCACAGTAAGACTGCATATATATTCTTAAGCGTATTGCTTGGCTACAAAGTGGCCCTTCGAAACTTCAACCAATTCAAAATCACTGTCATTGGTTTTTTCCCCTGCCGCATAAATGGGGCTACCCAATTCATCCTGCAGATGAATACGTTTCTTGTTCGCTTCAACTTCCGGATCCGGTACTGGAATCGCCGACAACAGCGATTTCGTATACGGGTGGATAGGATTGGCGTACAGTTCTTCGCTCTCTGCGAGCTCAACCATTTTACCCAGGTACATAACAGCTACACGGTCACTGATATGCTTTACCATGGACAGGTCATGCGCGATAAAGAGATACGTTAGTCCAAGGCGGTCCTGCAGTTCTTTCAACAGGTTGACTACCTGTGCCTGAATGGACACATCCAGTGCGGAGATCGGTTCATCGCAGACGATGAATTTAGGATTAACTGCCAGTGAACGGGCGATTCCGATACGCTGACGTTGTCCGCCGGAGAATTCATGCGGATAGCGGGTTGCATGGTCATGGTTGAGACCAACCATATCCAGCAGCTCTTCAATCCGTTTTTTGCGTTCCGCACGGCTTCCGGCCATACCATGGATATCCAGTGCTTCCCCAATGATATCCGAAACCGTAAAGCGCGGATTCAGCGATGCATACGGATCCTGGAAAATCATTTGCATATCACGGCGCATAGCCTTCATTTTGCCCGGAGGCAATTTGTAGATATCCGTACCATTGTATTTCACACTGCCAGCAGTGGGTTCGTAAAGACGAAGCACTGTCCGGCCGGCAGTTGTTTTACCACATCCGGATTCCCCTACCATACCCAGGGTTTCGCCTTCGCGAATCGTGAAATTAATATTATCAACAGCCTTAAGAACTCTGCCCTTGCCTACATTAAAATACTTCTTAAGACCTTCAACTTCAATCAGGTTCTTACTCAAACGAACTGCACCTCCTTGGCCATCGAATGCAGATTCCAGCAACGCGCCATGTGCGTTTCACTGAATTCTGTTGCACCGGGATCGATTTGTTCGCAGACATGCATCGCTTCACTGCAGCGCGCTGTGAACGGACAGCCGACCGGCGGTTTGATCAGATCCGGGGGAGTACCGATGATCGGGATCAACGGCTCGCCCTTCTTTTGGTCCAGACGCGGCATCGACCGCAGCAATCCCTTGGTATACGGATGCTGCGGATTTTTAAAGATTTCCCATCTGGTTCCGGTTTCCACTACTTCACCAGCATACATAACGATGACCCGGTCACACATTCCGGCAACAACGCCGAGGTCATGTGTAATCAGTATGATGGAGGTCCCGAGCTTTTGCTGCATATCTTGCATAACTTCCATGATCTGCGCCTGAATCGTTACGTCAAGCGCCGTTGTCGGCTCGTCTGCAATGAGCAGAGCCGGGCGGCAGGCCAGGGCAATAGCGATCATTACACGCTGGCGCATCCCGCCGGAGAATTCGTGGGGATATTGGTTAAAGCGAGCCTCCGCATTCTTGATGCCTACGAGCTTCAGCATCTCAATACCTTGCTCTTTCGCTTCGGCCGCTGACATTTTCTGATGTTTGATCAAAACTTCGGTTATCTGTTTGCCCACCTTGATCGTTGGGTTCAAAGAAGTCATCGGGTCTTGAAAGATCATGCCAATATCTTTGCCGCGAATCGTTTCCATTTGCTTCATGCTTTTGTCCAGCAGATTCTGTCCTTGAAAAATAATCTCGCCCTTCTTCACCTGGGAAGGCGGGGTAGGAATAAGCCGCATAATCGATTGTGCGGTAACGCTTTTGCCGCTGCCGGATTCACCGACGATAGCTACTGTTTCACCTTTACCTACTTCAAAATTCATACCACGGACAGCTTGTACTTCTCCGCCTTTTACAAAAAAGGAAACATGCAGATCCTTGACTTGCAGAATGGGTTCCATCATATTCACCTCCTATTTCTTCAGCTTAGGATCCAGTGCATCACGTAGACCGTCACCAAAAATGTTAAAGGATAGCATGGTCAAGCTGATCAGGATAGCCGGGAACAGGAAGCGCCACGGATAATACATCCAGCCAGTCAGTGAATCACTGATCATCGAACCCAGGGAAGCGATTGGAGCCTGTACACCAAGACCGAGGAAGCTGAGGAACGCTTCAGCAAAAATGGCATTTGGTACGGACAAAGTAATCGTTACGATAATGGGTCCTACAGCATTTGGCAGCAAATGGCGGAACAAGAGTCTTGTAGAGCCTGCGCCCATTGAACGCGATGCCAGCACAAACTCACGGTTCTTCAGCTGCATAATTTCCCCGCGCACAATCCAGGACATCGTGATCCAGCCCGTAATCGTCAACGCAACGATAATTGTAAACAGGCTTGGTTCCATTACTACGAGCAGCAAGATAACCACCAGCAGATAAGGAATGGAGTATAACACTTCGGAGATCTTGTTCATGATGTTATCCACACGGCCGCCAAAGAAGCCCATGATTCCACCATAAATAACACCAATCAGCAAGTCAATTGCTGCTGCAGCCAACCCGACAATCAGTGAAATACGTGCTCCATACCAGGTACGGACAAAAATATCACGGCCAAGATCATCGGTTCCAAACCAGTGCTTGGTTGAAGGAGGCTTATTGGTGCTGAGCAAATCATTAGAGTAATAATTGTATTTTGAGAACAACGGACCAATCAATGCTGCAAGAACAATTAAGGCAAGAACACCTAGAGCAGTCATCGCCATTTTATTCTGACGCAGCCGTTCCCAGGAATCCCTCCAAGCTGAAAGACTTTCACGTTGAATAACTTCTGCCTGCTTCTCATCAATACCAATCTTCTGAAAATCCTCTGGTTTCAGGTTCGCATCCAGCGAACTCATATTTTTGTCAGATGCCAATCTTTAGCCCTCCTTTCCTCCAGTTAGTTTGATACGCGGATCTACAAATACATAAGCAATGTCTGTAATGAAGCGGGCCAACATGAGCAGCACACCGTAGAAAATAGTGATCCCCATAATTACGGTATAGTCACGGACACCAATCGCTTCTACAAACTGTTTTCCGATACCGCCAATCCCAAAAATCTGCTCGATAACCACAGAACCGGTAACGATGTTGGCTGTCATGGGTCCCATGTATGTAACGACAGGCAGAATTCCGTTGCGGAGAACGTGACGGCTCAAAATAGCGAACCAGCTTAGGCCTTTAGCCTTAGCCGTCTTGATATAGTCTGCATGCAGAACTTCAAGCATGCTGGAACGGGTCAGACGCGCAATAAAGGCTATTGGCTGTGCTGAGAGCGCGGCTACCGGAAGGAAATAATACATAGGGCCCTTAAATCCTGAAACCGGAAACATATGAAACTTATAAGCGAACATATACTGCAAGAGTGACGCGACTACAAAGCTTGGGACTGCAATCCCCAATACTGCCAGAACCATCGCAGCACTATCAATGAACTTCCGGTGATACAATGCTGCCAGCATACCCAATAATACACCGACAATAACCGACACAATAATCGCAAAAATCCCCAGCTTCAAGGATGATGAGAAGGTCTGACCAATCAAATGAGTAACATCCTGATTCAGACGTTTCATGGAAACACCTAGGTCTCCTTGGGCAACTTCACCCAAATACTTAAAATACTGATGATAGAGCGGCTTGTCCAGACCATACTGTTCGTATAAACGCGCTTTAATTTCCGGCGGAACTTTTTTCTCGGCAGTAAACGGATCTCCCGGAATTGCTTTCATCAGAAAAAAAGTCGCTGAAATAAGTACAAACAGCGATACGATCATATAGAAAAACTTATTGGCAACATAACGAACCATCCCCATCAACACCTCCCTCGACATATTTTTTAGACATACAATTGAATTCTATTCAAAAAACGGCCATTTGTCCATTTTCTATTTTTGCAAGCTTGTGAAAAGATTAACAAAAAGCCGTAAATACAAAAAAAAGGGATATATATGGAATTCCACATATATATCCCGAAGTGTACAGCTACCTTCAGACAACTAACTATTTAATTGATTTTCTAAAGGCTGAATCTTAGTGCTCAAGCAGGTAAGCACGAGTGAAGTCAATTGCACCACTGAAGTCAAGAGATACGCCTTTGAGGTATTCTTTAGTCAGGGAGTTGTTTGTGTAGTAGTAGATTGGCATCAGGACCATATCGTCCTGGATCAGCATTTTTTCAGCAGCAGCAAAATCTTCTTGGCGTTTAGCCAGGTCAGAACTTGCTTTTGCATCAGCAATCAGTTTGTCATATTCAGGATTAGCGTAACCAGTATCATTGTTACCGCCGCCTGTTACCCACATATCCAGGAAAGTCATTGGATCATTGTAATCCGCAGTCCAGCCAGCACGTGCAACTTGGTAGTTCAGGTTTTGACGGTTATCGATAAATACAGCCCACTCTTGGTTCACTGTGTTTACAGTAATACCCAGAGCTTGTTTCCACATATCAGCGATAGCCAGGGCAACTTTCTTGTGGCCTTCACTTGTGTTGTAAGACAGTTCTACTGGAGGCAGTGTAGTCAGACCTTCTTCTTTCAGACCTTCAGCAAGCAATGTTTTAGCTTGTTCAATATCTTCTTTGAAGTAATCGTCTTTAACTGCATTACGGAATTCTCCGTCAGCACCAGCGATACCTGGCGGCACATAACCAAATGCTGGAAGCTGACCACCCAGTGTTACATTGTCGATAAGAGCTTGACGGTTAATCGACATTGCGAGTGCTTTACGGATCTTAGCGTTGTTGAATGGTTTTTCAGTAACGTTGAATTCATAGTAATAAGTAGCTGCGATACCTTTGGAGACAAATTCGTTAGGAAGCTCTTTTTTGACGATAGGAAGCTGTTCTTGCGGGATTTCACCATGAGGTGCACCTGCACGATCAAGCTCTCCGTTTTTGTAGCTCAGCAATTCAGTTGCACCACTGTTAACAATGGAGAAATCGATTTTGCTAAGTTTAATGGATGCCGCATCCCAATATTTTTCATTTTTAGTAACTTCGAGAGATTGACCGGTAGTCCATCCAGTCAATGTGAATGCTCCGTCTGTAATCATAGTGTCTTTGTTTGTTGCCCATTTAGGATTACCCTCAACGGATTTGTGTACAGGGTAATACGTATAGAAGGACAGTAATCCAAGGAAGTAAGGTGTTGGTGCTTTCAGCGTAACTTCAAGAGTTTTCGCGTCTACAGCTTTTACACCAACTTGGTTGAAATCTGTGACTTTCTTAGTGTAATATTCTTCTGCATTTTTCAGGTAATACAACTGATATGCATATGGTGCAGTTGGGTCTGTGTTAGGGTCGAGCACGATTTTCCATGCGCGAACGAAGTCTGCTGCTTCTACAGGGTCGCCATTGCTCCACTGAGCATCGCGAAGGTGGAAGGTATATACCAGACCGTCAGGAGAAATGTCCCATTTCTCAGCAATTCCCGGTTCAGCTTGACCAGTTTCGTCATTCATGCGGGTCAAACCTTCATACATAGTTTTCAACAGCGTGTTTGCTTGGCTGTCTTGAGCTTGTGCGGGATTAAAAGTAGGTGGTTCTGCAGTCAGGTTGACTCTAAGTGTCTGGTCAGCGGCCAATTTCTCGTCACCAGTTGCGGTGCCTGTGTTTGTGCTGCCTTCATTGCCTGCTGCGTTTGTTGCCGCAGCGTTGTTGCCCTTATTTGCATTGTTTCCGCCGCAGCCAGCAAGCACTGTGCCGATAACGAGAACCATTGCAATCATGAGCAATAGACTTTTACTCTTCTTCATCTAGCAGTTCCCCCTAAATAGAATGTGGTATATGGTTTATGATTATACAACCAGTGGTCAAAAAAATCTAGAGCAATATTTTCTGAAAACACTTTTTTTTTAAAACTTAAAAGTTTTGTGACGTTGACGCTTCACCGGAGCAATGGAACATTACATGGCTTGTGATATGTAATGGATAAGGCCTACGACCATAAACAGCACATACAGGGTACCCATAAAAAAGAATGAAAGTCTCCAAACTGCCCGAAGTAACCGTTTTCCGTCGACATTTCCTTTTAGGCGGTTTTGAGCACCTCCAATCAGTCCAGCGGATATTAATACAATAAGTAGTATAAGGTAAAACCCGAACCGCGAATTAAAAGTGCTGTTGAACAAGGCTGATACGGAAAAAAATAAAAATACAGTAGTAATATCCATAGCCAGTAATAATGTATTTCTTTTTTCTTTTCTGAGGCCAATTCCTATGAAATATACAATCAAAAAAGGAAGAACCGGAATAACGCTTAATGAAATGAACGAATTCCGCAGCAATTCCAAACAGCCTCACCTCTCCTTCACATTCATGCCTTCTACCATCCGGCAAATCCAGCGGTGTAAAGGGACCGCAATACCAGCGCTATCCGCCATTGCCACAATACTCCCATTGATCCAGCGTATTTCCGTATCCCTGGACGCTAGAACATCAGCGAGCATAGACGAGATGTTACCCGAAGTTGCCCGGCAAACCTCAAGTATCCCCTCCCACGCATGAGCATCAACCTTGATACCGCAGGCATCATATACGCAGATAGCCTCCTGATACAGTTCTTTCATTAACTGTATCCGCTCCCTGGAGGCAGTCAACTCACCGTTCTGAATGCGCCAGATCGCTGTAAGCGGGTTAATCACAGCATTGAATAGCAGCTTCCGGTAAATCATGGTATCCACTTCTTTCGACATCAAAGCCCGGAATCCTGCTGCTGCGAGAGCATCGGTCAAACTAATTGCGGCTGTGTCATCATCCTCTAAGGTGTCTTTTGGGACATTTGAGATTTTGTTTCCTCGCTTCCCTATAAATGTTTCCCCATGCCCCGTATGAATAACCTCTGTTAATGTCTTCCTTTTGGCCGCTTCAGTAGTCACTGCAGCCCAGACTGAAGCCTCCGGCAAAAGCTCCTGAAGAAGTTCCAGATGTCCATTGCCGTTCTGAAAGCAGACCACATGGAGTCTCGTATGCTGAAGAGGCGCCAGAATCTCTGGTAGTGTATCGTGAAACGCATTCTGCTTGAGCATAATGGCTGTCCATTCCCCCGGCTGCTGGAGAATCGTTTCCGAGAACCTGCTTATTGGCCCTGCTTGAAAGCTTGTGCCCGGAAGGTGCTGTTTAGCTCTTCCGTCTTCGTAACTTAAAGTTATTCCAGACCGGGTTAATTCCCCCGCTTGTACCTCGCTTCGGCACCACAGTCTAACCTCTGCCCCAGAGAGAATCAGCTTTCCGGCAAGCAGAAGGCCGAGTGAGCCTGCACCGATAATATCCATTTTCATGCCGACACCTGCCATCTTGTACACATTTTTCCTCATTATATCCTTTCTCCAGTAAAAGAAAAACAATCACTATCAATACAAAAAAACCCGCAAACGCTGGCGGTAAGCCGCTGCATGCGGGATTTGAAGAAGCATATTAGCTTTATTCAATCCGTTCCAAATTGCCGTTGGCGTCCATTTTGAATCTTGTCTTCATTTCTTCTTCTTCTTCATTAAGAAAAGCAAGCCGCCGCGCCCGGTCCATGATCTGAATTAACGCTTTGTAATCATCATTGACTACGCGATAATCACTTTGGGCCAGATTGACCTCTTTGGACAATCTTTCATTTTCCACCCTAAGCTCCGTTAATTCATCTTCCTTCTCGCGCAAATCCCTCTCAAGCATTTTCAACTGGCGGCCGGCTTCCTGAAAACTGCCCTTCCACTGCCTTAAGAAGCGGATGACGGCATCGATGGACAAAGAGTTTTCGCCAAGTCCCTCGCTGCGGCTGTACTCCTCTTCCATGTCTCCGAGAATAAGCCCCGCTACCTGTGCGCCTCTGGCGGAAGGCTGTTTTTTCAAATAGCTCCGCTTCTGGCGTTGGCTCTTGGCAATTCCAATTGCATCTTCATAACTCTTGCGAACACAGCTGTTCCAGCGAAATCCGCATGCCGCCGAGGTTCTGCCGATTTTTTCACCCACCTCTTCAAAAGCTGCAAGCTGTGTGCTGCCTTCACGGATATGACGCAGCGTTATTTCGGCCAATATCAAATCATCTTCCACGCTCCAAGCATCCTGTCTAACGGCTGTCATAAAGCCTAACCCTCCTAACAACATCATGAAATAACCATCTTCATAACCGGCAGCTCCGCCGGATAGTGAATAGGATAAAAGCTGCTTACTCCATTTCTATGCCTCTATTAGAGTTCATAGAATCTATTTGATACTAAATTGTATTTCCATTTTGGCTAAACCTCATACTTGTTATGCTATAAATTCTCTACATTCAAAATAAAATGCCGTGTCTATAACAAAAATCATAATAATTCCAAAAAAACAGCTTTTTTTCAATGAATTCGTTTACACCATTTGTTCCAGCCGTTATAATATAGCTACAAAGAAGAAATTGCCGGATACATACAGGAGGGGGATGTTCTCTTGGACCGCATGTTTCGTGTCTTGGGTTTTTTTACGCTTGTTATCGGACTCATGGCTTTTGCCGGTAATTTAACGGAGATGGCTCTGCTGTTTTTTTTGCAGACCGCTTTTTTCGTGATCCTCGGATATATGAAGTTTACAGAAAAGACCTATATTCTGCTTTTTTGGGGATATATGATTCTGACGTTTACCGGCTTCAGTTACTGGACGATCTTCGAAATGGGTCTGCCGCTGTAAGTTTCTCTAAGTTTATAGAACGGAGGCTGTTCCTTCTTATAAGGAGCGCTTCCGTTTTTTTGTGTATATATAGTAGGTCTTCGAAAGAAAAGAGGGTATGATATTTTAGCAGGGCTAATCATATAAATAGAACATACATATCCTGAATTCCTATAAGGTGGTGAAGTGATGCGATCCCGCAATAATCAAAGCCGTTATACTTGTATTCTCCTTATCCTCCTCTGCTTTACTATCCTGACGCCCCCTGACTTTTTGAGTGCAGATCCGGGAACGGGTCTATCCGGCACCTCTCCTCCCGTCATGCCTGATAATGAGGTCACCCGCAAGCTGCTGGAACAGACGTTATCCTCGGCAGAAATTGAGCAGGAGATATCTCGGATCACCGCTGAGCAGCAAGCTCTTGAGGAAAAGGTATCAACTCTAGAAAAACGGGCTGTTTCACAGCAAAGTGCAATTCAGAATCAGCGGGAACAAGCCGGAGCTATAATACGTTCTTATTATATGGGAGAGAGAGATGGTCTCCTGACTGCTGTACTTTCGGCTAGAAGCATTGGCAGATTATTGGCCTTGTATGATTATTATGAAATCATTATTGGAAGAGACCGGGACATTCTGTCTCAATATGAAGCGGATTATAAGAAATTAAAAACAACGCTTACCGCGGCACAGCGCAGTTCAGAAGAGCTTGAGGCGCTCAAAACAGCTTTGGTGGAGCAGAAGAATCGGATTGAGGCACTACATGAGGATATTAATAAAGGCATTCAGTCCAGCAGTGATCCTGCCAGCATGAGCGCCTTATTAGATGAATTCACGAAATATTGGGAGAATATCGGGGTTCACGAAGTCAAAACCTATTTTAAAGCGTTGTCCTCTGCCATGAAGCAGCTGCCAGCATTCGTCCAAAGCCGGGATGGGCTTTTGACCCGTAAAGGAATGACCTATAATTTGGCCTTAAAGGAAGAGGATCTAAATGAATTCCTGGTGGCGCAAAATGAATTGTTCAAGGATTTTGCCTTCCACTTTAATGATAATGAAGTAACTGCTTCCGGTAAAAGTGGCGGATTATCGCTGACGCTGACCGGCCATTACACTATTCAGGAGGAACCGGTCAATGGATTGATGTTCCATGTCGATCATGTATTATTTAATGGTCTTGAGTTGCCCGATACTACGCGCAAGACTTTGGAGGAAGAATTCGATCTGGGTTTCTATCCGGCAAAAATCGTCTCTTTCCTTCGTGCAACTGAAGTGAGCAGCCGGGACGGTGTGCTACATGTGAAGCTCTCCCTCTCATTCTGATGCCTGTGCGGCTGCGGCTGCATATCCCGCCGGATCAAGCTTTCCTGTCAACAGTTGTGTTACTGCCAGCGATAATGCTGTCCAACCGCTTGCTGATTTACTCTCAAGATTCGTTTCGTCTGCAAGCAGCAGCCGGGTGTCAAAAGGAAGTTTCACGCTCTCCGGCAACCCTGAACGGTATAGCTCATCGAGCGCGGGGAGGCGCCCCGTATTCTCCAGCCAATCGAGCTGTTCCGTGCTGGATGTGACATAGGACAGCCAATTGACGGCTGCCTCAGGATTACCGGATTGTGCGGGGAGTGCGAAGAAGCGGCTGTAGATCGCCTCATACCCTGACCCGTTGCTGGCGGTAAGCGGTGCTTCCGCAGACAGTGTAGAATTCCCGTGCTTCTGCCATTCCGAGAGCGGGAGCGCAGCAACTGCAAGCTTACCATCCTGAAGCATATCCCATAGGTCTGTGTTCGTTCGGCTTGTGAGAAAGAAATAATTGCCTGCGTATTGTGTCCACTCCAGCTGAGCAGGACTGACCGATTCCAGACTTCCGCCCATGCTCTCCAGAACTGCCGAATACCCGTAGGGATTACGTGTATCCATTGCCAGCAGATAGCGATGCTTGTCTGGCTGTTCACGAATTACTTTAAGCAACTCATTCCACTGCTCCAGACTTCTGGGTAACCCTGTAATTCCCAGTTCCGCGAGCCGTTTCGGCGAATATACAAGTACATAGGGGTCAATATCAAGTGGAACTCCCCAATCGTAGCCATTCCATTGCATTTGCGGAATCAGGGTGGTCAGCGGTGCACTTCCCGGAACACTCTGGTAAATATCTACCGGCAGCAAGTAGCCTTGTGTCGCCAAGTCCGTGATACTTCGGCCGTCGGTCATTATAATATCCGGGCTCTGCCCAATCGTCAGATCCCTCTGAAGAATCTCATTAGCTTCATCGCTGTCAACATTGCTCAAGATTACCCGGGTACCGCTGGACAAGCTGTAGTTATTGCTGATCCGTTCCAGTTCATTAAATTCCTCTTTGCTCATAGACACCCGGATGCTCAAGCTTTCGACATTGTCTTTATCGCCAGATTCGGAATGCTCTGATGGGTTAAGCGGCTGCTTCAGCGGATAGGTATCATCACTGGTGTCCAGCTCCATGCTGGGGGACAGGCTTGTCAGCGACAGCAATAAAATAGCAAACAATAGCCAGTAGTTTCTCCTTCTCAGCACGATCCTTTCCCCTCCCGCCTATGACTCGTCACCCCTATTTTACCAGATGCTTCTCCGCTTGTCTGCCGGTTTGAAAACGTTCTCTTTCTATTATATAGGTGTGAACGGCGAGGACCAAAAATTTGCGGCATTTGGTCATTCCGAGAAAGATTTGGACTTCCGATCGCTGTTATCCTCAGATTTCCTGATTTGAATTACCGCCGCTGCGGTAGAAATCCGAGGATAGCATATGCTTTCGAAGCGAGCTTTCCTACGGAAAGCTTTCAGGCGAACGCTGCCGCTTCTCCAGTTCCAAACTTCCTCTCCATTCTTTTGCCACAAAAAAATTTTATCCCCGACCGTTCCTTGGGGGGGCAATGGCAAACAGCCGGGAATGATCTCCCGGCTGTTTGCTGTAAATTGCAGCCCTGCTGCGGCTGGACTGATGAAAGTGTACTAATTAGGCAGGAATAGCTCGAAGCATCAAAGAAGGTCTGCAGCCAACTGGGCCAGGTGTGAACGCTCGCCCTTTTCAAGGGTAATATGTCCGCTGATTCCCTGTTGTTTGAACTTCTCCACGATATAGCTCAGTCCGTTGCTTGCCGCATCCAGATAAGGATGGTCAATCTGCTCGGGGTCACCCATGAGGATGACTTTACTGCCTTCTCCCGCTCGGGAGACGATCGTCTTCACTTCGTGGCGGGACAAGTTCTGTGCCTCATCAATGATAATGAATTGAGACGGGATCGAACGTCCGCGAATATAGGTGAGGGCTTCCACTTGAATACTGCCGAGGCCCATCAAAATTTTATCGATATCACCGGACTTCTTCGTATCGAACAAAAATTCCAGATTATCATAAATGGGCTGCATCCACGGACGCAGCTTTTCGTCCTTCTCACCTGGAAGATAACCGATATCCTTACCCATCGGCACCACCGGACGGGCAATCAGCAGTTTCTTATACTTATGCTCATCTTCTACTTTGAACAGTCCGGCAGCCAGAGCCAGCAAGGTTTTTCCTGTTCCCGCTTTACCAGTGATAGTGACCAGCGGGATATCGTCATTGAGCAGCAGCTCCAGCGCCATCCGTTGTTGAGCATTGCGGGCACTAATTCCCCACACCGCATCATTTCCTAGATAAAGCGGCTCTAGCCGGGATGCATCGCTATTCACTTTGAGCAGGGCCGATTTGCCGGTGCCAATCTCATCCTTCAAAATAACAAATTCATGCGGATACAGCGGATAGGACAAGGATAACTGTTTGACGGATAAGGAACGGTGGCTGTAATATTCATCGATAAGCGAAGGATGGACCATCAGCGATTGATAGCCCGAGTACAGCTCATTCAGATCACCCGTACGGTCGGATAAATAATCCTCCGGTGTTATGCCAAGCACATCCGCCTTGATACGGACGAGCACATCTTTACTCACGAGCACCACAGGACTCGGTTCAGCCTTTTCATTCTCCTCATGGAGATAATTAAGTGCGACAGCCAATATCCGGTTATCATTGGAGACTTCGCCGAACATTTCTTGTACCTTTACGAAGCTGCGGTGGTTAAGTTCTACCTTCAGCGTACCTCCATGCTCCAGTACCACACCGCTATGCAGGTGGCCAAGTTCACGAAGTCCGTCTAATAAGCGTGACACGGTGCGGGCGTTGCGGCCGATTTCATCGGCATTGCGCTTCTTGGAGTCGATTTCTTCCAGGACTACTGCCGGAATGACAACTTCATGCTCCTTGAAAGCAAAAATCGAATTGGGGTCGTGCAAAAGCACGTTGGTGTCTAGTACAAATATCTTTTTCATGTTATCCCCTCCACAGCGCCTGGTTTGATTGGTCATACATAACTCTATTCAGTGAGGGTAAGCTAAGGTAAAGACCTGATTTTTCGCTGAAAGGAGTACGCACATATGAGAAAATCAATGTGTCTGTTGCTGGTACTGCTGCTGCTGACAAGCTGCGGTATCGCTAATAAAGAGTCATCACCCTCTCCTCAGGATAAACAATCGGCAAAATCATTAAGCAGCCAGGGGAATCAGGGAGTGCAAAATTTATCGGGTGAAGGAGCTACTGCCGCCCCACTGTCTTATTCACAACCCGGACAACCTTCTGACGGCAAAGGTGAAAGTGATGTTGCACTCAAAGACCATTTTGAGCGGCTTGCCAAAAGAGTTCCCGGTGTAAAAGGGGCCCACTGTGTCGTTATGAACCATGTCGCTGTTGTCGGTATTGATGTTGATGGATCTCTTACCCGGTCCCGAGTTGGAAGCATTAAATATTCTGTGGCAGAAGCCATCCGCAAGGACCATAGAAGCAAGGATCCAAGAAGTGTAAAAGCGTTCGTCACTGCTGACATGGATATATCCAGCAGACTTGCCGAAATGGGCAAACACATCAGCAAGGGTCATCCGGTGTCCGGTTTCGCCTCTGAGATGGCAGACATTATCGGACGTATTATCCCGCAGCTCCCGGAAGATACCAAGCCCAAAGGCAATCAATAGAAGCGGTCTTGGTTCAAAGAATTGGACAAAAAAAGCCTAGTGACTTGATCACTGGGCTTTTTGCATGGCGGCAAACACCTGTCCGTCCAGCTTATCAGCCGCACGTGCATCGTATACCTTCGCATATTTTGGTGCGGACTCCAATTGTGCGCCATAGAAAAGCGCATTGCGGACCGCTTCAATTTCGACATCAAAACAGCACATCTTGAACGGAACATCGGACAGCGGATCCTGCCTGACGGAAGCACGACCGTTAATGGCATGAACGGTACCCTCGCCAAAAACAGTGATAGTGACCAGCGGATTTACCTTCATGTTGTTCACAAGTCTGGAACGGTGGTCGACGGCAAGTCGCACAATAGAAGGGCTAACTGCATAGATCCAGGAAATCGCGGTGGACGTCGGTCCGCCAGTTTCCGCATCCACAGTGTTCAATAGAACAAAAGTTTCCGACTGCAGCATGGTAAGCAATGTTTCGTTAAGCTGTGCAACGGCTTCGGACATAAGTAGAGGCCCCCTATGCGGCTTGGATGCATTCAATTTATTATATTATAGCACATGCCCGAACTTGCATTCAATTTTGGGATGTTGGTACAATCCCGGCAATACGGTCTTGAAGACTTTTCTTGGCTGCGTCCAGCTCTTCATCGTTAATATATACATATGGACTGCGCCAGGTTCCGGTTACCGGTTTGAATTCAATGTTCTCCTTGGAAATCTTCCAATAGGTAGTGATCATATTCTTGATCTGTTCATTCTCAATATCGGTCTTCATATTGTCATCCACAGCATCGAGAACCTTACCGATCTTCAGAACACCGCCCAGTGACTGCATCTGTCCAACCAATGAATGCAGAACTTCGTTCTGGCGCTTGTTACGGTCAAAATCATCTGAAGCCTTGGTCTTCGGGCTGCAGTTCGACTTGCGGTAGCGCACGTAATCGAGCGCATCATCACCGTTCAGCTTTGCCGGCCCCTTCTTCAAGTCGATATCCGTACCATCTACACTGTCCGTGTAACACATATTTTCACTAATATTGACATCCACTCCGTCCAGCTCATCCACGACATCACGGAAGCCCTGGAAATCAAGGACAGTTACATAATCTACATCAATATCAAGGTATTTGCCCATCATGGTCTTCATCTCGTCTTCAGCAAGAAGGCCTGAGGTCTTCTCCTTGCTTTTGAACCGGGCATAAAATTCATTGATCTTGGTCTTCTTGTACCCGCTAAGCTCCACGTAAGTATCGCGGGGAAGCGAGACTACTGTAGCGGACTGGGTTTTGGGGTTAAGCGACACGACCATAATTACATCTGTCAGATTGGAAGGATGCTTCGGCCGATTGTCTGTCCCCAGCAGCAGCATTGTGATGGGCTTCTTTGAAGCGGAATGTCCCGCCTTTACTGGCTGGTCTATACCGAAGCTGCCTTGATCAAACTTCCAATACAGAAAGCCGCCGTATCCCAGAACGGCGAGAATGACAATGATTAAAATAACCAAAAACATTCTTCCCATTCTCGCCAATGCTCCGCGCTTCTTTACTTTCTTCTTTGGCACGGGTCTAGCCGTGCTGTTCGGCTGCGGTCTGCCACTTCTCTGATTCCCGCTCGATCTTGGAGGCAAACTGCCTTTATTTGTACTCATAATGGAATAAGGTCCTTTTCGTATCAACTGGTATTCGATTGCTCGCTCTCTCTATTAGACGAATTCAAGCGGCAAAAGTTGCGATTACTGTCGTTTGCCCGCTGCTGCAGCCTTACGTCTCTGCCGGGCTTCTACCATGTAACGGACCCGCACAAGCAGCATAAGCCCTACAGCCACCAGCAGGCACTGGATAATAGGGAGCTTGTCGTGCTGGAAGATGAGCAGCATGCCCGAGCCCACCGCCATCATCAGGTATAACACAATTTCCTTGCCGATAGGCAGCTTCTGATTCACGCGGAAAACGCGGTTGTACACATAAGTCAGTAAAATAAAAATGACAATGTAAGCGACAATAGGATGCTCAGCGAACCAGATCTGCAAAGCTCGTCACTCCCTCCGGGAATAAGTTCGCTTACATTATAACATTCAATACGCTTTTATACCGCAAGAATCCTAAGAATTTGAACGATTTGCAATCCACGTATAAAAATTAAAAGCCACCGGAATGATCCGGCGGCTTAGACGAAGAATGGAATGCTCTGCTATGGCAGAACAAACAACCATTCGTTCATAACAACTTAGGCTTGGCTAGCTTGCGCCGCTTTACGCTGTTTTTCTACACGTTCGCGTTCGCCCTTATTCAGGATCTTTTTACGCAAACGGACAGATTTAGGTGTAATTTCGCAATATTCATCATCGTTCAGGTACTCAAGAGCACCTTCCAGTGAGAACAGGCGAGGGGTCTTCATCTTCACCGTTTCATCCTTCGTTGCCGAACGAACGTTGGTCAACTGCTTTTCTTTGCAGATGTTAACGATGATATCGTTATCGCGGGTGTGCTCACCTACGATCATGCCTTCATAAATTTCAGTACCTGGTTCCAGGAAGAGAATACCACGGTCCTCAACGCCCATCATGCCGTAAAGAGTAGTGTTTCCAGTCTCACTGGATACAAGCACACCTTGATGACGTCCGCCAACCTGGCCGCCAATCAGTGGAGCGTAGCTGTCGAAGGCATGGTTCATTACACCATAGCCGCGTGTCAGCGTCAGGAAGTACGTATTATAGCCGATCAATCCGCGTGCAGGAATCAGGAATTCCAGACGAACCTGTCCGGTACCGTGATTGATCATGTTGACCATTTCCGCTTTGCGAGTACCCAGACTCTCCATAACGGCTCCCATGCTTTCTTCAGGAATATCAATCATCAGACGCTCCAGCGGCTCCATTTTGGCACCGTCGATTTCCTTGACAATAACCTCAGGTTTGGATACCTGCATTTCATAACCTTCACGGCGCATATTCTCAATCAGAATCCCCAGGTGAAGCTCACCGCGTCCGGACACGATAAATGCATCCGGGCTGTCAGTTTCCATCACGCGCAAACTCACATCGGTTTCAAGCTCTTTGAAGAGCCGCTCACGCAGCTTACGGGAAGTCACCCATTTACCTTCTCTACCTGCAAAAGGACTGTTGTTCACGAGGAACGTCATTTGCATGGTCGGTTCATCAATCTTCAGGACAGGCAGCGCTTCAGGGTTTGCCGGATCGGCAATCGTCTCACCGATGTTAATATCCTTGATACCGGCAATGGCCACGATGTCGCCAGCGCCCGCTTCTTCTGTTTCTACACGTTTTAGACCCTGGAAGCCGAACAGCTTCTCGATACGGGCTGTTTTGCTCTTGCCGTCACGCATGATGACAGTAACGGATTGGCCTTGCTTAATTATGCCACGGTTCACGCGTCCGATAGCAATACGTCCCAGATATTCATTGTAGTCCATCAATGTTACGAGGAACTGCAGTGGTTCTTCAATTTTTTCAGTTGGAGCCGGGATATGCTGGGTAATGGTTTCGTACAGTGCAAGCATGGTTTCATCCTGCTTCTCAGGGTCCATGCTGGATGTACCGTTAATTGCGGAAGCATAAACAACTGGGAACTCCAATTGGTCGTCACTGGCTTCAAGCTCAATGAACAGATCCAGGACTTCATCAATAACTTCCTTCGGACGTGCAGCCGGGCGGTCAATCTTGTTCACGACAACGATAGGTGTCAGGTGCTGTTCCAGCGCCTTACGCAGAACGAATTTCGTTTGCGGCATGCAGCCTTCATACGCATCGACAACCAGCAGTACGCCGTCAACCATCTTCATGATGCGCTCTACTTCACCGCCGAAGTCGGCGTGTCCAGGGGTATCTACGATGTTGATCAGGAACTCTTTATAGGTAATTGCTGTATTTTTGGCTAGGATGGTAATTCCGCGTTCCCGCTCCAGATCGTTCGAGTCCATGGCCCGTTCTTGCAAGTGCTCGTGAGCGCTGAAAATTCCTGATTGCTGCAGTAGCTGATCGACGAGTGTTGTTTTGCCATGGTCAACGTGGGCAATGATCGCAATATTGCGGATATCTTTTCTTGAATGCATGATTTGTATCCAAATCCTCTCATTTATCAAATTAAAAATGTTTAAATTTATAGCTTGTCGCGGCAGTCTCACAAAAGAAGCGCCAGGCAGAAAGCCGACGCTTCAACATATCCTTAATATTATAGTGAAAGCACTATGAAAAGCAAGTCTTTTTATGAAAAAACGGTTTCCAGCTTCGTTTAATTTTGCTAAAGTTGCATTCGGGCAATTTCCCCGTTCTTTCTTAGATCAAGTTTCGCGGGATATAGCTGTCTTACCAGCCTCCGTTCCACTTTTTACGGCCTCCCGGTTTGCCCCGGCCAAAGATCAGCCAGGCACCTGCCGCAACCAGAATGGCTCCGAGCAAATAGAGTGCTCCTGTTCCCAGCATGCTGAAGATCAGTAGTACAAGACTCAGTAGACCCAGAATGACAGCCGCGGTAGTAAGGCCGCCGTTTCGTCCCGGGGAATAGAGCGAATACTCATACAGTCCGACAGCAATGCCCAGCAGCAGCAACGGCCACAGATGAGACATCAGTCCCCAGCCCCAGGTATTGCAGAGACCCAGCAGCAATCCGTATACGGTCAGAATCCCAGCCGGCAGCAGCACGGATGCCGGAGCCCGGCGGCTGAAGAAAAGCACATGCAGGAACAGGCCGGGAACCAGAATTACAAGTGGCCACAGAGCACGCCCGAGAAAGCCGAATACCCCCAGCTTTCCGAACAGTATCACTATGCCGGCAGCGAATATAAATATACCCAGTTTCGCGTCATTTTTAGAAGACATTTTCCACCCATCCCTTCAAGATTCATGTCTCTTCTCTCAGACCCGCCACTAAGAAACATAAGCATATGACAGGATTCCCTTTATATTTTATCTGAAAAATAAATAAAACACCATCATTCTTCTTGTTATTGGTTCCCATGCTAAGAAGAAACGACTTCGCCATCCTCTGAAAGAGGCGGCAGCCGTTTCTCCAAAAATATAAGGATGATTTATTTCGTGAAACATATAAAATCTTATATTTCAAAAAGACCGGGCCAAAGCTGTTACACAGCTCTGACTCAGCCAAAGAATCATTTCCGGATTTCTACTTTGCCGATAAAGTTCCGCGCTTGAACAAGCCCGATATCACCACAATGATTCCGAGCAGCAGCGGCAGCATCGAGTGGAACGACGGCAGCAGAAAGGAAATTACCGCACCGAATTTGGCATCCTGAAGCAGCATATCTCCCGCCGTATATGCGAGGATATAAGCCCCAATGTAGATCAGCACAGGGAAACGGTGCAGCCAGCCTACAATGATTCCGCTGCCCCAGACTACAATCGGAATGCTTAACGCAATACCGATCACAATCAGCGCAAGATCCCCCTTTGCGACGCCTGCAATGGCCAGTACATTGTCCAGACTCATAATAAAGTCAGCGAGCAGAATGGTGCGGACGGATTTCCATATAGTTGAGCTCTCTTCTACCCGGACATCCTCTTCCTCCTCCAGCAGCAGCTTGAAGGCGATCCACAGCAGCAATATCCCCCCGCCGGCCTCGATATAAGGAATCTTCAGCAGCAGTACTGCGGCAAACGTCAGCAAGCAGCGCAACACGACTGCACCGGCAGCCCCCCACCAAACCGCCAGCCTGCGGTGCTGCTCCGGCAAATTTTTGCTGGCCATTGCAATAACCATTGCATTATCTCCGCTCAGCACGAGATTGATCATCAGTATTTCACCAAGCAGCAATAAAGAATCCATTTAACTTCAGCCTCCCTGAACTACATGTATTTACATGTATGTCCAAGCCGGGCAAGCTATGCTTCTTGGGCAGGCTTTTTTGTAAGTTACGAATGTCCGGGGTTTTTATAGCGTATACAACACTATACGGTTCAGGGCAACTTCCAAAATGTAAACATGTAAACAAATACTCAGGATGAACGTTTTGTACGAATCTGATTCAAAAAGCAATTCAAACAAAACATTAGGAGTGACACGCTCTTGAACACATCCGTTTGGGATTTCATATTGCCGCTGCTCAATATTATCTTTCTGGATCTGATTCTGGCCGGTGACAATGCCATAGTCATTGGACTGGCTGCACGGAATTTACACGGAAAAACACAGAAAAAAGCGATCTTGCTGGGTACAGGCGGAGCTGTAGCACTAAGGATTATCGCCACTATTCTGGTAGTTTGGCTGCTTAAGATTCCCTGGCTGCTGCTGTTCGGGGGTCTTCTGCTCATTCTGATTGCTTATAAGCTGCTGACCGGAGATAACGGGGGGCCGAATATTCAAGCCGGGGGGACACTTTGGTCGGCGGTCCGGACGATCATTATTGCGGATGCTGCCATGGGTCTGGACAATGTGATCGCCATAGCCGGGGCTGCGAATCATAATATTGTGCTTGTTGTGCTGGGACTGCTGATCAGCGTTCCGATTGTCGTCTGGGGCAGTACCCTATTCATTAAGCTGATGGGCCGCTATCCCTGGATCATTTATATCGGCGCTGCCGTACTTGGGCTGACGGCCTCAAGCATGATTACCGAAGAACAGCGGATCGGTCCCTTTGTTGAGGAGCATCCGCTGCTGCGTGTTCTTTTTATTCTGCTGGTAATTACGGGTATCCTTGCATCCGGACACTGGAAGCGGGTCCGGGATCACCGGAAATCGGTACATGGCGGACCCGCTGTCTAAGGAATTCCCAACCCGCAACAGAATAATACCGAATGAATAAAGGAGTGCACCATTGACCATGTGGTTTGGTAGCACTCCTTCTTTTAGACTAGAACCATTCCTCTTGAAGCCCTGCCTCCGCCGGGACCCTATCCCTTGGCTTTTCATCCCCGTAAGGAGTAATGGTAACCGTCTCTGTTCCGGCGACCGCTGCATCCAGGAGGCTACTATAGCCTGGAAGGGTAGCTTCAATTTTGTCCACGATCCGCAAGTTTGGATTGGTCGTCGGCGATTTGGGGACAAATAGTGTGCAGCAATCCTCGTAGGGAAGGATAGAGAGTTCATAGGTGCCGATGGTTTTGGAAATATCCACAATTTCACTCTTGTCCATCATTACGAGAGGGCGCAGCAGCGGAAGAGGGGTCGCACGGCCGATTACATTCATGCTGGAAAGTGTCTGGCTTGCAACTTGTCCGAGGCTTTCTCCTGTAACAAGGGCCAGTGCCCCCTCCTGCTCAGCTAACCGCGATGCAATTTTCAGCATGGCCCGGCGCATCAACGTAACGATCAGGTTATCCTGACCGATACCGGTAAAAGAGGTCTGCACCTCTGTAAATGGAACAAGGTGCAGCTTGATGACTCCCGCATACCTTGACAGCACCCGCGTCAAATCTACGACTTTTTGCCTGGCCAGCTCACTGGTATAGGGGAAGCTGTAGAAATGGACACATTCGACTTCGAGTCCCCGCCGCATGGAGGACCAGCCAGCGACAGGACTGTCGATACCGCCTGAGAGGAGCAGCATGGCTTTCCCATTGGTGCCCAGAGGGAAACCTCCCACACAGGCAATATTTTCACAGAAAATAAACGTTTGGCCTTCCCGGATTTCAATTCTCAGCTCCATCTGCGGCGACTTCACGTCCACCAGCAGACCCGGATAACCTTGCAGCAGCGGTGTTGAAATCAGCTTATTCATTTCTATTGAACCATAAGGAAATTCCTTCCAGACCCGCCGTGCATTCACCTTAAAGGTCGTGCCGGCTGGTGGAGCTGCAATCTGTAAAAAGGTCCGGCTGACGGATAAAATATCCTCAAATTCCGATTGCGAAACTTTAACCGGACTGATCGAAGCAATACCGAAAACGTTGCGCAGCACAGCGATCAGTTCTCCTGCGGGTTCACCGTTTAAGTGTACGTAAATGCGTCCGAATTCCTTGCTTAAGCTCACTTTAGGAAAAGGTTTGACCATTTCCTTCACATGACGGAGCACAGTTTTCTCAAACCGGGAGCGGTTTTTCCCTTTTAAAATAAACTCTCCGAACCGCAGCATCAGCATATCTGCATATTCACTACTTCTTACCATCCCTGCCCAGGATTCAGTTCCGTATCCATTCTCTATCTCATTCATGTGTTATTTCATGCCTCCTTGAGCTTTCTTCAATGACTGTACCGCATCCAGCAGCGCTTGTTCAAGCTTGGCAACATCAGCTTCCGTATGACTATCCCCAAGGCTGATCCGGATACCGCCCAGTGCTTCCGGGACCTCTCTGCCCATCGACAGCAAAATCCGGCTCGGTTCGGCAAGACGCGAAGAGCAGGCGGAACGGGTTGAGACGGTCATCCCCAGCTCCTCCAGCTTGCGGGCGAGAACTTCCCCCATCATACCCGGGTAGGAAAAGTGCACAATATGAGGGGCACCATCCTCTCTGCTGTTCAGAATTAGCTCGGGTATACCTGAGATAAAATGCATCAGCCGGTTACGAAGCGGAATCAGACGTCTGCTGAGCTCCTCCCGCTTCTCACCGCTCATTCGCACAGCCTTGGCTGAAGCCACAATTCCCGCTACATTCTCGGTTCCGGCACGGTTTCCATTCTCATGTGAGCCTCCCGTCAGGAGCGGAAACAGTGTTACCCCTTCTCTGGCAAACAGGATACCTGTACCGCGGGGTCCGCGAATTTTATGCGGGGATAAGCTGTACAGATCAGCCTGCCACTCCTTCAGCTGAGTTTCAAGCTTACCGTATCCCTGCACCCCGTCAACATGGAACAAGGTCCGCCGATTCATAGCTTTGATTCCCTCGCCAATCTCCCGCAGCGGCTGTACCGTTCCAATCTCATTATTGACATGCATGACACTGACAAGCACCGTATCCGGGCGAACAGCAGCGGAAATATCTGCCGGATCCACGATTCCCGAGCTTTTTGGCGCGACAAAAGTTACCTCCCAGCCTAGACCTTGCAGCTGCAGGCAGCTCTCAAACACGGAAGGGTGTTCCAACTGTGTTGTAACGATATGACGCCCCCTGCCCTGGTACTGCAGGGCGGCACCTTTTATGGCCAGGTTATTGCTCTCGGTTGCCCCCGAGGTAAACAATATTTCATTCGGCTGTACACCAAGTGAAGCTGCGCACACTTCCCGCGCACGTGTGATAAGCCGCTCTGCTTCCACCCCTGCCCGGTGCAGGGAAGAGGGGTTGGCATAATGCAGCCTCATGATTTGTTCTACGGTCTGCACTACCTCCTCGTAAGGAGGTGCAGCCGCTGCGTAATCCCAGTAAAGCATATATTGAAGATCTCCTTTGTGTCTTTCTTGGCAGCGTGCAGGAATCACCCGCATCCCACTATGGCGAAAAAGGATCAAACGGCCCTTTTCCACCTCTGTGGTCTAAGGGTAACCCGTTTGATCCTTTTTATTATACCGCGTATTTCGCGCGGGCGCGTTCTATTTTGGCGATGTAAGCCTGGGTTTCCTTTGGAAGCTGCGACAGATTGGCCAACAGCTCCAGGTCATTGCTGACACCAAGCTTGTTCACACGGCCCGGACCGGCATTATAAGCAGCAAGCGCCATGTTCTCCTGCCCGTTATACCGTTTCAATTGATAGGATAAATAGCGCACCCCACCGTCGATGCTCTGAGCCGGGTCAAAGGGATCCGATACACCCAGTCCATTTGCCGTTCCATCCATTAGCTGCATCAGCCCTTTGGCTCCGGCTGAAGATACAACATTGGGATTAAAAGAGGACTCTGTATCAATAACCGCTTTGATCAGATCAACAGGAACACCGTATTTCGCACTCGCCGTTTGAATCAGGTCTTCATAATCCGTAGGTTTCGTCTCCGTTATTTCCCCGGAAATGGAGTCATAAGCTTCTCCTCCCCCGCCGCCAATCTGCTGCCACAACAGCCCGCTTAAGGATGAGCTGTCCATGGAGGCCAGCGCACTACTGGTATCCCCACCACTGCTGTTCTGGAGTGCAATTCCTTGTAGGAGGGCCGCAAACTCTGCTGACGAGCTTCCCGGAGCCTCCGCCTTATTTTTGACCATCACATTCTTCACCTGGGAAGAGCTTCGTAAATCAATCCATTTCAGCTGGCCGATTCCGCTTCCAGCTATGGCATTAATCCCCATTCTGAGCATTCCTTCTTTCAAGGTCATTTTATATATTAAGGTTCTCATTTCAAATTTAAAATACGCCTTTATTTTACAATTTCTCAGCAGGAATTGCTATATGCCGACACCAAAAAACAGACTTCAGACCTGCATAGATAGGTCTTAAAGCCTGTTTCGATTTCCTGCTTACATTAGATTGTACGGCTAACGGGCAAAAGGAATCATAATAAAATAGCTGAGTGTAGATACAATTCCCAGCCCCATGGCCCATGCCCCTGCAGTTTTTTGTCCTCTGGCATAGGCAAAATACCCAAGCACTGCTGCAATGGGTCCCAAAATAATGGACCAGATAAACAAGGAGACGACCCCAAACCCCAAGCCAACATATCCCATGGTCCGGCTATCCGTGTTTGTATCGTCTTCCTTTGCGGCTTCTCCTGCATCTGCTCCGTTAATATGCCCTCTGTGCACATGAGCCGGCAACGGGTTGATCTCGGCGGCATATTCCTCATTTAGGGCTCTGTCCCGCCGGGGATAATCGATCCTCCGCGGACGCAGAATTATTTTTCGGCGGGAATCACGGTCCAGACTGGAATCATCACTGCGCTTGTCCATGGCGGTGTCCTCCTAATCCTTCGGCTTGAACGTCAGACAACAGGTGGCAGAAGAAGTAGCCGCATGATCATGATGGCCCTTGTCAGTCATTTCTTCGGCATACTCTTCCAGATAAGCACTACCGGAATGTTTGTCGATTTCGATCACAATTTGATCTGCACGGCACAGGTTCTGCTCTCCCCAATAATTACAGTTGCTCACACTGCATTTCACAAGTGGTTTGGCGGTTGTCATCGTTATCACCTCGACTTCATTATGTCCCCAGAAGGCTGCCCCTATCCTGAAAAAGCCACTTTCCAATTGAACACACACCTTCCCAGCTTCCGCCAACAATCAAGGGGAAACCGCATAGAAATTCTTATAAGAACGGTAAATTGAAAAAGACCGCATCTGCCATATCCATGGCAAATGCGGTCCAGTGTACCGGAACTATTCAGCTCAGGCTACACCTGATTCTGCATGCGCTTCTCGGTCAAATAATCATTCTCATAGTAGCTTAGATCATCCCGAAGTTCTTCGTAAACCTTGGTGATATCCATGATAATATCGCGGGCCGGACGTACCGGCTTTTTGCGGAACCGGATGGCATCTTGGCCTGTATAGGCATAACGACCATCTTCGGAATAGCTTTCATTCTTGGGATAAAAGAAGTTGTTCACCCCAAAATGATATACGTTATATAGCGCTTTTTGCGCAAAGGCTTCATCGAATGTGGCACGCCGCAAAGCAACCCCAAGCTTCTCATATGACATTTCCGAGAACACCAGCAAATGGCGGAGATCGGACAAAAAGCCTTGATAAAAGAGCAGCGTTTCCTCATCTTCCTCTGTAGCCAGTTGCGGCAGCGCATGCTGATTCAGGAATAATTCCATTTTTCCGATTACGGATTTAAGCTTTTCTCTCGTCGATTCACACAATTTCTGCACGTTGGCTGATGACATGGCGATTGCTCCCCCTTATTATTCCTGGCTCATGAAAGTTGAATTAAATGAAGCGAGGTTTTTCCAAGTGTTTTACTTAGTAAGCACTTACTTTCTGATATTAACATAAATCCTTGGACGACGGTATCCTTTTCTGTGATGCATAAAACCTGTGTTCACTCCTAAACCTACAGCTATTACGATTCCATGAAGGAGCGGAAAATATGTCACGCAAAAATGTAATGCTTGCCGGTCTGGTCACCGCCGCTTTTACCATAGCCGTTCTAACCTTCACATTTCGTTCCGATGGAGAGCCTAAGCCGGGGCAAGCCTCTGTGCCTAGTCCTTCACAGGAAAAGACGATTAAGAAGGCCGCACTTACTCAAGATGTCAGCGCTACTGACCGCTTGAACCGGATAGATGTCAGCAAACACCTGAGAACGATGCTCTTCGAGGCGAATGGTAAAACGCCCGAGGATATTTCAGCATATGCCAAACGTCTACAGCAGGGACACGGCCATATCACCATGCTGATGTGGATTGATTTCCGCACGCAGCAGACCAGTACCTTCAAATCATCCCTTCCGGAAGGAAGCGACCAGGAGAACAAACAGCTGCTGAAGTACCTGAATACTGCAAAAGCGGCAATCAAGGGGCATCAGGCTTATGAATCCCCTTCTTTTATTATCGGCAATAAAAAATATTATTTCACCGCCCAGCGCGATCAGCAAGGCCATTATGGGGTCATCGCCTTGATTCATCAAAAGATTCTGGATAAAGTGGCTGAGCACCAGCTCAAAAATCTGCGGCTAATCCCCTATCCGAAGGAAGGCAAGTACCGCGTCGAATCGGTCCATGCCGATACTCTGAAGGATCTCACCGTCAAAACCGGCCATGACAACGAGAATGCCAGCCATTATTACGAAAATGAGATTGTCGTCCGCTTCAAAAATGGACACCCTACCGCAGGACAGCTGCAGACCATTGCCGCCGATATCCGCTGTATGGAGCCGCGCAAACTCGGGTACGCCTACATTTTCCGCTCCGGGAAGATGAACTATACCCAGCTAAAAACCTATTTTAACGACAAATGGCATCCGCAATATACGGAACCTCACTATTTGTATTTAACCAATGATACCGTCAGCGAAAATAAAGCCACAGTAATTACACCGAATGATTTACTTTTTTCCGCATACCAGTGGAATCTGCCGGCTATTGAAACCGAACAGGGCTGGAATCTGTCCAAAGGCAGCAAAGATGTCATTGTCGCGGTGGTAGATACCGGGGTGCAGGCGAATCATCCGGATCTTAAAGGGCAACTACTTGCCGGATATAATGCCATAACGAAAACTGCCCCCCCTGACGATGATGTGGGTCACGGCACACATGTTGCGGGTATTATAGGGGCATTAACTAATAACGAAGAAGGCGTGGCCGGTATTAGCTGGTACAATAAGATTCTCCCGGTAAAAGCACTAGACAACTCGGGTGCAGGCACTACCTATTCCGTAGCCGAAGGGATCATCTGGGCTGCAGACAAGGGCGCCAAAGTGATTAACCTCAGTCTGGGCAATTATGCCGATTCTCAATTTCTGCATGATGCGATTAAATATGCCTACGACCGCGATGTGGTAATTGTATCCGCTGCAGGAAATGACAATACTGAACGCCCAGGTTTCCCTGCCGCCTATCCCGAGGTTCTTGCCGTTGCTGCAACCAATGCTACAGGTGAAAGAGCTTCCTTCTCCAATTACGGGGAATATATTGATGTCGCCGCCCCCGGGGAGAGCATTGCGAGCACTTATCCCGATAACCAGTATGCGGCACTGTCCGGAACCTCAATGGCCAGCCCGCATGTTGCGGCACTCGCCGGACTGGTGCGTTCCCTGAACCCGGCTCTGACCAATAAGGAGGTCATGGAAATGATGACTTCAAACGCCGTAGATCTGGGTGATCCCGGCCATGACAAATATTACGGCTCAGGTCAGGTGGATATCTACAGGACTCTTCAGGCAGCTGCAGGAGGCGAGGTTCCGCTTCAGCTGTTCCCGCAACGTATCGGCCGCCAGCTCAACAGTCTCCGGCAGAGTCTCGAAAATCATTAATCCGAGGAGCGGAGATGCTTGTCCAGCAAAATAAGGAACAGCTTCAGGCCACGTTCCATATCCGCTTCCTTCATTTGCGAATAGCACAAGCGGATATGTCTTGAAGGCTGATCCCCGGCATAACACACATCACCGGGCAGGAAAGAAATGCCCTCCTGCTCCGCCAGCTCATGGAGCTTCTTAATACCGGATGCGGAAGGAAGCTGCAGCCAAAGATTCAATCCTCCTTCGGGAAGAACCCATGTCACGCCCGGTGGGGAATATTGCTTCAGCAGCTTGGCAGCATTCTCCATTCGTCTACGGAGGGCAAGCCGGAGCTTGCGGGCATAATCCTCATATTTATGGGCAATGAACGGGAGTATAGCCCCCTGCGTAAGCAGAGGACTCCCCAGATCACTTGCCGACTTGGCAGCGATCAGCCTGGACAGGATGTTCCCCTCAGCGGCCACACAGGCGATCCGGCAACCCGGGGCTATGACTTTGCTGAAGCTTTTCATATATACTACATGCCCGTCCTCATCCATTGACTTGATTGAAGGGGGAGGCGGTGTGCGGAAATATAGGTCGCTGAACGGATCGTCCTCTACAATGAGACAGCGGTAGCTGCGGGCAAGCTCCAGCAGCCGCTGTCTTCTTGTTATGCTCATAGTGACACCGCTAGGATTCTGAAAGGTAGGGTTGGTATAGATCAGTTTGGGCGGCCTGGCATCACACAGCCGGGTCAGCACATCCACCCGCATCCCCTCATGGTCCATAGGTACAAAGATCATCTCCGCTCCTCTTCCGGCAAAAACATCTATAGCCCCGGTATAACTAGGCGCTTCCAGATATACAGTATCCCCCGGACCCACAAAGGTCCGTGCTACAAGATCGATCCCCTGTTGTGTTCCACTGGTAATCATTAGATCGGCGGAACTGATGTGTATGCCGCGCGGCTGCAAATGCCTGCGCATGATCTCACGCAGCTCCGGGTCGCCCTGAAAATTGCCGTAGGAAGCCATCAGTTCAGGCTGGCCCGTTACCAATGCTGCCATGATCGAACCAATCGGCTCGAGAGGAAGCAGTTCACTATGAATCGCAGCCAGATGGAATGGAAACTCCACCTCGGTGTAGTCAAAATTGCGCCACAGCTGTGCACGCGGCAAATAATCATCATATCTGTCCTGCCAGCCTGCCCCGTCCCCTGTTCCGCTTGGCTCATGCTCCGCTACAAAGCAGCCTTTGCCCTGGCTGCATACAATATGTCCCCTCTTCTCCAAATCAGCGTAGGCTTTGCTCACCGTAACCTGGCTTACTTTCAGTGTAACTGCCAGTCTCCTGACGGAGGGAAGCCGGGTTCCCGGCTGCAAGAGCCCGGAAGTGATCCGCTGAGCCAGCGTATCACTGATTTGCTGCGGCAAGGCTTTGCTGCCGCTTCGGAGCAAATCGATATGCATTATTCCGTCCTCCCAACTGTTATATTCATCGCTTTACTGTTATACCGCTATGCCGTTATGATACAACAAAATCAAAGCAGCGGGGGCGTATTTTTTTATGAAGATTAATTTTTCAACTGCGGCAGAACACCTGGGTTCTTCGGCAGTCCGTGAAATATTAAAGGTAACCCAAGGTAAAGATATTATATCGCTGGCCGGAGGATTGCCCGGAGAAGAATTATTTCCGATGCAAGCGGTCTGGGATGCTTACAACAGGGCGCTAGCTGCGGATACTTCAGCCCTTCAGTATGGCTTGACCGAAGGCTATCTGCCGCTGCGCGAACAAATCGCGGCAAGACTCACAGGACAGGGAATTGCTGTGTCTGCTTCTGACATGATTCTGACTACAGGCTCACAGCAGGCTCTGGATCTGCTCTGCAAAATTATGCTTAACCCCGGCGACAGTGTGCTTGTAGAGGCACCAACTTATCTGGCTGCGCTTCAGGTGCTTGGCTCTTACCGTGCGGACATCCACACTGTCAAGAGTGATGAACACGGTATGCTCCCGGATCATCTGGAAGAGCAGCTTCGCATCCAGCGTCCCAAGCTGTTGTATGCCGTTCCTACCTTTAATAATCCCTCAGGAGCCACCTGGAGCAGAGAACGCCGCGAACAGACAGTAGAATTATGCCGGCGCTACAATGTTCTTATTCTTGAAGACAATCCGTATGGTGAAATTACCTTCGAGGATGCTCAGGGCGCATACCCTCCTACCCTTGCAGCAATCGATCGAAGCGGTGAGGGCGAATCCTGTGTAGTCTACACAGGAACCTTCTCCAAGATTGTCGCCCCCGGGCTGCGCACCGGCTGGATCATCGGGCCCCCTGAATTGATCCAAGTGATCACCAAAGCCAAACAGGCTGCAGATTTGCATTCAAGCGCTATTGACCAGCGGGCGCTGTCCGAACTGCTGCATACCTTTGACCTTGAGGAGCATATCCGCCTGATTTCGCGCGAATACCATTCGCGTATGAAGCTGCTCTCCAGTGAACTGGTGTCCCGTAGCTGGGAAGGCACTCATTTTCTAGAGCCGCGGGGCGGCATGTTCCTGTGGCTTACATTGGCCGAACACATTAACACCGCTAAGCTGCTTCCTTATGCCGTCCGGCAAGGCGTAGCTTTTGTACCCGGCGAGGTATTCTATTCCGATCAGCCTCACGGGAATACAATGCGGCTCAATTTCACCCATACGCCGCCTGAGCTTATGCAAATTGCCGTGCAGCGGCTGGATGAAGCGCTGAACATATACGGGCAAAGTGCAGAAGCCTCTCAGCCGATTGCTCAAGCAGATTAAATAACAGTCCTAGATCTATACAAATAAGGGGCTGTCCCAAAAGTAGTTTTCTACGAGTAGAGACAAACCCTTCTCATTTTCAAAACCGTAAAAAGGTCAAAAGAGCAACATTTCTCCCGTCACTGGAGAAATGTTGCTCTTTGTTTTTGGTCATTTGCAGCTTGCTTCAAGAGATTGTGGGCAAGGCAAAGCCAACCGACCTCAAGCGTCACTTTTTCCATGCCGCGAAGCAGAAAGCGCCGGAAGCCCCGGTTATTTTTCAGTTGTCCAAATACACTTTCTGGTTCCGTCATTCGGCGTACGGCCAGGCCGTAACCTTCCTTACT